>NZ_VTHL01000025.1:0-69824 GCF_008271285.1 Hymenobacter lutimineralis | reverse complement strand
CTGGCGCCCGGCTCGTGGCAGGCCGCCGCCACACGGCTGCGCAAATCGAGTGAATACGGTTTCATGGTCTACTCTACGCAGCAGCCCGTAGCCAGGGCGAACGGTTCACGAATCCGCTATAATAATTGTCGCATAGTACTGCTGAATAAACGTCTGCAAATCCAGTGCAGGGTAAAACTATTTACGCCAGCAGCCGCGCCTGATGCGCTGCATTGATCAAGGCCGGGGCATTTTTGAGGGTGGCCAGCACCACTTCCTTGGCGGCTTGCTGCAGCTCGTCGCGGCTGATGTCGCGGGCTTCTTCGCGCACCAGCTCCGAAAGGGCTTGAAAGGCAACCTGCAGCTTCTGCCGCCGGGGCCGCTCGGCCCGGATTTCCTCGCGCACCTCCGCAAAGTGGGCCTGAATTTTCAGGCGGCGCAGGTGAAACACCGAGTCGCTGGCCACCTGGGGCTGAATGGTGTCGAGGAGCTTGAGCAGGGGGAGCAGTTGGGTAGCCGTGGTGGCAGCCGCCGCTTTCAGGCGGAGGCGCTTGGCGGGTTTTGCCGCCGGAAGAGCTTCGGCCGGTGCCGGTTCCGAGGCGGTACTAAAGAAATCAGAAGAGTGCATGGTCAATCGCTAAATGCCGGAAAACCGGCCGCCAGGAACTCTAAGCTACACAAAACCCACCACCCCGCTACCACCAACCTGCCAATTACCCGCCCTGTCTGCAGCTTCGCAACGCAAAGGCGCCGTTGCGCCCTGTATAGTTTGTCCCCTCGCACCGTCCGGACAATTCAGGTTAGCCTCCCGCGGCAGCCGGTTTGCGGAGCTTGTCAGGTATTATGATAAAATGTAAAATACATGACAAAACCCACAGAAAAATTGTCGGTTATTTTTAACTAACGAAAAATACCTGACAGCTCCAGTCTATGCCCCGCCGTGCGCGAGTTTCCTTGAATGTGCTGGCCCGTGTGCGGGCCTGGTTTGGGTTGCGGCAGGATCAGCTGGCGTTGTTTCTGGGCGTGAGTCCATCGTTGGTGCAGGGCATAGAAAGCGGAAGGCGCAGGCTTACGGAGGAAGTAGCCTTGGCGCTGCTGCCCCTGCTGCAGCGTGTACCACCCGACTACAACGCCCCGCTCGAAGCCGCCGCCCCAGCATTGGCCCTACCGCCCGATGCGCCTGGCCCCGAGGCGGCGGAGCTGGATTTTCGGCGGCGCACCTGCCTGCAGCAGGCCGCGGGCTTGCGCCAAGAGGCCGATAAGCTAGCCGCGCAAGCTCGGGCCACCGCGCGCTGGGCCCAGGCTCTGCCAGCTCTCCTGACCACTTACCCCGCTCCTGCTCCCGACGACAGTGCGGAAACCGCGCAGCGTCGAATCTGGCTGCGGGGCTGGCTGCCACGGCAGGCCCGCCCCTTGCCACCGGCCACCAGCACCCGTTGGCACCTGCTGCAGGCCCGCATCACGGCCCTGGAAGCGGAAGCCGCCGCCCTGGCGGCCCTGCTGGAGCCCCAGCAGCCAAAGTAGCCGCAGGGAATGCTAGTAACAGTGAGCAAAGCCACTTAGCCGCAAATGTTCCCGAAACCCGGGTCATGCGAAGCCTGTGACGCATCAAGCCAGGCACAAAGCCTCTCGCCCTTTTCGTTGGATTACGCTAGCAACATCAACACGCGAGATTCTGCGGACACTGGCTTGATACGCCACAGGCTCGGAATGACGTTCAAATGAAACAACTAAGGTAATCCGAACACGGACAACACATGGATCCTGACGGGTTTTAACCTAGTACCCCACCCACGCAACGGCACTTCTAAAACAGGGTGGCTACGTCGCGCACGCCGATGGGACGCTCTACCGTGAAGCCTTCCCCGAACTCTACGCCCACCGCGTGGCCGAACTCGCGGGCCCGGCCTTCCATGAAGTGCCAGAACTCCGGCGAGGAAATGTGCGTGTGGGGCTGGCCGTCGGCGGCTACGTTGAACTGGGAAGCGTAGGCGGCTACTGCGGCGCGCTTCTGCTGCCAAAAGGCAGAAATATCCACCACAAAGTCGGGCTTGATGTAGCGGTCCTGGATGAAGTGGTACACCTGCCGGGGGCGCCACGCAGCCTGAGGCTGGCCGTCATCTCCAAGGGTTTCTATCATCTTCAGGCCGGCCAGAAAGCAGGCATCGGAGGCCAGCGCGGAGCCCCGGCCGTGGTCGGGGTGCCGGTCGTGCACGGCGTTGCAGAAGACAATATCGGGCTGATAGCGGCGCACGGCGGCCACAATGGGTAGCTGGTGTTCCCGGTCGTTGCGGAAGAAGCCGTCGGGCAGGCCCAGGTTCTCGCGGGCCGCAATGCCGAGTAGCCGGGCCGCGTCGGCGGCTTCCTGGGCCCGGGTAGCAGGCGTACCGCGGGTGCCCAGCTCCCCGCGCGTGAGGTCTACGATGCCTACTTTTTTGCCTTGGGCAATAGCAGCCGCAATAGTGCCGCCGCAACACAGCTCCGCATCGTCGGGGTGTGAGGCCAGCACCAGAATATCAAGTTTCATTTTTGGGGACTTAGGGGCTTGGATTTCGGGAGCAGAAAAACACCATTGGGCAAAGCCTGGCGGACGCTACCGGGGTAGGCAAAAGTAGCAGGTACTGCGGTAGTCTGCTGCCTCTGCCCTCCTACGGCTGCAGGGCCCGCAGCTTTTCCTGTACGTCTTTGTCCTCGGGGTACAGGCGCAGGGCCTGTTGGTAGGCTTCAATGGCCTTAGGCTTGTTGGCCTGCCGCACGTACAAATCACCCCAGCGCGCAAACACAATGGACGACTGTGGAAACTGCTCCTGAGCCAGGTTGAGCAACGCCTCGGCGGCTGGAAGGTTAGCCGGTCGCCCGTTCAGGAGCTCGTAGACAAGGTAGGTGAGCTGGTACTCGTTGAGGTGCAGCTGACGGTAGCCGGCTACGGCCTCGGCTATCCGGCCCCGGCGCAGCTGCTCGCCCGGCAGCCACTGGTCGGGGGCCAGCCGGGGCAGCTGCTGGTTCAGCTCCGGAATGCGCAGCCCCCGCACCTGCCCGGCCGCGTCCCGCAGGAACACCCCGCGCAGGGCAAAGTCAGTGAAGGCTACGGTATCCGGGCCCACCGGGTACACCAGAATTTCAGGGCCGTCGTTGATGGTTTCCACCAAGTGCCCATCCTGGCGCCGAAACGTCACTACCTCGTCGGGGCCACGCTGGTAGCGGCCGGCATAGGCATCCAGATGCGTAGAGGCAGCAGCCAGGGGCTGAATGGCATCGGGCAGAAAACCGGGCCAGCCGTACACCTTGGCTACGGCCCGGCGCAGCTCCTTGCCCAGCTCCGCAGCGCCATTGTTGTTATTCATCATGATAACGACCCCATTGCCCCCTACCACGCTCCCGATGGCATACGCCAGAAAACCGGCATTCACGCCCGTGTGCTCGAAGTAGCGGGTGGCGTCGTCGGTACGGTCGGCGCGCTGCAGCAGGAAAGCCCCCAGACCCATCTGCTCCCGGTACGTGCCCTGCGACACCTCGGCCTGGGGCGTGAGCATGGCCCGGGCCGTGGCCTGGGTCAGCACCCGCCCGCGGCCCCGGTAGGCTTGCTGCACTTCCAGCAGAAACCGAGCAACATCGGCGGGGGTGGCGTAGAGCCCGGCGGGGGCTTGCTGCGGATACAGGTAGGGTACGCCCTTAAACCAGCTACTTTCTGAATAGGCCCAGGCCGCCCGAGCCGCCAACGCTGCCGGCAAGGGCTGGGCAAACGTGGCGCTGCGCATGCGCAGGGGCCGGAACAGCACCTCGTTGGTAAGGGCCGCAAAGTCCTGGCCGGTCACGTCCATTAGCGCCAGCTGGGCCACCAGGTAGCCCCCACCCGAGTATTGGAAGCCCGAGCCCGGCACCTGGTTTACTATTACCGGCCGGCTCTCGGCCTGGGGCTGCCCGCTGAGGATATCCACCACCGAAGGCAACGGGGCTTTTCCCGGCACAAACCCATAGTACGATGACTGGCTGGTACCGCCCTGGTGGCTAAGTAGCCGCCGCAACGTGACGGGCTGCTGACGGGTAAACTCGTTTTCGGGCAGCTGCCACGATTTCAGGTAGGTATTGATGGGCGCGTCCAAACTCAGCTTGCCCGCCTGGACCAACTGCAAGGCTGCTCCAGCCGTCACCAGCTTGGAAATAGACCCTGCCGAGAACAGCGTAGCCGGCGTGACGGGCAGGCGCTTGGTGGTATCGGCCCAGCCGTAGCCCTTCACCCACTCCACCCGGTAGTTGTGGATAACGGCTATGCTTAGCCCCGGCACGCGGTGGTACTTCATCCGGTCCAGCAGGTTCCAGCCCGGTAGCCCGGCCACGGGCACGTAAGGCAGCAGGCTGTTTTCCACTGCCCGAATGCGGGTGGGCACCGACGCCGGCAAGGGGGCAGGAGCCGGTTGGGCAGCGACTCGAAAGGCATTCAGGCTGAGCAAAAGCAGCCCCAGAAGGAACAGGCGCATAACACAAAGGGTTGTTGATGGCTGCAAACCTAGCCCGCAGCCGGCACCGAGTCGTCCCACTGGGTAGCTTGGTACTTCTTTTGGTACTCGCGGGGCGTGAGGCCGGTTTTTTCCTTGAATACCCGGTTGAAGGTGGTTTTGGAATTGAAGCCCGCTTCCAGCGCCAGGGCCAGCACCGTGAGGCGGCGGGCATCGGGCGTGAGCAGCCGGCGCTTTACTTCCGCAAGCCGGTACCCATTCACCAGGTCGTAGAACGACTGGCCCAGCCCGGCATTGATCAAGTGCGAGGCTAGGTTGGGGGTCAGGTTGAGGTGCTGGGCCAAGCTGTCGAGGGTGAGCTCCGGGTTGCGAAACAACTCTTCTTCCTCAAAAGCCGCTACCACCCGGCGCACCTGCTCGGGGTTGATTTCCTGGGGTTCCCGGCTTACCACGGAGGTAGATGGTTCCAGCTCGGCTTCACCCGTTGTGTCCCCTACCGGGGCTGCCTCAGCGGGCATCCTACCAGTTGCTACGTGGGTTTTTACCCAGGCCAGCAGCGCCAAGCCATAGGCCAGCACGGGCAGCACCAAGCTGGTGAGGTAGAACTTGGGCGCCTGTTTCGGCAGATACCAACTGTTTACCAATGGGTCGAGCGCGGCGGCCCCATAAAACAGCCCTATTCCAAGCAAGCCCAACGTCAGCCAGCGCGGCGGCTTGGGTTGTTGCCGCAAAAACCGCAGAGCCAAGCCCGTATACAACAGCACGGACAGTACGGCTCCGTAATGCTCAACGTAGCGCGTAAAGGGCTTATGCACGGCCAGCCAAAACCAGGTTTTGGTATCAAACGACTGCAGGGCTACACTGCAATAGAACAGCACCTGCACCAGTACGGGCGCAAAGTGTGGCCACCGCAGCGGGCGGCCCCCATACAAAGCCCGTACGTAGGCGAGCAGCAAGGGTCCAAAGCCCCAGGAAAAAAACAGCGGGGTAAAATAAAGCCACCGATTCCGGTAGTACACGCCCGAGCGACTCAGAAAATAATCTACGACCTGCAGCGTGAGAGCCAGCACCAACAGGGCCAGCCACCGACTGCCCGGCCGGCGCGGCCCCGCCAGCAAGTAGGCGGCCGTTGTCAGCCCCTGCACAATGCAGAACAGCTGAAACACAACCCCCAGATCAAGGTGAACAAACATGGGCAGCAGGCAGGTGCAGGACCGGAGGGCGGAACTACCCTAAAAAAAGCAACCGCATTCCGGTCCGGGTGCTAAAAGGTAGGCATTCTTTCCGCTTTCAGGCACCGCTCCTACCAAGCCATTGTCACAAAAAAGCCCCGCCGGATAGAATTCGGCAGGGCTTGTAACGGTTGAGCTGGTTAATGCTACTTAATCCGAATTGTGCGGCCGATGCGCAGGGTACTGAGGCCGCTGTTGAGGCGGCGAATCTGGGCCTGCGACACGCCGTACTTCTGGGCAATACCCGACACCGTGTCGCCGGAGCGGATGCGGTGCGTGACAGTGCGGCGGGCGGCGGCCGGCGCGTGCCGCTTAGCCGCCGCCCGGGCCCGCAGCGCCTGGTTGTAGTAGTTGAACAGCGCCGAGGTAATTTGAAAATTGTCGCCGCGCAGCTTGTAATCGGGAAAGTCGTACATGCGCTCCGGATCAATGGGGTTGCCCTCATAGCGCACCTCAAAGTGCAGGTGGGAGCCGGTGCTGCGGCCGGTGCTGCCCCCGCGCCCAATCAGCTGGCCGGCCTTTACGAACGTGCCGGGCGTAACCAACGACTTCTGCAAGTGACCATAGAGGGTTTCCACGCCGTTGTAGTGGCGCACCAGAATGTAGTTGCCGTAGCCAGAGCCGTCCCACTTCACAATGCGCACTACCCCATCAAACACGGCTTTCACCGAGTCGCCGGTTTCCAGGTCCAGGTCCACGCCGTAGTGCCAGCGGTAGCCCCGGAAACCAAAGTCAGAGGTAAGCGGGGTTTCGGTGAGGGGCATTCTGCTGAAGCGCTGCTTTTCCGGCTCCACCAGCCGCAGGTTCAGGGTGTCACGGATGCGGCGGCCGTCTACGCGGTAGGGGTTGATGTTGCGCGTATCCCAAATGGCGTAATAGCCGGCCACCTTAATCCAGGAAGAGTCAATGAGCACCTCCTCCGACATTTCCACGATCTGCTGCTCGCCCTCGTCCAGCGTGGTCGTGTCCTCACTCACAATGGACAGCTTTTTGGCCGGGTTGAAGTAGATGGACTTCGAGGCCTCCGAGTCATCATCGGGCAGGTCTTCCGTTTTGATGAGCACGGTGGTATCGGGACGCACATAGCGGATGGTCGGCGACTTGAACTTGAAAAAGTCCTTGCGCTTCCCGGAGGTCTTGCCTTTGGAGCTGGCAGGCGTCGTGCGGCGGCGCTGGGCCTGGACCTGCTCGGGGCAAGCCAGCAGCAACAGACACAGCACGAGGCCCAGCCAGGAAATTACTTTGGTCAGCAAATGCAGCGGGATTTAGGATGAGAGCTGGTAGCTGATGGCTACTAGCTGTTGGCCTCTAACGATTGGCTATTGATTTTCATGTGAGAAGCAGCAAACGAACTTCAACGAGCAGTTCCCGGCGTTTTGCCGCCGGGAACTGCTCGTGCGGCTAAATGCGAACAGCTAATAGCCACCGGCCAGCAGCAATTCATTAATGCAGGTCTTTCGCCGCCAGATACCGTTCGGCGTCCAAGGCGGCCATGCAGCCGGTACCGGCCGCCGTTACGGCTTGCCGGTAAGTGTAGTCCTGCACGTCGCCGCAGGCGAAAATGCCGTCCACGTTGGTTTTGCTGGTGCCGGGAATGGTCTTCAGATAGCCCTGCTCATCGTGGTGCAGGTAGGGCTGAAATATTTTGGAGTTAGGCTCGTGTCCAATAGCCACGAAGAAACCGTGAATTGGAATTTCGCGCGTTTCGTGGGTTAGCACGTTTTTTACCCGCACGCCTTCTACGGCGTGCTCGCCCAGGATTTCATCCGTGACAGTATTCCACAGGATTTCAATCTTGGGGTTGTCTTCCACCCGCTTCTGCATGATGCGGGAGGCACGCATCTCCCCTTTCCGCACCAACATGTACACCTTATTGCAAAGATTAGCCAGGTAAGTCGCTTCTTCAGCAGCCGTGTCGCCGGCACCCACAATAGCTACATCTTTGCCCCGGTAGAAGAACCCGTCGCACACGGCGCAGGCCGACACGCCCGAGCCATTGAGGCGCTGCTCGGAAGGAATGCCCAGCCACTTAGCCGAGGCGCCGGTGGCAATAATCACGGCATCGGCCGTCAGCTCCGTCTGCTCATCGATAGTCACGCGGTGGGGCTGCCCCGAAAAGTCTACGGAGGTAGCCAGGCCGTAGCGGATATCCGTGCCGAAACGGGCGGCCTGCTTTTTCAGATCCTCCATCATTTCCGGTCCCATGATGCCGTCGGGGTAGCCGGGGAAGTTCTCCACGTCGTTGGTGATGGTGAGTTGCCCGCCGGGCTGCAGGCCCTGGTACATCACGGGCTGCATGTTAGCCCGGGCCGCATAAATAGCTGCCGTATAGCCTGCTGGACCCGAGCCGATAATCAAACACTTGACGTGTTCAGGAGTGGTAGTAGCCATATACAAGAGGTAGCGCGGGCCAATGCCTGCGCCAGGAAGAGTTGGGTTAGGGAGTGCAAAGGTAACAGGTGCGGCGTAGTACGCTCTTACCCACCAAACCGAAGCTGCGCCATTGGTCATGAACCAGTAAGACAGCATCCGTACAGGAGTACAACAAAAAACCCCAACCAAAGGTCAGGGTTTGTTGAGACGGAGTAGAAAATCTACCCCAGATAAGGCTTCAGGGCTTTGCTACGCGAGGTGTGGCGCAGGCGGCGGATGGCTTTTTCCTTAATCTGACGCACCCGCTCGCGGGTGAGGTTGAACTTCTCGCCGATTTCTTCCAGGGTGAGGGAATGTTCCCCGTTCAGTCCGAAATAGAGGGTGATAACGTCGGCCTCGCGCTTGGTGAGCGTGCTCAGGGCGCGCTGCACTTCCTTGCGGAGGGAGTCGTTCATCAAGCCCATGTCAGGGCTTTCCTCGTCTTCGTTTTCGAGTACGTCGAGTAGGCGGTTTTCCTCGCCCTGCACAAACGGAGCATCTACCGATACGTGGCGACCCGAAATCTTGAGCGTGTCCACCACTTCCGAGGTCGTCAGCTCCAGTACTTCGGCAATTTCTTCGGGCGAGGGCTCCCGCTCAAACTTCTGCTCCAGCTCGGAGAAGGACTTGCTGATTTTGTTCAGCGAGCCTACCCGGTTCAGGGGCAGACGCACGATGCGCGACTGCTCGGCCAGGGCCTGCAGAATCGACTGGCGAATCCACCAAACGGCGTAGGAGATGAATTTAAAACCACGGGTTTCGTCGAAGCGCTTCGCGGCTTTAATCAGACCCAGGTTGCCCTCGTTGATCAAATCGCCCAGCGACAAGCCCTGGTTTTGGTACTGTTTGGCCACCGACACCACGAAGCGCAGGTTAGCCTTGGTGAGTTTTTCCAGCGCTTGCTGGTCACCTTCTTTGATGCGTTGCGCCAGCGTTACCTCCTCGTCGGGGGTTAGCAGATCCACCTTGCCAATTTCCTGGAGGTATTTATCCAGCGACTGGCTTTCGCGGTTGGTGATCTGCTTGCTGATTTTTAACTGTCTCATTGCGGGCGCGAGAGATTGGAGTTGAGGTTGCTAGTAACGTCGTTTCTTGTCCGGTTTACGGAAGATACCCAAACGCGGGTACCGGGCTTGATTGTGTGCAACACCCCGGTACCCGCGAAAGTTCGGCAGCGGCGGGTTAAGCTGCGCCGTTGGAGTCGGCAGCGCGCTCCGGTTTGGGCAGCAACACCTTGCGCGACAACCGGTACTTGCCCGTTTTCTTGTCGATATCCAGCAGTTTCACGTCAATCTCCTGGCCTACTTCCAGCACGCCTTCCAAGGTGGCCAAACGCTCGTGCGCTACCTCGGAAATGTGCAACAGCCCGTCTTTGCCCGGCATGATTTCCACGAAGGCACCGTAGGGCTGAATGCTCCGCACTTTGCCTTTGTAGGTCTCGCCCACTTCGGGGGTAGCCGCAATGGCCCGGATCCGGTCGATGGCCCCCTGCATGTCTTCCTGGTTGGAAGCGTAGATGCTCACGTGGCCCTTCTCGTCCTTCTCCTCGATGATAACCGTGGCGTTGGTATCCTTCTGGATCTGCTGAATGACTTTGCCGCCGGGCCCGATGACGGCACCGATGTACTCCTTGTCGATCAGCATCTTGTGCGAGCGGGGCGTATGCGGCTTCAGCTCGGCAGCCGGCGCAGCAATGGTCTTGGCCATTTCGCGCAGGATGTGCAGGCGGCCTTCGCGGGCCTGGTGCAGGGCGGCCGTCATGATTTCGGCGCTCAGGCCCTGGATTTTGATGTCCATCTGGCAAGCCACGATACCTTTCTCGGTGCCGGTTACTTTGAAGTCCATGTCGCCGAGGTGGTCCTCATCGCCCAGGATATCGGACAGCACGGCGTACTCGCCGGTTTCCTTGTCCTGCACGAGGCCCATGGCAATACCCGAAACGGCGGCGCGTACCGGAATACCCGCATCCATCAGGGCCATCGAACCAGCGCAAACCGTGGCCATCGACGAAGAGCCGTTCGACTCCAGGATGTCCGACACGATGCGCACGGTGTAGGGGTTCTCGTCGTCGGAAGGCATTACCTTCTTCAAGGAGCGTTGGGCCAGGTTACCGTGGCCGATTTCGCGGCGGCCGGGGCCGCGGTTGGGCTTCACCTCACCGGTCGAGAAGGCCGGGAAATTGTAGTGCAGCATGAACTTGCTGTAGCCCGAGGTCATGGCCGTGTCGATGATCTGCTCATCGAGCTTGGTGCCGAGGGCAACCGTGGTCAGCGACTGGGTTTCGCCGCGGGTGAACAAGGCCGAACCGTGGGCGCCGGGCAGGTAATTTACCTCGCTCCAGATGGGGCGAATTTCCGTCAGCTGGCGACCATCGAGGCGGGTGCGCTCCTTGATCATCATATCGCGGATGGCCTTCTTCTCGGCCGAACCGTAGTAGCGGCCGAACATTTTCTGGTCCAGCTCGGGGTTTTCGGCGAGCAGCTGCTCCAGCAAAGGCTTTTTAATAGCACCAAAAGCCTCCTTACGGCCCGCCTTGCTGGTATTCCCCGACTTGGCTACCTCGTAAGCGCCCTGGTATACGGCCTCGGTGATGCGCTGCTTCAGCTCATCGTTTTCCTCGTATTTGGGATACTCGCGCTTCACGTGGGATTTTTCCACGGCGGCGGCCAATTCCTGCTGTACGCGAACCTGTTCCTTGATGGCTTCGTGGGCAAAGGCAATGGCTTCCACCATTTCCTCTTCGCTCACTTCGTTCATTTCGCCTTCCACCATGGCTACCGAATCGGCCGTGGCTCCTACGATCAGGTCGATGTCGGCGCGGGCAATGTCGGCGGTCAGGGGGTTGATTTGCAGCTTGCCGTCGATGCGGGCCACACGAACCTCCGAGATGGGGCCGGCGAAGGGAATATCCGAAATCGACAGAGCAGCTGAAGCGGCCAGGGCGGCCAGGGCGTCGGGCTGCACGGTCTTATCGGCCGAAATCAGGGTAATCATTACCTGCACCTCGTAGTGATAGTCCTTGGGGAACATCGGGCGCAGGATGCGGTCTACGATGCGGCACACCAGAATCTCGTAGTCCGACAAGCGGCCTTCGCGACGCTGGAACGAGCCGGGAATGTTACCGGCACCGCCAAATTTCTCCTGGTAATCAACCGACAGGGGCAGGAAATCCACGTCGCCGCGGGCGCTGGGCTGCGACACGACGGTAGCCAGCAGCATGGCGTCGCCGAGGCGAACTACCACGGCACCATCCGCGAATTTGGCCAGCTTGCCGGTTTCCAGGGTAATCTGCCGACCATCCGGCAGGGCAATGCTCTTGGTAATAGCGTTGTAATTGGGCATCTTCTCAGTTTGCTTGAAAAAGCGACAGCGGGCGAGCAGCCGTAAAAAGCGGGCCGGCAGCGGCCCCCTTTTGCTCTAGGTAGGAATTTTCGGGGGGAAGAGCAGTCTGTGGGAATACGCCGCTGACCAGACTGCCCAAAAAAAGAGCAGGGAACCTTTGAAAAAAGGCTCCCTGCTCCATTAGGGCGAGGTTACTTGCGGATACCCAGCTCTTTAATGATTGCGCGGTAGCGGTTAATTTCGCGGTGCTGCAGGTAATCCAACAGACGACGACGCTTACCTACAAGCTTCAGCAGACCCAGGCGGGTCGAGAAGTCTTTTTTGTTCACCTTCAGGTGTTCCGTCAGGTGGTTGATGCGGTGCGTGAAGAGCGCAATTTGCGATTCGGCCGAACCGGTATCGGTGGTAGACTTCTGCAGGCTGCTTTTCTCGAAAATAGCCTGTTTTGCTTCGGTAGTGAGTTTCATCGGCAGATAGGTTTCCCCGTCTTGGATTTAAAAATGAAATTATGCATTACCCCGCACCTCGGGGTGCCGCAAAGGTAACGGTTTTTTCGGCTGTATCACTACCCCACAGTCGAAAAACCACCTTGGTTGCTAGGCTTTCGGGGCACCGCCCAAAAACTTCGGCAAGCGGGCGGGCAGGCGGCGCCAGAAGTCTACTTCCAGCAAGCCGGAGTCGTGGCGGGCCTGGTTTAGGAAGAACACGCCAATGGGCAGCAGAATCAGGTTGGCCATCCACATGCCGATGCCCACGGGCATCACTCCTTCCCGCCCATATTTCTCCCCAATAATGGACAGCACATAGAATACGATAAAGAAGATAATGGAAATCAGCACGGGCACGCCCAGGCCCCCTTTCTTGATGATAGAGCCAAGCGGGGCTCCAATCAGGAACATAATCAGGATGGCCGCCGACTGGGTGTACTTGCGGTAGATTTCGATGCGGTAGTTGTTGGTGTCGCGGGCAATTTCGGCCAGGCGGATCTGGGAGCTGGTGATAGAAGACTGTACGTTGCGGGCCCGGTCAGTGGCGTTTTGCACCAGCCCGGGCGTAAGGGGCGTCAGGCGGCGCACCGGAATGCGTTTCCACTGGGCCAGTCGCTCCCGCTGGGTTTGCCCCGTTGTATCTACCCGCAGATGTGAATAGTAGGAATTTAGCTCGGCGGTGGTCTTCAGGCGTTCCACGCCTAGTTGTCGCTGTAGCGAGTCGGTGTAGCTGTGAAGTTGCTGCAGGTTCTTCATCATCTTGTTTTCCGAAAACAGCTCTTCCTTGGTGCGGTCCAGGTTAAAGGAAGCCAGTGAGAAGGTTATCAGGTTCCGGCGAAAATTCTGGCGCATAAAGCCGGTTTCGGAGCGGTTGTTGGCCTCGGGCTGCTCGATGTAGCTGGTTCCGCTATAGAGTTCCAGACTCAGGTATTGCCCCCCAAAGCGGGTAAACATCCGGCCGGAGTCGGCCAGAATGATGGCCGAATTGCCGGCGCTGCGGGAATGGTCGTAGATCATGACGCCGTGCAGCCGGTCCCCGTTTTCGCCCAGCTTCTTGTTTACCTTGATGGTATACCCCGGAATACCGTTGTAGAAGATGCCTTCCCGGATATCGAGGGCCAGCTTTTGCTGGCGCACGTCCCAGAGCAGGCTGTAGGCTTTCAGGTTAGCCTTGGGTACAATGGTGTTGTTGAACCAGAAGGCTCCCCCCGCCAGCAGCAAACTCACCAGCAGCACCGGGCGCAGGATGCGGGGCAGGGAAATTCCCGACGTTTTGATGGCCGTCAGCTCCTGGTGCTCCCCCAGCGTGCCATACGTCATGAGGGAGGAAAGCAGCACAGCCAGCGGCAGGGAAATGGGGACAATCAGGATGCTAAAGAAAGCCAGCAACTGGGCCAGCACGCCCCCGCCCAAATCCTTGCCGATGATGTCATCGAGGTATTTGAGCATGTACTGGGTGAGCAGAATGAACTGCACCACCGCGAACGTGAGAAAGAAAGGCCCGGCAAAGGCCTGTAGAATCAGTTTATCGAGTTTTTTCATAAAGGATACAGCGTGCCCGGCGGGCTCCCGGCTGCCAATAAGAAAGCGTAAGCAAAACGAAAGTACCGCTCGTTTTGCTTACGCCCAGAAGAAGCGCGTGTGGCAGTGCTTAGCCGCCAACCTGCTCCCGCAGATTCTGTACCAAATTATCCCACATTTCCTGCAACTCGATTTCATCGGTTTCCTCGGAGTAATCAATTACCCGTAGGAAGACTTCCTGAGTTAATTCAGAGGACTCGATGGTGAAGTCGAGGAAATTAGCATCCGGGGTATGACGGCGGTTTTTATCGAGGAATACAAAGCGCACCGACCGGTTGGTGCGGTGGGAGTTCATTTCCGCGTAGTGGTCTTGCCCATCCCAGGTAAAGATAAAATGATGTTGCTCGTCCAGCCGTACTTTCTGGCAAAACCAGTGGCCGAGGCCGGAGGCGCTAGCCAGGTATGGATATAAGATTTTAGGCGAAGCGTTGATTGGATATTCTACCGTGAACCGGTGTTTGGAGCGAGTAGCGGAGAGCGGCATAAGCGGATGAAAAACAAATCGAAGGCCAACTAGTGCACAGCCGCACCGTTGGTTTGCGGCAAGATAATGGGTTTTTTTTTGCGCCAACGCTTGCGCCGCTACAAATCTTGTGGCTACCTTTGCGGCACCAAAAACCCGGCGGGGTAGCTCAGTTGGTTAGAGCACAGGATTCATAACCCTGAGGTCACGAGTTCAACTCTCGTCCCCGCTACCACAGCGAAAACCGCCCTGGCTTGTGCCGGGGCGGTTTTCGCATTTTCAGGGTTATTCATTGCGTACCCCGTCAGCAGCATATATGGACCAGCAGCAGTATACCAATTCATTTGGCAAGGTGTACCTCACGGTGCAGTATGATCCAGCCAACCAGTGGCTTTACAATGACTGGCAAGGACTGCTTTCGACGGATACCGTGGTACAGGGCTGCGAGGGCGTTCTGCGGGCGCTTGAGGCAACAAACTGTGCCTACATCCTAAACGATAATAGGGGGGTTATCGGCTCTTGGAATCAGGCCAACGACTGGATAGAGCAACACTGGATGCCGCAAGCCCTGGCCGCCGGCCTCACGCGCTTTGCGCACGTGGTAGCCCCTGGAATTTTCGGGCAGTCCTCCGCCGAAGCCATGCACCAACGGGTGGGTACCCGCTTTGAAATGTGCCTGTTTCAGGATATTGAAGCGGCCCGTAATTGGCTGCTACTGGCCCGTAAAAATGCCGAGCCCGCCTGAGCACAACAGCCCTAAACACCTTGAGTAATACAACAAAAAAGCCCGGCTTGGTTTAGCCGGGCTTTTTGTTTGAAGGCAAATGCCTACTTGATCTTGTCAACGATGCCTTTGAAGGCCTCGGGGTGGTTCAGAGCCAGATCTGCCAATACCTTACGGTTGAGCTCGATACCGGCCTTTTTCAGGCCACCCATGAACTGAGAGTACGACAAGCCGTGCTGACGAGCACTGGCGTTGATACGCTGAATCCACAGAGCGCGGAACTCACGCTTCTTCACGCGACGGTCGCGGAAAGCATACAGCAGACCTTTTTCTACTGCGTTTTTCGCTACGGTCCATACATTCTTGCGACGGCCATAATAGCCTTTCGCAAGCTTCATTACTTTTTTCCGACGGTGGCGGGAAGCCACGTGGTTGACGCTTCTTGGCATAACCTACTGGAGTTTTTGGCGGTCGGCGGCGGAGTTCCGCATCTTGGTTTCAGCCGAACGCCTGGTGAAAAAATTGGCAAATGGTTGAATGATTAAGCAGTTCAGTCAGAGCTGGCTAATCATCGAGCAATCAACCATTTATTACAGATTCAGCATGTCTTTAACGCGGTTCATATCGGCCGAGCTAACCAGCGTAGCGTGCGTAAGGTTACGCTTCTGCTTGATGGATTTCTTGGTCAAGATGTGCGACTTGAAGGCGTGCTTACGCTTGATTTTGCCGGTGCCGGTGAGCGAGAAACGCTTCTTGGCGCCGGACTTGGTTTTCATTTTCGGCATTGTGAAGGAAATAAAGGGTAAAACAACTACGGCGGCCGGCTGCCTAGGGCCGGTTAGCCTGAAAATTCACTTAAGAAACCTGCTGGCAACGCCTATTCCTGGTCGGTTTTTGGCGCGGCTTCCTTGGGCTCTTTGCTGCCTGCGGCTTTGGCCGCGGGAGCCGGCGCCGGAGCGGGCTTGGGCTTGGCAATAACCTTGGGCGCCAGGTAAAGGAACATGCGCTTACCTTCGAGCTTGGGCAGCTGCTCTACTTTAGCCAGGTCTTCCAGGGCTTGAGCAAACTTGAGCAGCAGGATTTCGCCCCGCTCCTTGAACACGATGCTGCGGCCAACGAAGTGCACGTACGCTTTAATCTTGGCGCCTTCCTTCAGGAATTCCTGGGCGTGCTTCAGCTTAAAGGCGAAATCGTGGTCGTCGGTGTTCGGACCAAACCGGATTTCCTTTACTACCACCTTCGTGGCCTTGGCTTTCAGCTCGCGGGTACGCTTCTTCTGCTCGTACTTGAATTTCGAGTAGTCGATGATGCGGCACACGGGCGGAACGGCCGTGGGCGAAATTTCCACCAGGTCCAGATTTTGCTCCTGGGCCATGCGGCGGGCCTGCTCAATGGGGTAAATACCAACCTGAACGTTTTCTCCTACCAGGCGAATTTCGCGGGCGGTAATCTTCTGGTTGATTTTGAACGGCTCCTCCACCTGCTGGCGAGGTACGTAACGACGATTCGGGGTAGCTATGGGAAAGTCCTCCTACTGAAAGGTGAAAGATATGGCTATCTGGCACTGATACGCCCGTCACGGCAAGCCGGGCGGGCGTATCAGTGGGCAAATATCCGCTTTTTTTTCTATTGCAACAACCTGGGAGCGAAATACGGCTGAAGAATCCCGGGGCGCTAGGCGCCCCGCATCATCTCGGCTACCTGTTCCTGGAAGTTTCGCACAAAGGCATCGATGGGCATGGAGCCCAGGTCGCCTTCGCCGTGGCGGCGCACCGACACGATGCCGTTTTCCTGTTCCTTTTCGCCCACAATGAGCATATACGGCACCTTGGACATTTCGGCATCCCGGATCTTGCGCCCGATTTTCTCATCGCGGGCATCAATCGTACCCCGCAGCTCGGCCTGGCTGAGGCGGTCGAATACTTGCTGAGCGTACTCCTGGTACTTCTCCGAAATAGGCAGTACGGCAAACTGCTCGGGCGAGAGCCACAACGGGAAATTGCCCCCACAGTGTTCAATCAGCACGGCTACGAAGCGCTCCAACGACCCAAACGGGGCCCGGTGAATCATGACGGGGCGCTGCCGGGAGTTGTCAGAAGCTACGTACTCCAAGTCGAAGCGCTCCGGCAGGTTGTAGTCTACCTGAATGGTACCCAACTGCCATTTGCGGCCGAGGGCGTCGCGCACCATAAAGTCGAGCTTGGGACCATAGAAAGCCGCCTCGCCCAACTCTGTTACGGTATTCAGCCCTTTCTCGGCGGCTGCTTCTTGGATAGCTGCCTCGGCCCGGGACCAGTTTTCATCCGACCCGATGTACTTGGTTTTGTTTTCCGGGTCGCGGAGGGAAATCTGCGCCGTAAAATCCGGAAAATCCAGGGCCTTGAGCACGTATAGCACGATGTCAATTACCTTCAGGAATTCCTCTTTCACCTGGTCGGGGCGGCAGAAGATGTGGGCATCATCCTGAGTAAAGCCCCGAACCCGCGTCAGGCCGTGCAGCTCCCCGCTCTGTTCGTAGCGGTACACCGTGCCGAACTCGGCCAGGCGCAGGGGCAGGTCCCGGTAGGAGCGCGGCTTGGTTTTGTAGATTTCGCAGTGGTGCGGGCAGTTCATGGGCTTGAGGAAGAATTCCTCGCCCGGGTTTGGCGTCTTGATGGGCTGAAACGAGTCGGCGCCGTACTTCTCGTAGTGCCCCGACGTCACGTACAGCTCCTTGGCGCCAATGTGGGGGGTGACTACGGGCTGATAACCGGCCTTCGTCTGGGCCCGGCGCAGAAACTGCTCCAGCCGCTCGCGCAAGGCGGTGCCTTTGGGCAGCCACAGGGGTAGCCCCGCTCCTACTTTCTCGGAAAAGGCAAACAGCTCCAGCTCCTTGCCCAGCTTGCGGTGGTCGCGGCGCTTGGCTTCTTCCAGCTTTTCGAGGTACTCCGTCAGCTCTTTCGCCTTGGGGAAGGTGATGCCGTAGATGCGCGTGAGCTGCTTATTCTTCTCGTCGCCGCGCCAGTAGGCCCCGGCCACGTTCAGCAGCTTCACCGCTTTGATGGGCGAAGTATCCGGAATGTGCGGCCCCCGGCAGAGGTCGGTAAAGTCGCCCTGGGTGTAGAACGTGATAGAACCATCTTCCAGGCGCTCCAGCAGGTCCAACTTGTAGGGGTCGGCTTTTTCGGTGAAGTGGGCAATGGCGTCGGCCTTGCTCACCTCCCGGCGCTCATACGGGCTTTTCTTTTTAGCCAGCTCCAGAATTTTCTTCTCGATTTCGGGGAAGTTCTCGGAGGAAATCGTGCGGCCTTCACCCAGGTCGATATCGTAGTAGAAGCCGTTCTCAATGCTGGGGCCGATGCCCAGCTTCACGCCGGGGTACAGCGCCTCGAGGGCTTCGGCCATCAGGTGGGCGGAGGAGTGCCAGAAGGTAGACTTACCTTCCGGGTCGTTCCAGGTGAGAATAGCCACATGGGCATTTTCCGTAATGGGGCGGTGCAGGTCGCGCACTTCGCCGTTGACGCGCACGCCGAGGGCATTGCGGGCCAGGCCTTCGCTAATGCTGGCGGCCACGTCGTAGCCCGTGGTGCCATCTACAAACTGGCGCACCGAGCCGTCGGGGAGGGTAATATCAAGCATTGAATGGGGTAGATAATGGCTATACAAACAGCCGTGAGGCCGCAAGTTAGAAAGATGAGCGAAAGTTTGGGCGAAGTCAGCCCCGGGCAGTAGCTGGGCTGGGCACGGAAAAAGCCGCTTAAAAACCCGAGGAAGGGCGGGAAATACTTAGCGGCGCTACAGGAGCCACGGCTTCCCGGCGCGGCTCATTCGTGGGCTGCCCCGCTGCCCGGGCCTTGCCCTTCCACACTTTATACGTCCAGTGCCGGTTGCCGGGGTTTTCCAGTACCAGCTGCTGATACTGAGCCAGGGCCAGCTCGTGCATTCCCTGGGCCTCGTAGCTTTCGGCCAGCATCTGCCGCACGTTGGGCAGCCCCGCCGACCGGCGAACAGCCCGTTGCAGGTGGGGAATAGCGGCCTTGTACTGGCGCTGCCGGAACAGGGCCAGGGCGACCCGATAATCGGCGCGGTACAGGGTAGAATCGAAGCGCAGTGCCTTCAGAAAATACTGCTGGGCACTATCGGGGGCACCCTGCAGATCAAACTGCCGGCCGTAGTCATAATACAGCGGCCCGTAGGTAGGGGCCAGGCGTATGCCCCGGGCCGCATGAGGCGCTGCCAGCAGGGGCTGGTGGTTGGCATTAGCTAGGAAGGCCAGTTGGTGGAGTGTCTCCGGCTGATGCGGATCCAGCTTTACGCTGGCTTGCAGAAAGCTCAGGGCTTGGGCCGTGTCACGCAGGCCAGCGTAGGCCAGGCCCTTGTAGAAAAGGGCGCCGGCATTGGTAGGCTCCTGACGCAGGGTTCGGTCGAGGTGGTCTAACGCAGCAGAATAATGGCGCGCGGCTAAGTGGGCTTCCCCCACTAGCAGGCTCAACGAGGCAGAAGCGTAGCCGTGGCGGGAAGCAGTGGCGGCGGCGGCCAGAGCCCCCGGCAACTGGCCCTGTGCCCGCAAAGCCCGCGCTTTCAGGTAATAAAACTCTCCCGGCGCATCATCCAGCTCCAGGGCCTGGTTGATGTCGCGCAGGGCTTGCTCGGCCTGGCCGGCATCCAGCCGAAACTCGGCGCGGTGCGCATACAGGCTGGCGTTGCCGGGCTGGCGGGCAATGGCCCCATTCAACTCCTCAGCCTGAATAGCGGGGCCACTTTGCACGGTGCCCAGCTGCACCATCACCTCGGGGGCTTCGCTTACTTCGGGGTTGCAGCCGGCAGCCAGCCACAAACCCGCCAGCAGCAGGCAATATTTGCCGCCGCCAGCTACCAAATCAGCCAGGATGCGCGTGTTCATAGGGCAAAGATAACAGTGGCGGCAGCCCCGCTCCTACTTTGGCGCCCCGGCGGCCTGCCGACTGACTTTCCGCTCCAGCTTTTGCCGCAGGTTGCGGCAGCGCCGGCTGATTTCCAGCTCCTCGGTAGTAACGGGGGTGAGCAGGGCGGCCTGCCGCAGAATATCCAGGGCCTGAGCGCGCCGGTTCTGATTTTCGAATACCCGGGCCAAATCAAAATACACTTCCATGCGCTGCGGGCTCAGCTCCTTGGCGCGCTGCAGGGCATCAATGGCTTGGCGGCTGCTGGCCCCGCCAGGCTTGCCTCCTAGGAACAGCACGCTAAAAGCCCGCTCCAACAGGTTGTAGTGGTCTACGCGGTAGTGCCAGCGCCCCAGCAGCTGCCAGGCCTCCGACCAGTCGGGGCGGCGGGCTACGGCCAGAAACACGTAGGGCTTCATGTCGCGGTAGGCTTGCAGGCGGTCTTTGGCGCGGAGCAGGGTAGCCTGGTCGTAGAGGGTCAGGGCCACGGCGTAGTTCGACTCGGCTCCCTCCTGCTTGAGCGCCCAGCTGCGCTCGGCGTAGCCCCGGGCCATGGTGAAATAGGCGCTTTTGCGGGTTTCATCGGTGTAGCGGCGGCCTATGCGCAGGTTGAGCAGGGCGGCCTGCCAGAGGGCTTCGTAGTTTTTGGCATCGGCCCGCAGCACCTGCTCGTACTTATCCAGGGCTTCGGAGTCGCGGTACTGGCGTTGCAGGGCACGAGCATCTGCCAGCAGCTTCCGCACCGAGGGCTTGGGCGCCGACGCCGGGGCGGCGGCTGGAGCTTTGCTCTGCCCCCCCGCCGGCCACGCGCCCGCCGCGAGCAGGACCACAAGGCCCGCAGTTGGCAGCAGCCGGAAAAGCCAGGGAGCAGGAGAAGCCACGGATAAGGGTTTCCCGCAAAGCTGCGTTTTTTATCGGGGTTCTGAAATTTCCGTTTCCGGAAATGGCCCGAAAAAAGAAGCCCCGCTGGTCGGCGGGGCTTCAAAGAAAAGGCAGTGTAATTAAAAAAGCTTGAGCTGTGATTTGGGCGTTTTAAGCACGGCTTGCGCCTGGGCAATGTCCGCCGCCGATACGTTGACGGGCCCCGTCAGATCCGGCAGCGGGCCGGTTTCGACGCTTGCCGGCCGGGGAATGGTGGCCGGACCGGCCTTCTTTTTCAGCTGCCGGCGCTCCGGCTCGGGGCCTTCGTCGGTGAGCAGGATCACGCCATGCACCTTGAAGTAGTTGAGCTTATTGCCCATGGCTTTCCAGCCCTTCACGTCGATGAAGCTGTGCAAGGGCAGCTTTTCCGTTTCCTTATCCGCTTTTTTGTCGCGCTGCAGCTTTATTTCTACCTCGGGCTCGGGGAAGCAGGTGGCACACAATAGCTTGGAGCCCTTCGACTCCGGAATAAAAGCAAAGCGCTTCTCCAGCGTGCTGGTTTCAATTTTGAACCGCTTGACGTAGTGCGTCTTGGTTTCGCCTTCCACGTACACTGCGCTGATAACCGTATCGGCCTCCAGCTTCCGCAGCAACACCATGTTGGGCACGTCGAAGTGCAGGGCCGGGTCGGGCGTTTTCAGCTCGTAGCTGCCGTCCTTGTACACGGTCAGCAGGGTGTCGTCGGTGTCGAAGGTGCCGAGGTAGCGGCCGTGCCCGGCCGTGTTGAGGCGGCCCACTACCGCATCGAAGAACATTTCGCGCCCGCCCAGGGTGGAGTCGCCGAGGCTTTTCTGGATGATTTTCTTGATGGGCTGCTTGGTCACGATGTTGCCCATGGAGCCTTTGCCTTTAATGGCCAGCTCGGCAAAGTCGAAATCGAACTGCTTGACGCGCGCCGGGGCTTTATCAGACAGCTGTACGCTTACTACTTCCGACTCGGAGTTGGGGTTGGCCGTGAGGTAAAGCGTCTTGGTGCCCTTGGTGCCTTTGGTCAGGTCGTAGGCCTTGTCGCGGGTGATGCCCGTAACGAGGAAGCGCTTGGCGAAGCTAATGCCCGAGGCCCCATCCAGGTACACCATGTTGTACACCAGCCGGTCGTCGTTCTTGTTGTAGACGCCGGCGTGCAGGATGTCCTTGCCCACGAAGGTTTTTTCGGCAATGCGCGTGACCACAAACGTCCCGTCCCGCTTGATGGCGATGATGTCATCGAGGTCGGAGCAGTCGCAGATGTACTCCACGCTTTCGTCGCGCTTCAGGCCGTAGCCCACAAAACCGTCGCGGCGGTTCACGTACAGCTTCTGGTTCGCCACGGCTACTTTCTGGGCCGTTACAACGTCGAAGGTGCGCAGCTGGGTTTTCCGCTCCCGGCCCGCGCCGTACTTTTTCAGCAGTCCCTCGAAGTAGTTGATGGCGTAGCGCGTGAGGTTGGCCAAGTGGTCGGCTACTTCGGCCAGCTCGGCTTCGAGGCGCTGGATGTACTCTTCGGCTTTGAAACCGTCAAACTTGCTGATGCGCTTGATGCGAATTTCCGTGAGCCGCGTGAGGTCGTCTTCGGTGATGGCGCGGCGCAGCACCAGGCGGGTGTCGTTGGCTTTTTCCTTTTCCCCACTGATGCGCACAAACTTTTTCAGCCCGGTATCAATGGTCTGGAGAATGTCGGCCCAGGTTTCGCACTCCTCAATCTTGCGGTAGATGCGGTTTTCGATGAAAATCTTTTCCAGCGAAGCGGAATGCCACTTTTCGTTGAGCTCGTCCTGACGAATTTCCAGCTCCCGCTCCAGCAGGCGCACCGTTTTGCCCGTGCTCAGGCGCAGCATATCGTCCACGCCCACAAAGCGCGGCTTGTCCTCGATGATAACGCAGGTGTTGGGGGAAATGGAGATTTCGCAATCGGTAAAAGCGTACAGCGCATCCATCGTTAGGTCGGGCGACACACCGCTGGGCAGGTGCACCTGTATTTCCACCTCGGCCGCCGTGTTGTCAACGACCTTCTTGATCTTGATTTTGTTGGCCTCCGAGGCTTTCACGATACTCTCCATCAGCGCCGTGGTGGTGGTGCCGTAGGGAATATCCCGAATGACGAGCATGGTTTTGTCGGCCTTCTCGATGGTAGCGCGCAGACGGATTTTGCCCCCTCGCTGCCCGTTCTGGTAGTTGCTGACGTCGCAGAGGCCCCCGGTCGGAAAATCAGGAAAGAGCTGCACCTCCCGCCCGCGCAGCACGTCGATGCTGGCCTTGCACAGCTCCCGGAAGTTGTGGGGCATGATCTTGGTACTCAAGCCTACGGCAATGCCTTCCACGCCCTGGGCCAGCAGCAAAGGAAACTTCACGGGCAGCGTGGTAGGCTCGCGCTTGCGGCCGTCGTAGCTCATCTGCCACTCCGTGATGTCGGGGTTGAAGACCACGTCCAAGGCAAACTTGCTCAGGCGCGCTTCGATGTAGCGGGGCGCGGCCGCACCGTCGCCGGTGCGAATATCGCCCCAGTTGCCCTGGGTCTCGATGAGCAGGTCCTTCTGGCCCAGGTTCACCATGGCGTCGCCAATGGAGGCGTCGCCGTGGGGATGGTACTGCATGGTTTGCCCAATGACGTTGGCGACCTTGTTGAAGCGGCCATCGTCCATTTCCTTCATGGCGTGCAGAATGCGGCGCTGCACGGGCTTGAGTCCGTCTTCGATGGCCGGCACCGCTCGCTCCAGAATCACGTAGCTGGCATAGTCCAGAAACCAGTTCTGGTACATACCATTCACGGTAGCTACATCGTGAATGGTTTCGCCGGGGGCAAATTTGGGTTCTTCCTCGGCTACGGGCTCCGGGGCCTCCTCCACCGACGCTTCGGCATCGACAGCGGCCATTTCCTGCAGGAGCTGCTGGGTTTCGGCGGGGGTTTCCGGCTGCTCTCCGTCGAGGGCCATTTCGGCCGCGGCCGGCGCAGCCGCAGTGGGTTCAAAGCTCATCGTGTCGCCCGAGCCAAAAAGCAAGGGCTGGGCTGCATCATCAATCGGAGAGTCGGAGTTGACCATCGAAACAAGGGGTTGGTCGGCAAGGGGTATGCGGGTTGTCATCAAAAGTACCGTTAGCTGCGCAGAACGCAATAAGCTCTAAGGCAAAGCAGGCTGGCAAAGTTCCCAAAATTCTTAGCCAAAAGAACCAATATTCCAAAGATGAATTTGGCCTTAAAACCGCTCATTACTTCAAATTACGGCATTTGCCCCCTCATTTACAAGCTA
Organism: Hymenobacter lutimineralis; assembly: GCF_008271285.1. NCBI lineage: Bacteria > Pseudomonadati > Bacteroidota > Cytophagia > Cytophagales > Hymenobacteraceae > Hymenobacter > Hymenobacter lutimineralis. The sequence continues at coordinate 46,097 of NZ_VTHL01000025.1, read as the reverse complement.
ATTTCATTGGTAATATTTCAACGTATCTATTCCCTGGAATTGCCATTTAAGCAGGCGCTATGCGAGGAGCTACTTTTGCGTCACTCCCTGCCTTTTATCGGGTTGCAGCAAGCAGCTCACGTCTATTTAGCATTCGGGCAGTTGGCGGTTGAAGTGCTTTCGCAGCAGCCCGTTTACTTTCTCCGGGGTGAGGGGCTTACTTAAAAAGTCCTGCACAATACCCAGCTCCTCTACCTGGCGCACGTCGCGCGGGTGCAGGGAAGTAGTCAGGATAACCACTACGCTGGGCGGCACTTCGGGCAGTTGGCGGTAAGCCTCCAGAAACTGAATTCCGCTCATGCCGGGCATATTCACGTCCAGCAGTACCAGCGACGGTGCCGCCTCGGGCGCAGCCTGGCCGCCTTTTGCCAAGTACTGCAAGGCCTCGTGCGCGCTCTGGGCTATCTGCAGGTGGCTGGCCACCCCCAGGCGCGTAAGCAGGCTTTTGTTGAGGAAATTATTGATCGGATCATCGTCGATCAGCAGAACGGATGGTAGCGGAGTCATAGAGCGGAAGGTATAGCCGGCCGGAAATTTCGGGGCGGTAAAAAGGTAAGCTACAAAAACTAGCGCCGGAAGTACACGGAAAAGGTAGAGCCTGCTCCGGGCTCACTGACCACTGACACATGCCCGCCTGCATTTTCCACGCTGCGCTTGACCATGTATAGCCCCAGGCCTGAGCCTTCCACGTGGCTGTGCAGGCGGCGGAACATGGTGAATAGCTCCGATAGTTGCTCGGGCGCCAGCCCCAGGCCGTTGTCCTGCACAGTCAGCACCACGTAGTCGCCATCGGCGTGGCTGCCCAGGCGCACCCGGGGCAGGCGGTCGGGACGGCGGTACTTGAGGGCATTGCTGAGCAGGTTGAACAGCACCGACCGCAGATTTTTCGGGGAGAACCGTACGCTGGGGCTGTTGGCAAAGTCCACGGCCAACTGGGCGCCGCTTTGGGAAATCAGGGGCGCCAGGTCCAGAACTACATCCTGCAGCACAGGCTCCAGGGCTACCTCGGAAGTAGGCTGAGCATGCTCCTTCTGCAGCTTGGTTACATCGCTCAAGTGACCGATGGTGCGCTTAAAACGGGTTACGGACTCGTACATCATGCCCAGCACGGGCGCGGCATCGGGCGCGGGCGCGGGCGAAACAGTGAGCATGCTCTGCAGCACGTGCAACAGCCCCTCGATGTTGGTGATGGGAGCTTTCAGGTCGTGGGAGGCCGTGTAGATGAAGTTATCCAGGTCCACGTTCGTGCGCGTGAGCTGCTGGTTGAGCGCGGCCAGGTCGGCATTGCGCAGGTGCAGCTCCTCGTTGGCGGCGGCCACCTGCCGGCGCGCCTCTACCTGGTCCGTAATGTCGGTGATGAGCACGTAGAAGCCCTTCACTTCCCCGTGCTGTACATCGGGCACATAGTTGGTGTGGATGTACTTGATTACCTCGGCGCTGTAGGGCATGCGGGCTTCAAACGTGAGCTGCTCCCCGGCCAGGGCCCGCCCGATGTAGTCTTTGATTTGCGCGTAGGCCGCCTCGCCCACTACGCTCCGCACCGTGCGGCCAAGCAGGCTCTCAGCCGGCACCTTAAACCAGGGTTCATAGGCCTGATTAACAAACTGGTACTTTTCTTCCCGGTCCAGGTAGCTGATCAGCACCGGCAGCGCGTCGGTTATCAGCTTCAGCTGCTTGGCCGTGGCCTCCTGAGCCTGGTGGGCCCGCACCTGGTCGGTTACCTCGAAAGCAAACACCAGTACCCCATCGATATGACCCTGCTCGTTGTGGCGCGCCTGCTGGATGTAGTTGAAATACCGGTCTTCCAGTACCCCATCTTCGGGGCGAGCCAGCGGAATGAGCATACCCAGCTCCTGGTGCGTGACGCCCGTTTCGTACACCTGCTGAAAGGTGTGGTAGACGGTGTGGCCGGCTATTTCCGGCAGGGCTTCCAGAATGGGCTTACCCAGCAGGCTGCGTCCGGGAAACAGCTGCTGATAGCCGGGGTTTACCAGCTCGTACACCAGCGCGGGGCCACCCAGGATGCAAATGCTGGCCGGGGCCTGCATAAACAGCCGCTCCAGGCGGGCCCGATGCTCCTCGGCCTCGGCGCGGGCGGCGCGGGCCTCCTGGGTGCGGGCCAGCACCCGGGCTTCTAGCTCCTCGTTTAATTGCTGTAGCTGCAGCTGGGTGCGGGCCAGTTCGGTGTTGTTTTGAAAGAATTCCTCATTGGCGGCGTGCAGCTCCTCGTTGGTGGCAGCCAGTTCCTCATTCAGGTTCTGAATATCCTGGCGGCTGTGTACCTGCGTTGTTACATCCACGGCCAGGTCGAGCACGCCTAGCAGCCCCCCGGCGGCGTCGTAGAGGGGCTGGTACACGAAGTTGAAGTAGTAGGTATCCAGGCGGCCGTTGCGCAGCAGCAGGGCCGGCACTTCGGTTCCCACGAAGGGCACACCGGTGCGGGCCACGTCGGCCATGAGTTCGGTAAAGCCCTGCCCCAGCAGCTCGGGCACGGCCTCCAGCAAGGGGCGCCCCAGCAGCTGCGCCCGCGGGTAGCCCCAGATGGTACTCATCTGCTCATTCACGGCTACCACCACCTGCTCCTCGCCCTGCAGCACACCCATGGCCACGGGAGCCTGGGTAAGAATGGTCTCCAGCAGGTTACGCTCCCGCTCGGCGGCGGCGCGTGCGGCCTGCTCCCGGGCCTGGCTTTCGCGCAGGGCCTGCTCGGCGGGCGTACGGCTGTGGTCAGCCGTGTCGGTAAAGCTCACCACCAGCCGCGGCCCGCTGCGCTGGGCTGAGAGCCGGAAAAAGTTATCCAGGCCGTCGTGCTGGTAGTTTACGTCGTAGCGGCAGGCCTCGGCCGCGTGGTAGGCCGCGCAGTAGAAGGCGAAAATACCGGTCTGCCGGGCATGGGGGTACAGGGTAAGAAACGTATCGGCAGGCTGCTCCGGCAACTGCAGCATCCGCTGGGCAGCCGGGTTAAGGTAGTCATAGGCAAAGTCCACGATGTCGTCGGGCCCGGCCTCGCCCGGCACCGGCCGAAACAGAATGATACCTGTCAAGGACACATTCAGCAGCGTCAGGGTCAGGTCATCAGGCGGGGAAACCGGGAAGGAAGGCATACGAACACAGTAGAATTCGGAAAGATACAACGGGCGGGCACAAGCGCGGCCGGGCCGGGTCCTCCCGCGTGCCCCCAACCTGCCTGGCGTAGCTGAATCCCATACTTTTTAGCTTGTTACCCATGGTGCCCCCGCACCGCACCGAAGCAGCAGATTTAGCACCTCATCCACCCGAGGGCCGCGCCAACCTGGCTACCTACGCCCCCAAAGCCCTGAAAGCCGCCGGCCTCACCCTGCTCGAAACCCATAACGCGGGCCGTGGCCGGGTAAAGCCGGGGTACCGGTGCGCACCATTGCCAAACGCCCCACCTGGCCGAGACCGGGTGGGGCGTTGTTGGGAGCAAGGTACTGGGCAAGACGCGGCACTTCGTGTTTCTGGCCTGGCGGCCGTTGGGTAGCCGGCGCGGCTCCGGTTGTTCAACGACCAGGCAGTGTCGCGTCGCTACAACGTTCAGGCAAAGGCCACGTCCTCTTCGGCTACCTCGCTCACGGGCAGCACGTCGGAGGTGATGAGGTCTTTTTCCAGGCGCAGGTTGTCGATGATAAACTCCTGACGGGCCGGGGTATTTTTGCCCATGTAGTACGTGAGTACCTGCTGGATGCTGCGGTCGGACTGGAGAATGACGGGCTCTAGCTTGATGTTCTCCCCAATGAATTTGCCGAACTCGTCGGGGCTGATTTCACCCAGGCCCTTAAAGCGGGTAACCTCGGGGTTGCGGCCCAACTGGCGCATGGCGGCCTGCTTTTCCTGCTCGTTGTAGCAGTAGATGGTGGTTTTCTTGTTGCGCACCCGGAACAGGGGCGTTTCCAGGATGAACACGTGGTTGTTGCGCACCAGATCGGGGAAGAACTGTAGGAAGAAGGTGAGCAGCAGCAGGCGAATGTGCATGCCGTCCACGTCGGCGTCGGTGGCAATAACCACGCGGTTGTAGCGCAGGTGCTCAATGCCTTCTTCGATGTTGAGGGCGTGCTGCAGCAGGTTCAGCTCCTCATTCTCGTACACTATCTTCTTTTTCAGCCCGAAGCAGTTCAGGGGCTTGCCGCGCAGGGAAAACACGGCTTCCAACTCTACGTTGCGGCTTTTGGTAATGGAGCCCGAGGCCGAGTCGCCTTCGGTGATGAACAGGGTGGTGAGCTGCTCCTTCTCGGCATCTTTGGTTTCGCCTAAGTGGAAGCGGCAGTCCCGCAGCTTGCGGTTGTGCAGGTTGGCTTTCTTGGCGCGCTGGTTGGCCAGTTTTTTCACGCCCGCCATATCCTTCCGCTCCCGCTCACTCTGCTCAATGCGCTTTTTGAGCGCCTCGGCCACGGCCGGGTTCTTGTGCAGGTAGTTATCAAGGTGCTCCTTGAGGAAGTCCAGGATAAAGCCGCGCACGGTGGGGCCATCCTCGCCCATGTTGAGGGAGCCCAGCTTGGTTTTGGTTTGCGACTCGAACACGGGTTCCTGCACCCGCACGGAAATGGCGGCAATAATGGAGGCGCGAATGTCGGCCGCGTCGTATTCCTTTTTGTAGAACTCGCGTACGGTTTTCACCACGGCCTCGCGGAAGGCCGCCAGGTGGGTACCGCCCTGGGTGGTATACTGCCCGTTCACGAAGGAGTAGTACTCCTCCCCGTAGTCGTTGCCGTGGGTGAGGGCCAGCTCAATGTCCGGGGCCTTGAGGTGGATGATGGGGTAGCGCAGGCTGTCGGCATCGGCTTTGCGGGCCAGCAGGTCCGCAAGACCATTTTCGGAAAAGTACTTCTGCCCGTTGAAGTTGATGGTCAGGCCCGCGTTCAGGTACACGTAGTTCCAAACCTGGTTTTCGAGGTACTCCGGGATGAAGCGGTAGTTCTTGAAAATGGTATCGTCGGGCTGGAACACCATCAGCGTGCCGTTGCGCTGGGAAGTGGGCTGGGGCTTGGGGTCGGTTTTGAGCACACCTTGCTCAAACTCCGCCGACTTCATCTGCCCGTCGCGCACGCTCTGCACCAGAAAATAATTGCTGAGCGCGTTAACCGCCTTCGTGCCCACGCCGTTCAAGCCCACAGATTTCTGAAATACCTTGCTGTCGTATTTACCGCCTGTGTTGATTTTGCTGACAACTTCTACCACTTTGCCCAGCGGAATGCCCCGGCCGTAGTCGCGCACCTGCACGCGCTGGTCGGAGATTTTGATGTCGATGGTGCGGCCGTGGCCCATCACATGCTCATCAATGGAGTTGTCGATTACTTCCTTCACCAGCACGTAGATGCCGTCGTCGTAGCTGGAGCCGTCGCCGAGCTTGCCGATGTACATACCGGGCCGCAGCCGGATATGCTCGCGCCAGTCGAGGGAGCGGATACTATCTTCGGTGTAGGCGTGTTGGGCGGGGAGTACTTGTGGTTCAGCCATCGGGAATCCAATAAACGTATGCGAGGTAAAATAACGCAGAAAATTGACCTTTTCCGCGCCGAGCTTACGCTAGTAAAATTAGCAAACTTTTCGTTCCCAACCCAGCACTGGCCGCTTTTGGTTCCTACCTACCGGCTTATTGCTTCTGCAACACCGCCTTTCCTCTCCCCTACATCCCAATCATATTAGCAACATGTTTCCTCCCTCTACCCAACACCATTTGCCCCCCTCCGGCCATAAGCCCAACGCGGAGGTACGGCAGGCCCCCGTCATTCAGTTTGCCTTTCTGCTGCTGGCGGGAGTTCTGCTGGTTTACTCGCTGAAGGTGCTGGACGACGTGCTGCTGCCGCTACTGTTTTCGGCCTTGTTTGCCCTGCTGCTACTCCCTATTAGCCGCTGGCTGGAGCTGAAAGGCGTGCCCCGGGTGGCGGCCATTATTCTGTGTTTGCTGCTGATGGTGGTCGTGTTTACCGGCATTGTGTTCGGGTTTGGCTCCCAGTTGGGCCAGTTCAAAAACGAGCTGCCCAAGCTCCAGGACAAACTGCTGCAGTTTTTTCACGACATCCAAACCTGGGCCGCCAACCGCTTCGGCATCGACCCCATGACGGATCAGGAGCTGAAAGAGTCAACGCTGAAGTCCCTGAAAAAGGACGGCGGCAGCTACCTGAACACCACGCTGAACATGACTTCGGCTGTGATTGGCAACCTGCTGCAAGTGCCCATCTACATCTTCTGCTTTCTTTACTACCGCGACCATCTGCGCCAGTTTCTGTTCCGGTTTGTAGCCCCCGATAAGCGCACCGCCGCCCTTAACACCCTCGATAATATCCAAACGGTGGTGCAGGCCTACATTTCGGGTCTGTTCAAAGTCATTGTGATTGTCGCCGTGCTCAACGGCATTGGGCTGCTGGCCCTGCAAGTGAAGTTTGCCATCTTCTTCGCCATTTTCGCCTCGGTGCTGGCCGTTATTCCCTACATCGGTATCATGATTGGAGCCAGTGTGCCGGCCATCATCACGCTGGTCGAAACCGGTTCTCCCCTGCACGCGGCCGGCGTCATCGGGGTGTTTGCCTTCGTGCAGTTTCTGGAAGGCAACTTCATCACACCCATGATTACCGGCTCACAAGTGAGCATCAACCCCATGGCGGCCATTGTGGCCCTGGTGCTGGGCGCCGAGCTCTGGGGCACGCCCGGCATGATTCTGAGCATTCCGCTGATTGCCGTGATTAAAGTGGTGCTGGATGCCAACAAAGCCACCGAGCCCTGGGGCTTCCTGCTCGGCGACACGGCCGAGGGCGAAGACACCATTCAGAGCCTGGCGGGCGGTGAGCCGGGCTTTTTCAAACGCCTCTGGGGGCGCATCACAGGCCAGGGCACGTAACCTCTACGGCAGGCAGGTAGTATAAGCAAGCAGCAACGGCGGCCATGGAGCCCCGCTTGCTGCTTGTTTTCTTTTCTTAAAACATACCCCTACTTATGTCTGCCATCACCGAAAATACCGCCCGTGCCTTCAACGATTTGGTTGAAATCAATAAAACCGCTACCAAAGGCTACCAGGAAGCCGCCGAGGGCGTAACCAGCCCCGACCTGCGCTCTGAGTTAAGCAAGTTCAGCCAGCAGCGGGCCCAGTTTGCCGCCGACCTGGAGCAGGCTGCTCGTCGTATTGGCGTAGAAGCGCCCAGTCAGGAAAGCACAATTGGAGGGGCCCTCACCGATGCTGCCGCGGCTCTGCACCGCGGCTGGATTAACATTAAATCGGCCGTAACCGGGCAAAATGACTCCGCTATTCTGGGCGAGTGTGAAACCGGCGACGCCACCGCCCTGCAGGCCTACGAAGTGGCTTTGCGCTCCAGCGAACTGCCCGTAGAAGCCCGCACTGTCATTCAGCAGCAGCATAGTGATATTCTGTCGGCCAAAAACTGGGTAACGCAGCAGAAAGGCCGCGTAAGCTAAGCTGGCCTACCTATAAAAAGAAGCCCATCGGCCATGCTGATGGGCTTCTTTATTTGTGGGATAGGCGTAGCTGCGCGTAGCGGTTGCAACCTTATCAGTGGCTATCTTTGTTACCAAGCAGCTTAGCATTTTTTAGCCTCCGAATTCGCGCCGCATTTGTACGCCATCATTGACCTTGAAACCACGGGTGGGCAGCCCACACAGGACCGCATCACCGAAATAGCCATCTTCATCCACGATGGCGAAAAGGTGGTGGACCAGTACGACACGCTGCTGAATCCCGGCCGGCCTATCCCCTTTTTCATCACCCAGCTCACGGGTATCACCGATGATATGGTGCGGGACGCCCCCAAATTTCACGAGGTGGCTCGCAAAGTAGTGGAAATGACCGAGGGCTGCGTGTTTGTGGCCCACAACGTGCGGTTTGACTATTCCTTCCTGAAAAAAGAGTTTGCGGACCTGGGCTACAACTACTCGCGCAAAACGCTATGCACCGTGCGCCTGAGCCGCTCCCTGATGCCCGGACAGCCTAGCTACAGCCTCGGCAAGCTATGCCAGAACATCGGCATTCCGCTGAACGGCCGCCACCGGGCCGCCGGCGACGCGGGGGCCACTGCCATTCTCTTCGACCGGCTTCTCAAGATAAGCCAGCAAGACGAAGCCCTGCGCAACCCCACCGTAAGCCCGGCCGATACGCTGGCCGCCGTGGACGCGCTGGCGCCGGGGGGTAAGAAGCCCACTAAACAGCCCTCCTCGCGCAAGGTAGAAGCCGTGCGTGAGGCCATTCGCACGGCCTTGCTGCCGCCCAACATCACCCCCGAAAAAGTAGCCTCGCTTCCCCAGGAAGCCGGAGTGTACTACTTCCACAACGAGGCCGGGGAGGTTATTTACGTGGGCAAGAGCATCAACATCTACAAGCGCATCCAGCAGCACTTCGCCGTTGACTACAAGTCGCGCAAAAGTCTGGAGTTTAAGAACTCCATTTCGGATATCACCTGGGAGCTGACGGGCTCGGAGCTGGTGGCGCTGCTGTATGAGTCTCACGAAATCAAGCGCCTGAAGCCGCTCTACAACCGCGCCCAGCGCCGCTCGGTGTTTCCGGCCGGTATCTTTCTGCGCACCGACGACAACGGCTACAAACACCTCTACTACGGGCGCGCTGACGACCATGCCCAGTCGCACCCGCTCATTGCCCTAGGCAACCAGTACAAGGCCAAGGCCTTTCTGTTCCACAAAGTCTCGAAGTTCAACCTCTGCCAGAAGCTCTGCGACTTGTACAAGACCCCTGGCTCCTGCTTTGATTATCAGGTGCACCGCTGCAAAGGCGCCTGCCTGGGCCTGGAGCCCGCCGAGGAGTACAACAAGCGCGTGGAGGAAGCCGTGGAAAGCTTTACCTATGAGCACGGCTCTTTTGTGGTGGTGGGCCGTGGCCGCAGCGAAGACGAGAAAACCCTGGTAGTTGTAGAAAACGGCCGCTACCTGGGCTTTGGCTACGTGGATGGTACGTTCTCTGCCCGGCGCTTCGCTGATTTCAAGGACGCCGTTAAGCGCTACAACGATAATAAGGATGTGCAGCAGATCATCCGCCAGTACCTGCGCACCAAGCACAAAGACAAGGTGAAGGTGTTTAAGTAAGCATTCGACTCGGGGCGTCCTGGCAAGCAGCATGAGTTATTCTGCTTGAAGCAATACCGTATCAAGACGCTATGCAAAATGCCCCTATTCGTTGCAACGAATAGGGGCATTTTGCATAGGGTCAATTACGCTTTGTAAAGCTCATTTCTCGCGTCTCGTAAAGTCAGCATTATACCTAATTTCCAGCTTCAACACCTTCCCCTAATACAAACGGTGGCGCAGCAGCCAGCCGGCGGCGTCAAACTCTTCGGCTTTGGGTTGGTAGGCTTCTACTTTAATGCTCTTGGGCAAGGTGATGATATTCCCGTCGCCGCAGTTATATACCGTCACGTTGGGCCGGGCGGGCAGCTTGCCTACTACCAGCACCCCATCCTGGCCCGCGCCGTCGTAAATGCTAATGGCAATTCGCGTTTCGGGCAAGTTCACTAGGTTGAACTGGTCGTTGCCGCCCAGGCCAAAAAGCTTCACCGAACGCGTATCCCTGGCCAGAAAAGTGCGCTGGCCAATCAGGCTATCGGCCCGCGTGGTGTTGCGCTGATACACGCTCAGGCGTAGCTGCGCGGGGCCAGCGGCTTCGAGCACAAACCGCTCGGGTTGGTCGGTGCCGGGCACTTCTACGTCCTGAGCCAGCAGCTCGTAGAACTTGGCCGCCACGGCCGGGAGCTGGTCGCGGCGGCTGCGAAGCTTACGGCGAAACTCGGCCGCCGACAACGTCTGTATTTCGGCCGGCCAGGCCGCAATAGCCTCCTCAATGACCTGATCGGATAGCCGGCGCTTCAGCGAGTCGGCTACCTGCCGGAAGTCGGTAGCGGACAGATACACCAGCAGGGACTTGTCCATGGGGCGGGCCGCCCGGTTCAAACCTTCCACATCGCCCAGCCGAATTTCCTCATGGAAGCTCTGGTAGTTGCTTTTCACCCAGGAGATGATGCGGGTAAACACGCCATCGTCGAACTTAAAGAAGGCATGGTCCCGGTCCCTTGGAATGGCCTCGTAGCGGACCCCGCCAGCAGGGGTGCCAAAGCTGGCCCAGCGCCACTGGTCCTCGCGCCGGCTCCAGTCGCCCAGAAACATGTCAAACAGGCGGGCCCGCAGGTACTGGGTGGCTTCTACCCGGTGGTCGGCCTTGAAGAGCAAATTGGTAAATACCTTCCGGGAGCTTTCTACCTTGGCCGAGCGGCCGAAGCTGGCCACGGTGCTCTGGTCGCCCTCGGGCCGTTCTTCCAGCAAATACAGGGCGTTGGCGTAGTCTTTCTGAAACGCGCCCAGCCCGCCATCGTCGCCCACGTATACGAGGCGGGGATTGGTATGATAAACGCCCGCAGCTTGGGCCAGGACTGGCACAATGTAGGCCCCGTAGGGCTGGATGACGCTGGTCTGGTCCTTCATCAACCGCCCAATGGCACCCGCCTGCAGATTTTCGGGTAAGGCTTTGGTGGGGTCTTTATCCACGCTACGGAGCACAAACTGCCGCCCGCTTTGGTCAACCAGCCGCAGGTTTTTGGTTTGAAAGCTCCCTCCGGCTTCGATGGGCGTGAGGCCTCCCGGCACCAGGTTGCGCAAGCTCACTACCGGCACGCGCACGGGCTTGCTCCATACTTCGCGGTAGTGCCCGCCCCAGAAGAAGCGGTGCACGGGCCCGCGCATGTACTGCGGCCCCGCCGCGACTGTTACTACCGAATCGGGGGGGATAACCGGGGGCGGAGGCCCGGCCGGAGCAGGCTCCGTACAGGAGCAGAACAGCCCGCCCACGAGAAGTACCACAGAAGGCCGGAGCCGCGAAATCAACTGAACCTGCACGGAGGAAGAAAAAAACCTGACTTAAAAACAAGCTGCACCATAGCGGCCGACCTTATAGCGCAATCCGGCCAACGACGGTTGTTAAGCTGAACGTTTACTTTTTTGGTCCGGCGCCGTTGAAGGGAGCATCAGCCGCATAAGGCTGGCTTGTTGCATGCGTCTACGTCTTCCCTACTTTTTCACTTCTCTGCTGGTTACGACCAGCTGCGCCACCTCTCATTTTTTTCAGCCCGATGCCCGCCTCAGCCCGGGCTCCGCCCCGGCCGACAGTGCTACTGTTACGGCCGGGCGGCACTACCAGCGGGGCCCCATGGGCCGCTTTCTGCTTGGCAAGCACTACCGCCGCGTGTGGGCCGAGCCCGTCGCGCTGCCCGTGCTGGACCTGACAACTGCGGTGCCGGGGGGGTTGAAGCCGGGCAAAGTCGGCGGCGGCTTTCAAACCATCAGCATGACCGTGGAGGGCGCCGACGGACGAACCTACGCCTTGCGCAGCGTGGACAAGGACCCATCCAAAACGCTGCCGAAACCCTTGCAGCCCACCCTGATAATGACCGTGGTGCGGGATGCCACCTCAGCGGCTATGCCCTACGGGGCCCTGGTGGTGCCACCCCTGGCCCAGGCGGCCGGGGTGTACCACACCAACCCGCGGCTGTTCTACGTGCGCCCCGATGAGCAAGGCCTGGGGCCTACTTCGGAGCGGCTGCGCGGAAAAGTGGTGCTGCTGGAAGAAAAGCTAGAAGGCAAAGCCAACATCTACGGCCCTCTGGCCGGCGCCCAAGACCTGGAAGAATCAGAGGATGTGCTGGCGGAGCGGTATGCCTCCCCCAAGTCCGTGCTGGATGAAGCGGCCTTCCTGCGGGCCCGCCTCCTGGATGTGTGGCTGGGCGACTGGGACCGGCACGAGGGGCAGTGGAGCTGGGCCGCTTTCAAGCAAGCGGATGGGCGCACCACCTGGCGGCCTATTCCCCAGGACCGGGACCAGGTTTTTTTCCGGTTTGATGATGGTATCCTTTCCTGGGTGGTGAGCAAGGCAGTAGCTAAGTTTCGCACGTTTGGCCCCAAGTTTCAAAGCATTGAAGGCTACACCCGCAACGCCCAGTTTATTGATGAGCGGGCCCTGAGCGGCCAAACCCGCCAGCAGTACCAGGCCACGGCCCTTGATCTGCAGCGCCGCCTGACGGATGCCGTTATCGACTCGGCAGTGCGGCGGCTGCCACGGGCCGTGTATCGGCTGGAGGGGGCCCGCCTGGCTGCCAGCCTGCGGGCGCGGCGGGCCACCTTGCCCAACGCCGCTGCGGAGCTGTACCGGCTCAAAGCCCAGCGCGTAGTGGTGGCCGGCACCGACGAAGCCGAGCGGTTTGTTGTAGAGCGCCGCACCGATAGCACCACGGTGGTGACGGTGTATCCGCTGGAAGGAAAAAAGACGGAGCAACCGTTGTATGAGCGCACCTTTCACCCCCGCGAAACCCACACCATAGTTCTGCACGGCCTCCAGGGCAAAGACCGTTTTGAGCTGAGCGGCACCGTCCGCTCCTCGCCCTTCGTGGATATCTACGGAGGCCCTGACGATGACACGGTGGAAGACAACTCCCACGTGGCCGGCCTGCGGCGCAAAACCCGCTTCTTCGATACCCACCGCAACAACACTGTCTCTCCCGGCAAGGAAACTAAGAACCGAACCGTGCATAGCGTATTGCCCCACGCCTTCGACCGGGACGGCTCCGGGCGCTAATGTGGAAATGTGCTAATGTGGAAATGTGCTGATGTGGAAATGTGCTGATGTGGAAATGTGCTGATGTGGAAATGTGCTGATGTGGAAATGTGCTGATGTGGAAATGTGCTGATGTGGAAATGTGCTGATGTGGAAATGTGCTGATGTGCTAAGGGGGCCAGCTGAGAACTATAGCATTGCACGACGGCAACCAAGCAAATTTGTTCTTTACAAAATTCGAACTAACCTTTCAGTGAAAAGCCCTTTCCCATTACGTTCGGGAAAGGGCTTTTCACATTTTATGGCTTTGCCAGCTGTTTTGGCCGAATTTGCTTTGTTGCCGTCGTGCAATGCCACAGTTCTCAGCTGGCCCCCTTAGCACATCAGCACATTTTTCACATCAGCGAAGCGCAGCACATTAACAAGTGGCCAGCATATCCAGCACCATGTGCTCGGTGGGCGTCAGCAGGTCCTGCTCCGTGGGGTCGGCGTCGTGGCGGCGCAGGTAATCGATAAGCTTATCCGACTCAAACAGCTGGGCTACCTGGGGGTGGATGTAGTACTTGCTGCACACGGTGGGCGTGTTGCCCAACCCTTTGGCCACGTCTTTCACCGCCAGCTTCAACACCTTTTCTTTGGGTAGGTCCGGGGTTTCGTGCAGGATGCTTTCGAGGCACTCCACCATTTTCACAGTGCCGCCCCAGGTACGGAAATCCTTGGCCGAAAGGCTGATGCCCGTGACGGCGTGCAGGTAGTCGTTTACGTCGCCCGATTCCAGCTCCTGGCGGTGCCCCTCTTCGTCGTAGTACTGAAACAGGTGCTGGCCGGGAATTTCCTTGCACTTCTGCACCAGACGAGCCAGTTTCCGGTCGTGCAGGGTCACGTCGTGGGCCACGCCTTTCTTGCCTACAAAGCTCAGGCGCACATCGGCGCCTTCTACCTGCACGTGCTTGTCGCGCAGGGTGGTAAGGCCGTAGCTCTTGTTTTTCTTGGCGTACTCCTTGTTGCCGACACGGATAAACGATTGGTCCATGAGCGTGAGCACCACGGCCACCACCTTCTGCTTATCCAGCTTGGGGCGCTTCAGGTCTTGCTGCAGCTGCTGACGCAGGTCGGCCAGCTTCTCGCCAAAGGCCCGGAGGCGGCTAAACTTGGTGAGGCTGCGCACTTCGCCCCAGGCCGGGTGGTAGAGGTACTGCTTTCTTCCCTTCGCGTCGCGGCCGGTTACCTGCAGGTGGGCCGTAGTGGTGGGCGCAATCCAGACATCCGTCCAGGCCGGCGGAATTACGAAGGAGTTGATGCGGGCCAGGGTTTTCTCGTCGGTTACGGGCTGGCCCTTGGCATCGAGGTAGCGAAATGCCCCGTCGAGGCCGGGCTGACGGGTGAGGCCGGGGCGCGTGTCGGCGTAGTAGCGCAGGCCCGCCAGTTCGGCCTGCCGGGCGGGGTCTTTGTAGAGCTCATGCGCATCTTCCTGCGGGAGCAGGTGCTTTTTCTTGACTTTGGGCCGGGGGGTGGCCGTGGAGGTACTGGTCATAGCAAACAACAGCCAGCTGGGGTGAGGGAAGCTGGACAAGGACTGTACGCAGAAGCGGGCAGAAGGTAGCAAAGCCCCCCAGCGCACGGCCCGCGCAGCCCTTACGCGGCATTACTGCCCGCAATTTTTCCTGCTGAATCTGTGCGACCTACCCCAAAACCTGCGCGGAAAGCAACACCAGCCCGATTCGGTGCGTATCGGCTTCCGGCTGCTTTGGCACGCTTTTTCTACGACTTGCTTTGTTTCCCCCTGTTCTCTTGCCCATGCTACGCCTCTTGTACAAACCCTCCCTGCTCCTGGCCCTCGTGGTGGCCCTGGGTGCTTCCTCCTGCGCCAAAGATGAAAACGGCGACCGGCTACTGTTTTCCGTGGAAGACGATAAAGCCCTGGGCGAAAAAGTAGCCGAGCAAACCGACTCCACCTACCGGGCCAAAGGCCAGCTGCTGGAGCGCACCGACAGCAAAAATGCCCGCGCCTACCAGCTGCTCGATGGCGTTGTCAATAAGGTCCTGAACTCGGGCCAGCTCACCTACCGCAACGAGTTTCCCTGGGACGTCAAAATCATCAAGGACGACAATATCCAGAACGCCTTTGCCACGCCCGGGGGCCACATCTACGTGTTTACCGGCCTCATCAAGTTCCTGGACGATGAAAGCCAGCTGGCCGGAGTACTCGGCCACGAAATTGCCCACGCCGACCGGCGTCACACCTCCAAGTCCCTGCAGCAGCAGTACGGCATTTCGGTGTTGCTGAGTTTGGTGCTGGGCGAAAACCCCAATCAGCTGGCTGTGGTAGCCGCCAACCTGGGGCAGTTGAAATTCAGCCGCGACTATGAGCGCGAAGCCGATGCGTACTCCGTGGTGTACCTCAACCCTACTCAGTACGCCTGCGACGGCGCGGCCGGCTTCTTTATCAAAGCCCAGGAAAACAGCAGCGCCCAGCCGGAGTTTCTCAGCACCCACCCCGACCCCGGCAGCCGCGTAACCGACATCCAAGCCAAAGCCGCGGAGCTGAAATGCACAGGCCGCACCGTGAGCAACGCCAACTTCGACGAGCTGAAGCGCATTCTATAATTCACTTTCTCCGTGTGCTTCCGGCCCGGTGCCCAGCGTCTGCTGGGCGCCGGGCCGGTTTCCATTTCGGACCCGGTGTAACTTGCGGGCAGCAGTGGCCCGTACTGCCTACCACAGCTTTTTCCAACTTCGCCTATGGCTTCTTTCTTACAACGGCTCAGTGACTGGGGCGAAAACCTCGACGATTTGGCCTTGCGGGCCCGTATCCGCCTGCGCCTGCTGGACCCGCTGCAGCTGGTTCCTTACCGCAGCTACGGTACCCCGGAGCGGCTCTACGTGAAAGGCCGCTTGCTCACTGACCGTGGCATTGGGGAGCCCGCCGATGAGGACTCGCGCCTGCGCAATATGCTGAACATGTACCGGCGGTTTGAAAGCACCGAAATACCCGGCGCCCAGCTAAGCATTGAGCCCGGCGACGGTACCCAGCACCCCATTACCACCGACGAGGAAGGCTACTTTACCCTGAACCTGGCGCCCCAGCAGCTGCGCGACCCGGAGCACTTTATGTGGTACCCCGTGGACGTGCGCCTCTTGGCTCCTCCCCCGCGCATTCCGGTGCCTACCGCCCCGCTGCTGGCCACGGCCCGGGTGATGATTCCGCCCGCCGATGCGGAATATGGCATCATCAGTGATTTGGATGATACGGTTATCCAAACCGCGGCCACCGATCTGCTGCGTATGGCCCGCATCGTCTTGCTGCGCAACGCCCGCTCGCGCCTGCCTTTTGAGGGCGTAGCCGAGTTTTACCGGCAGCTCCAGCTGGGGCGCAACGGCAAGCGCAACAACCCTTTCTTCTACGTGAGCAGCTCGCCCTGGAACCTGTTTGATTTGCTGGAGGACTTCCTGCACCTGAACGATATTCCGGCCGGACCTATTCTGCTGCGCGACATGGCCCTGAAAGGCAAGTCCAGCGGCGAGGTCTCCTCCCACCACGGCCACAAGCTCAAGGAAATCGACAATGTGCTGCTCACGTATCCCACCTTGCCGTTTGTGCTCATTGGCGACAGCGGGCAGGAAGACGCCAACATCTACCGGGAAGTGGTGCGTCGCCACCCGGGCCGCATTCTGGCTATCTATATCCGGGATGTAAACCTGCCGGAGCGCTCAGCCATGGTGGAGCGCGTTTCGCAGGAGTTGCGGGGCGAGAAAGTAGAAATGCTGCTGGTGAAGGACACAGTGGCCGCCGCGCAGCACGCCGCCGCCCAAGGACTGGTGTTTACGGAGGCCGTGCCCGCCGTGGAGCAGGAAAAAGCCAAAGACCAAGCCACTTCCGACGACCCCACTACGGCCCGCGACCAGGGCGGCACCCACCCGCTGCCGCCTACCGCTAGCTCGAGTGGTCCGCCACAATCACCCAGCGGCCGTTAAGCTTGCGCAGCACCAGCAGAAAGTGCCCGCTCAGGTCCCCGGCGGCCGGGCGGGCCAAGTGCCAGCGCCCCAACACGTGCGCGGCGGCAGGGCTGAGGGGCTGCACCCGCAGGTTGGAAAATGTGAGCTGCCCCATAGCTTCCGCGCTGGGGTAGCTGCGCCGGTAGTTGTCCAGCGTGGGCTGCCACCCGTACGTGAGGCCGCTTTTACCAATAAACACCAGGGAGTCGGACTGCCAGTAGCCTTGCATGAAGCCGGCCACATCACCGCGGTTCCAGGCAGCCGTTTGGGTGGAAAGCACCTGCAGGATGTCCTGACGGGCCGCCGTGGGGCGCGTGGTGGCACAGGCCGAGGTGAGCAGGAGCATGGGCACCAGGGCCCGGTAAGAAGTACGCATACAGAACGGCGGACATAAGAGTAAGCCCCGCAAGATAAGGCAGCTACGGCACCTGTGTTCCGGCCACGGTACATCAGCCTTCCGAACATGTGCGGAAGGCTGGGAGGCAGAATCCCGGGGCTCCGACCATGTTCGGAAGCTCGGGAGGCAGAATCCCCAAGCTCCGACAATTGTCGGAAGGCTGGGAGGCGGAATACCAGAGCTGCGACAATTGGCGGAAGGTTGGGAGGCGGAATCCCGGGGGCCCGACCATGGTCGGAGGGCTGGGGTGACTTCGCTCCGGTGCCCCTTATTCCTGTGCGAGTACTTGCTGGACGAAGCGCGTACCGCCTAAGCGGCGCATGTTGCGCAGCACCCGGCGCTGCTTGGCGCGGGTTTGCGGGCCAGGGCTAGCCGCCCGAAACCGGAGTGGGTTGGGCAGGATGGCCGCCAGCAGCGCCGCTTCGGAGGGCGTGAGCTTGGCGGCCGACTTGTGGAAGTACCGCTGGGCTGCGGCCTCGGCGCCGAAGGTACAGTCGCCCATTTCGGCCACGTTCAGGTACATTTCCAGGATGCGCTGCTTGCTCCAAAATAGCTCAATAAGCACCGTAAAATACGCCTCCGCGGCCTTGCGAATGTAGCTGCGGCCGTTCCACAAAAACACGTTCTTGGCCACCTGCTGGCTGATGGTGCTGCCGCCCACCAGCTGCTTGCTGCCGCCCTTCATATTGCGCTGGGCGGCTTTTTTGAGGGCCTCCACGTCGAAGCCGTGGTGAATCAGAAAGCGTTGGTCTTCGGCGGCGACCAAAGCCAGCGGCAGTTGCGGCGACACTTCCTCCATCGACACGAAGCTGTACTGCACCTGCCGTTCGTCCTCCAGGTGCTGGTAGCCTTCGGGCCGGTGCGAGCGGCGCTCCAGCATCAGCCAGGTAGCGGGCGGCGACACCCAGCGGTAGAGCAACACCCACACCACCGTGGTCAGCAGCAAGGAAGCACCCACTTGCAGCACCAGCTGCCAGCCGCGCCGCCAGTATAGTTTGAAATCAGCCACAGGAAAGGGAATGGGTAAGATGGGGAATGCGTATGGTGAGGATCCGCCACGCGGACGAAAACAAAGCGTAGGGGACGCTTCTTTTTCTGGTTGTGCGCCCCGGCTGGGCGCCGCCTACCCGGCGAGCCGGGCGAAATTAGTCGTTTTACCTGCCCTTGGCGGGAATTTCCTTATTTTTCTGCCACTCGCGCCCTGCCTGTTTTTCTATGCCCCGTCTGTTGCCACTCTTCCCCCTCAATCTGGTGGTGTTCCCAGGTGAGAAGCTCAACCTGCACATCTTTGAGCCCCGCTACCGCCAGTTAGTGCACGACTGTTTGGCGGAAAACCTCACATTTGGCATTCCGCTATTCACGGAACAAATGCGGGAGCTAGGCACGGAAATGCGCATTCTGAGCGTGGAGAAAACCTACCCCTCGGGCGAAATGGACATTCGCACGCAGGGTATGAGCGTGTTTCGCATCCGGGAGTTTTTCCGGGAAGCCCCCGGCAAGCTCTACGCAGCCGGCACCATTGAGGCCATCCCCGACGACAATACGCCCGACCCGGAACTGCGGGTACGCATTCAGCACTGCCTTCAGCAGCTCTACGACGTGCTGGGCCTGCGCCAGCTGCTGCAGCGCCTGCCCATCAACTACCGCTCCTACGACCTGGGGCACCACCTGGGCCTGAGTACGGAGCAAGAATACCAGCTGCTGGCCGCTACCAGTGAGCTGGAGCGCCAGGAAATGATTGCCGAGCACCTGGAGCAGGTGCTCCCCATCCTGCTCGAAACCGAGCGGCTTAAGGAGCGGGCCCGGCTTAATGGGCACTTTAAAAACCTCACGCCGCCCGCTTTTTAAGGCTGCGCTGGCAGTTGAGTCCCTGGTTTCCGGCTTTGCGCGCTATTCCGCGTATAAGGCCGGTATGGTAAACTATTTCGGCCTGTGAATTCTGCCTTCTTTGCCTTGGGGTACGTGGCAGCCGCTTTGGTGGCGCTGCTCAGCGTGTGGCTGCTGCTGCGCCACTGGCGCGAGCGGGGCTACCGCCGCCGGGTATGGGTGGCTCCCCACTACCGGGCCTGGACCGAGGCCACGCCTCCACCACCGGCCAGCCGCCGCTTTCAGGTAGCCCTGATCGGGGATACCGGGGCCGTGGCCACCACGGGCATGGACCCCGTGCTTTCCCTCCTGCAGGGCTGGCTCCAGACCGCCGGGGAGCACAGCGCCGTAGTATTACTCGGGGACAATGTATACCCCACGGGAATTCCGCCCCAGCACTCGCCGCGGCGGCCGGCAGCCGAACAGCGCCTCCTGGCCCAGCTCCGCATCTTTGAGTTATATTCGGGCCAGGTGATTTACCTCAGTGGCAACCACGACTGGAACAAAGGCCGCCCTAACGGCCTGGACTACGTTTTGCGCCAGCAGGCTCTGGTGCAGGAGCACTTGCCCACCGCCCACTTCTTACCGGCCGATGGCTACCCTGGCCCCGTTACGCGCCAGTTGGCCCCCGGCGTGCTCCTGGTGGTGCTCAACACGCAGTGGTGGGTGCAGCAAGGAGCACGCCCTCTCCCGCCGGAAGGCACTTCTCCGTTTCAGGAGCTGCTTCAGCTGCTCCGTCAAAATCAGCATCAGCAGGTGATTGTGGCCGGTCACCATCCGCTGTACTCTAATGCTATTCATGGGGGAAAATTCACGGCCCGGCAGCACCTGTTTCCGCTGACCACCGTGCATAAGCGGGCCTATTTGCCTTTGCCCATCCTGGGCTCGATGCTGCCGGTATACCGCAAAGTAGTGGGCGCCGCCGAAGACATGGCTCACCCCCGCTACCGGCACCTGCGGCGGCGCTTGCTGCGCGTGCTGCATCAGTTCCCCAATATCATTTACGCCGCCGGGCACGACCACAACCTGCAGTACTTCTGCCAGCAGGGTGGGCACTACCTGGTAAGCGGAGCGGGCAGCAAAACGGCCTTTGTGCAGCAGGGCGGGCACGCGGCCTTCGTGCACGAGCACAAAGGCTTCTTTGCGCTGGACTTCTACGACAACCAGGAAGTATGGCTCCGGGCCCTGGAGCCCGGTACCAGCCCGGGAGCGGGACAAGAGGTGTTTCGCTGGCCGCTTACGCGTTCAACGATTCCGCTGGCACCAGCACCCGCAGGCTTTGCGGAAAAATCTCGATTTCGAGGGGCATAGCCAGCTCATACGGTTCCCCGTCTACCTGCACCGTGGCGCGCTCCTGCTGGGGAATAGAAATGACGGCCTTGCGGCAGCGTAAACGGCGCGTGTACATCGACTCATCAAATCCTTCGGTGTAGAGGCGGTAGAGAATTCCGGGCGCGGCCGTGGCCGGAAAGGGCTCAATCAAGCACAGCTCAAACTCCCCGTCGTCGAGGTGGCTGTTGGGGTTGATGACTACATTGCTGCCAAACGTGCTGGCGTTGGCTACTGTGAGCATAAAGGCCGGGCCCTCGTAAGTTTCCCGGTCGGTTTCGATGTGGTATACCGCCGGCTCATACGCCAAGTATTCCTGCATGGCAATGCGCACGTAGGCGCCGGGGCCGCGGGTACCGCCTTCGGCAAACCGCGCCACCACCAAGGCATTAAAGCCCAGATCGGCCAGGTGAACGGCAAACTGCCCCCCCACGCGCAGGGTATCGATGGTGCGGACGGCGTGCTGCCAAACCAGCGGTAAGGCTTCTTCCAGCACTTGGCTAATTCCCAGGTCCTTCGACAACCCATTGCCGGAGCCCAGGGGCAGAATCCCCAACGGCATAGCTGTTCCTGCCAAGGTAGCCCCCACCAGATTCACGGTACCGTCGCCCCCGGCGGCAAACACCGCATCAACCGGCTGCTTCTGGATGAACTGCTGAAGTCGGGTTAAATCATCTTTGCCCGTGGTGTGAAAGAAAACCGCCGTGCGCCCATGCTCGCGGCAATAAGCCGCAACCTGGTGTTCCAGCCCCGCTTTATCGAGGTCACCGGAAATAGGATTCAGCACAAACAGGAGCGTGCGCAGCAGTAATGAATCAGAAGCAGGCATAGGGCAGTTCAACAAGCGGAAATGGGCAAAAAAATGCTGGCTGGCTTACCGCCAGCCAGCACCGAAAGTAGTACCGAAATCGGGTTACGGCTTCAGGCCAGCCGGAACCCCATTGGGAAAGCGGCGCTGGATTTCCTGTTGGATTTCCTGGGTACGGTTGCCGGGGTTGGGGTGCGTCTGCAGAAACTCGGGGCCTCCGCCCCCACCGCCGCTTTGTTCCAGCACTTGCATGACCTGCAGCAGGGAACGGGGGTCATAGCCGGCATCGGCCACGTAGTCTACGCCTACGCGGTCGGCTTCCAGCTCGTCTTCGCGGCTGAAGCGCAACGATACCACCTTGGCAATGGCGGCGGCAATGGCGGCATTGGCAATAGAGCCCCCCGGCCGGTTCGAGTCATACATGCCGATGGCAGCGGCCCCGCTCAGCCCTTGCGTGAGTTGCGACTTGGCCAGCTGCTGAGCCGAATGCCGCTCAATGACGTGGCCAATTTCGTGGGCCAAGACCCCGGCCACCTGACCTTCGGAGCTGAGCTTTTTCACCAGCCCCGCCGTGACGAACACCTGCCCGCCGGGCAGCGCAAACGCGTTAATGGTCTGGTCATCGGCCAGCAGGTGAAAGTCAAATTTATAGGGGGAGCGTACCGCGGGGGAGCCCTGGATAATGGCGTTGCCAATCCGGTCGATGGTGTTCTGGGCTTCCTGGTCGGGGTACAAGCCGCCGTACTGCTGGGCCATTTCGGGCGCTGCCTGCAGGCCCAGGGCAATTTCCTGCTCCGTGGTCATGTTCACGTGCTGAGTTTCGCCGGTCACGGGGTTGGTTTGGCGGTTGCAGTAGTAGGTAATCAAGGAAAAGCCCCCGACAATCAGGGCAATGAGGTAGCGAAGGTTGCCTCTCATGGGTAGGGAAGGATTATGCGTGGAAGAGAGTAGCCGCCAGCCCGCGGGCCAGGGTTTGCAGTGTAACGCGAAGCGGAAGGCAGGGTTACGAAGACCCGTAAGTGGCCCTGTTGTCACCTTCCGCGCGGGTTTTGCGTAGAGGGCGCAGGCTGTCAAGCGGCAGCATTCCTACTAGCTGGTCTCTCTCCTCCTTTCCCTTTTCCTTATGAATCAGAAACGCACCTTCGGCGCTATCCTCACCATCCTGGGCATTGTCGGCATCATTTACGCGGCCCTGGGCTTCCTGCACATTGGCGGCGTGTCGTTAAGCAAAATCAATTCGCTGGTGCCCTTCATCGTCGGGCTGATCTTCTTTTCAGCGGGCATCAACTTGGTAAAAGCGACCGGCGACCGGTCGTAGCTACCCCTTGCCAAAACGCCAAGGCCCCACCGGAGATGCTAACTCCGGCGGGGCCTTGGCGTTGTTACGCGGGGCAAAAAGGGGGGGGCCTTACCCGGCCACTTGTAGGCCCTTGATGCGGGCAAAGCTAGCCAGGGCAGAGTCCATGCCCAGCCAGGAGGATGAGTAAGTAACGTGCTGGGGAGCATGGGCAAATACCACGGAACCGGCCTTGAGCGTCCGGATTACGCGGGGAGCCTCTGCCACTGGCAGTGCGGGGCAGCCCTGGCTCCGGCCCAGGCGCCCGTGCTGGCGTACAAACTGCTCACTGACATAATCGGCCCCGTGTACCACCACCGCCCGCTCAGCGGCCCGGGAGTTGTAGGCCTCATCCATGCCATGGAGCTTCAGCGACAGGCCATGCTTGCCGGTGTAAGGTTGCCCGGTTACGTAAAAGCCCAGGCTGCTCATCTCCGACCCGTTGCGATTAGAAAAGGTGCGGGCTACGTCTTCGCCGGTGTTTTTCCCGTGTGCTACCAGCGTGTGGTGCAGCAGGCGGTTCTGCCGGACGTCAATTACCCACAGGCGCTTTTGCCGGCTGGGCAGGTCAAAGTCGATGATGGTAAGCGACGCCCCGGCGGCTGCCGACCCGTGGTTTTGCAGATTATAGTAGCCTAACAAAGCTTGCCGGTAAACATCCGGCCGAAGACCGGTGAGGGCCAGCTGCGCTGCAGTATAGGTGCGCAACACTTCCTGCTCGAATGCCGCCTGATAAAAGGCCCGCTGTACTTCACTGAGCGTAACGGTGCGTGGATTGCCCCGATACGCGGGCGAACCGCCTACCGCCGTTGCGCTGCTCAGCAGGCTCACTATCCATACAAATGCGCTCAACCGCCCTACCATTCTCTTCATAGTCATCTACGCTTTACTTTCGGCCGACGCCAAGGGTTCGGCACCGCCAAATTACTAGTTTTGCAACGTGGCTCCAACGCCATGCTTTTAGCCCTGGTTCCGTATGCGGGTTTGTCTTGTTCTTTTTCTGGGTCTGCTGCTTGGCAGCTGTGGCCACCGGGTCCCGACGCTTCCGGGTTTCGATGCCGCCACTTGGCGGTCCGATGTGTATGCGTGCCGGGGGCTACGCCAAGGGCAGCTTGCGGTACTAGCTAAAAACCGGGACGCTTTGTACCGAGTCCATACTGATGCTATTGACCAGCTGCTGGGCCGCCCTGATGAGGTAGAGCTTTCTGCTCAAACGGAAAAAGTCTATACCTACTACGTGTTGCCCGGAGCTCAGTGCAGCCCTGGTCATCCGCACGCGCAGGCTGGGCGCCTCACGCTGCGTTTCGACCCTTTGGGTCTCGTAACGGAAATTCTGATGCCAAACGTACGGCCTCAGTAGTACCATAAGCCGGCCTTACCAGCTTATGGTACTACTGAGCTTCTGCGGGATTATCTAGCGCACGTTGGCGAGGCACTCATAGCAAAAGCCGGGGCGGAAACTCGCTTTTTCCGTCCCGGCTTTCAAGCGGCCTGTCTCTTTGCGGGCTACTCTATGCCTTGCATGGGCATATGATCAGGACTCTTGAAGTACTGCATGGCTACCAACGAGATGATGACGCCCGACATAGCTCCCTGCAGCAGAATGGCCAGAAAGCAGATGGTTACGGACAGATCGAAGCCGAACAGGTCGCTGGCCCGGAGCTGCTCCATCAGGCTAGGATTGATGACGGCGTACACCAAAAAGAAAAAGCCAAACGCAACGGACGCTACAATGGCCGTGATAATGCCCGTCCCAAAGCCGTGCAAGTAGGGCATGCGGTTATGTCGGTAGCGACGGTAGCGGGCAATGGCCATACAAATCCCAATGGCCAGGATGACGGCATTCAGGTAACTGAATTCGATGCGGCCGGTGAGCTGCAGCAGGCTGGCAAGCAAAAAGTAGAGCACCATGCCGCCTGCCGTAAGCAGGCCATATCGAACCCCATTGGTTTCGGGCGTAATCTGAGAAACAGCCATAGGACAAAGCAGTAAAAAGGTGAAAAACGACCAACCGGAACTACCCTTGGCGGCTGGCATGTTCAGTACCAGGGAGTTGGCGTCGGCTGTTTATCTATACGGTAGCCCAAACCTTTGGTGTTGGGCAGGCTGGCATTTTTTTATTGGATACGGCTTTAGCAACGCGTCAGCCGCGTTACCGCGCGGAGCCCCAGCCATTTTTGCGTACTTTTGCGCGCTGCTACGCCGGCAGGCTTCTTTGCGCGTTCGACCCTTCTTGTTTTTATGATCAGCACCACCAACGTTAGCTTGCGCTACGGCAAGCGCATCCTGTTTGAAGACGTCACTATCAAATTTATGCCCGGCAACGTGTACGGCCTTATTGGTGCCAACGGCGCTGGCAAGTCCACGTTTCTGAAGATTCTCTCGGGCGAGATTGAGCCCAATACCGGCTCGGTAGATATGCCTAAGGGCGCCCGGCTTTCGGTTCTCAAGCAGAACCAGTTTGCCTACGACGCTCACCCCGTGCTCCAGACCGTGATTATGGGCCACACGCGCCTGTGGAAGGTGATGGAGGAAAAAGATGCCATCTACGCCAAGGCCGATTTCTCGGACGCCGACGGTGAGCGGGCCGCTGAGCTGGAAGGCGAGTTTGCCGACCTGGAAGGTTGGAACGCCGAATACGAAGCCGCCGAGCTGCTTTCCGGCCTGGGCATCGGCGAAGACAAGCATCACACCCTGATGGGCGACCTGGGCACTTCCGACAAAGTGCGGGTGCTGCTGGCCCAGGCCCTGTTCGGCAACCCCGACGTGCTGCTGCTGGACGAACCCACCAACGGCCTGGACGCCGAAACCGTGCTGTGGCTGGAAAACTTCCTCGACTCTTTCCAGAACACCGTGATTGTAGTCAGCCACGACCGTCACTTCCTGGACGCCGTGTGTAACTACATGGCCGATCTGGACTTCTCGAAGATTACCATGTACCCCGGCAACTACTCGTTCTGGTACGAGTCGTCGCAGCTCGCTCTGCGGCAGCGCCAGGAGGTAAACAAGAAGACTGAGGACAAGCGCAAGGAGCTGGAAGAGTTTGTACGCCGCTTCTCGGCCAATGCCTCCAAGAGCAAGCAGGCTACCTCGCGTCAGAAGCTGCTACAGAAACTCACGCTGGAAGAAATCAAGCCTTCCTCACGCAAGTACCCCTACATTGCCTTCAAGCCCGAGCGCGAAGCCGGCAACCAGTTGCTCACGGTAGAAAACCTGAGTAAGTCGGTAGATGGGCAGGTGATTTTCAAGAACGTGTCCTTTGCCCTTGATAAGAAGGACAAGGTGGCCATCATCAGCCGCGACGACCGGGCCGCCTCCCTCCTGTTCGACATCTTGTTTGAGCAGATCAAGGCCGATTCGGGCTCCTTTAAGTGGGGCACCACCATCACGCCCAGCTATTTCCCCAAGGAAAATGAGGAGTTTTTCGACACCGACCTCAACCTGGTAGACTGGCTGCGCCAATACAGCACCGAGAAGGATGAATCCTTTATCCGGGGCTTCCTGGGCCGCATGTTGTTTTCGGGGGAAGAGTCGCAGAAGAAATCCAACGTGCTGAGCGGAGGCGAGAAAGTGCGCTGCATGCTTTCCAAGATGATGATGGAAGCCGGCAACGTGCTGGTGCTGAACGACCCCACCAACCACCTCGACCTCGAAAGCATTACGGCCCTGAACAACTCCCTGCAGGAGTTCAACGGCACGTTGCTGTTTGCCTCCCATGACTTGCAGGTAGTGGAAACCGTAGCCAACCGCATCATCGAGCTGACGCCCACCGGCATCATCGACCGGCGCATGGATTACGAGGAGTACCTTGCTGACGAGAATATCAAAACGCAGCGCCAGCGCATGTACCAGCTGGTGTCGTAAGCACG
This sequence comes from Hymenobacter lutimineralis, assembly GCF_008271285.1. Taxonomy (NCBI): domain Bacteria; kingdom Pseudomonadati; phylum Bacteroidota; class Cytophagia; order Cytophagales; family Hymenobacteraceae; genus Hymenobacter; species Hymenobacter lutimineralis. Next base: position 19,883 of record NZ_VTHL01000025.1, on the reverse strand, counting down.
TTGTAGCTTTCCTATGAAACAACTAGCTCTTGTCCTTTCCCTCGGTGGGGCCAGCCTTTGGCTGGCCCCTACCGTTGCGGCCCAAACCACAGATAGCACTTCTACCAAGCCGCAGCTGAACACGGGCCTGCCAACGGCCCCGGCCCGTAACCAGCCGACGCCCGCTCCGGTTTATCAGCCCGAAGGCGTGCCTGCAGAAGCCACCCCGCGCGCCGAAAACGTGCCCGCCGCGCCGCCTCAGGTACAGCAGGCACCTACGGTTCCCCGTCGGTTTTTCCTGTATTCTAACTTTGGGCTGGGCTTCAGCAGTAATCCTTATTACGGGAGCCAGTTCAATGCCAGTATAGCCCCGGCCATTGGGTACCGGGTGACGGAGCGACTGGCCCTGGGACCGGGCATTTCGTATGCTTATAACCGTATCTCTCCGCCCCGGGGTGTACAAGGCCAAGGCTTCAGCACCAACAGTTTCGGAGTGAAAGGTTTTATGCAGTTCATCGTGTTTCAGGAGTTTTTCCTGCACGGTGAATATGAAGTAACGCGTGCCGAAGCCCTGTACCAGGACAATACTGGCCGAGTTTTCGTAGGGAAAACCACGGTAAATACACCTTTACTGGGTGCGGGCTACCGTCAGCAGTTTGGCGACCGGGCGGCGGGCGACATTACCCTGCTGTACAATTTCAACGACGGCATAAACGATATTTACGGCCAGCCTGTCGTACGATTTAGTTTTCTGTTTGACTTGAAATAGGCGTTATTTTATTTTCTCCAACAAAAAAGGGCTGCCCGTCTAGAGCAGCCCTTTTTTGTTATGACTGGTGTAATTACCTACACCGTGCCACCACGAATCAGGCGCAGTACAACGGCAATAATTGCAATAACCAACAGAATGTGGATCAGGTTGTTACCCTGAATTCCGGTACCTAATACGCCAAAGAAGCCCAGGGCCCAGATGATGATCAGGATGACGGCGATGATATACAGGAGATTTCCCATGATGAAGGTGAATTGTGGTTGGAAAAGGAGAGGAGAGAAACCACCATCGAACCCCAAGATTTTGTGAAAACAAAAACCGCAGTAAGATGATTTGGGGATTTGTACGGGGGTATTTGGAAAAGGATATAAACCGATAAGAAAATTCTTTTAGGCTAACCACAGGCTTTCAGCAAACCGCTTGGTTCCATACCCCTTACGCAAGGCGTTTTTTTGCCGGGTAACCTGCGGCTTTAGGCGGCGGGACTGGCAGATTTCCCCCTAGCTTTGCGGCCGCAGCCCTGCCGGGTCTGTACTTCCCACCCAACCTGTTATTCGTATGCTTCAAGTAGCCGTTATTGGCTCGGGCACCATGGGCAATGGCATTGCCCACGTATTTGCCCAACATGGGTTCCCCGTAGCCCTCATCGACATCAGCCAACCTGCCCTGGATAAAGCCCTGGGCACCATTGGCAAAAACCTCGACCGGCAGGTGACGAAAGGCACCTTGTCGGAGGAAGACAAAACCAGCACGCTCGGCCGCATCACAACCTATACCAGCCTGCCCGAAGGAGTGGCCCAGGCTGATATTGTGGTAGAGGCAGCCACCGAAAACGTGGAGCTGAAGCTGAACATCTTCCGGGAGCTGGACGCCCACGCCCCCGCCGGCGCTATTCTGGCTTCCAACACTTCATCTATTTCCATCACCAAGATTGCGGCCGTTACCAAGCGCCCGGCACAGGTGATTGGGATGCACTTTATGAACCCGGTGCCGGTGATGAAGCTGGTGGAAGTTATCCGCGGATATGCTACCTCCGACGCCGTGACGGCCCAGGTGATGGACCTGTCGCGCCAGCTCGGCAAAACGCCTACGGAAGTCAACGACTACCCCGGTTTTGTGGCCAACCGCATTCTGATGCCCATGATCAACGAGGCCATTATCACCCTGTTTGAGGGTGTGGCCGGCGTGGAGGAAATTGATACGGTTATGAAGCTGGGTATGGCCCACCCCATGGGCCCGCTGCAGCTGGCCGATTTCATTGGGCTGGATGTGTGCTTGGCCATTTTGCGCGTGCTGCATGAGGGCCTTGGCAACCCCAAGTATGCTCCGTGCCCCCTGTTGGTGAACATGGTGCAGGCCGGCCGCCTGGGCGTAAAGTCGGGCGAGGGGTTCTATGCCTGGACGCCCGGTTCCAAAGACTTAGTGGTAGCCGAACGGTTCCGTAAGTAGCCTTCCCTAATTCGTAAGCTGAAGCCCGCCCCAACCCCGTTGGCGGCGGGCTTCTTTTTTTATGCGAGCTGACTCCGGCCGCTATCCTGGGCGGCGGTGCATTGGCTTAGGTCAACCAAGCGGCAGCCGCGTACCACGTAGAACCGACACCCCCACAATAGCTGGCACGGTCGAGCTGGGGTAGGCCGTGGAGAAGCGCCGGAGTGAAACCTTCGGGGGTGAAATACGCTTATAGAGTATCTTTTCGACGTAATTCCCCTCTCCTATTCGTATGGAACAAGCCACATTTGGCGGCGGCTGCTTTTGGTGCACCGAAGCTGTATTTCAGAATTTAAACGGTGTACAGAAAGTAGTATCGGGCTACACCGGCGGCCGCATAGCCAACCCCACCTACAAGGAGGTTTGCAGCGGCCTCACCGGGCACAACGAAGTCATCCAAATCACCTTCGACCCCAGCGTTATCAGCTATGAGGAGTTGCTGGAAATCTTCTGGAAAACCCACGACCCCACCACCCTCAACCAGCAGGGCAACGACGTGGGCACGCAGTACCGCTCTGGCATTTACACCCACAACGAGGAGCAGCAGCGCCTGGCCGAAGGCTACAAGCAGAAACTTACCGAAGCTAATGCTTTCAACGGGCCCATTACCACCGAAATCCTGCCGCTCAAGGCTTTCTACCCCGCCGAAGCCTACCACCAGAACTACTACAACCTGAACAAAACCCAGCCTTACTGTCAGTTTGTGGTGAAAAGCAAAGTAGATAAGGTGAAGGCCGTGTTTGGGGAGAAGCTGAACCACGGATTCTAGCGGATTTTTCGGATTCCACGGATTTTGTGGACGATTTGCGGCACAGAAAAGCCTCGCAACTGCGAGGCTTTTCTGTGAGTGCACCTGTCATCCTGAGCGCAGCGAAGGACCTTCTCGCGTCAGCATAAGCCGGTGCAACGTGAGTAGGTCCTTCGCTGCGCTCAGGATGACAAACTGAGTAGAGAGAATCGTCCACAAAATCCGTGGAATCCGAAAAATCCGCTAGAATCCGTAGTTCAGACGCTCACCCCATAGTCGCGCAGAGCGTCGTTCAGGCTCGTTTTCAAATCGGTGCTGGGCTTGCGCTGACCAATAATGAGGGCACAGGGTACATGGTATTCGCCGGCGGCAAACTGCTTGGCGTAGGAGCCGGGAATGACCACGGAGCGGGCCGGCACGTAGCCTTTGTACTCCTTGGGCTCAGCCCCCGTCACGTCGATAATCTTGGTGCTGCCCGTGATGGTAACGCCAGCCCCAATAACGGCCTCCCGGCCTACGCGGCAGCCCTCCACCAGAATGCTGCGGGAGCCAATGAAAGCACCGTCCTCAATGATAACCGGGGCCGCCTGGACGGGCTCTAGCACACCACCAATACCCACGCCCCCGCTCAGGTGCACGCCGGCCCCGATCTGGGCACAGGAACCCACGGTAGCCCAGGTATCGACCATGGTACCCTCGCCTACCCAGGCGCCGATGTTCACGTAGCTGGGCATCATAATTACACCCGAAGCCAGATAGGCACCGTAGCGGGCCACGGCGGGTGGCACCACGCGCACGCCCTGCCCGGCGTAGTCGGTTTTCAGGAGCATCTTGTCGCGGAACTCAAATGGCCCCACTTCAATGGTTTCCATCTGCCGAATGGGGAAGTACAGGATAACGGCTTTCTTCACCCAGTCATTCACCTGCCAGTCGTCGCCGACGGGCTCAGCTACCCGTAGGCGGCCTTTATCCAGTTCTTCAATGATGGTGTTGATGGCCTCGACGGTAGCCGCTTGCTGCAGCAGGCTCCGGTCGTTCCAGGCGGCTTCTATGGTAGCGCGAAGATCAGACATGCGAAAAGGGTGCAAAAAATGGATTGACACAAAACTAGCATCTTTGATAGCAACCGCGCCGATAAAAACCTCTTTGAATTCCTCTCCTGCCTTTCCGCGCCCCATGAAGACCATTCTGCTGGCCTCGGTGCTCAAACCCGTAGACGATACCCGCATGTACGGCAAGTTTGCCCGCACGCTGGTGGGGCAGCCGGACGTGAGCGTGCATGTAGCGGGCCGCAGCGGGCCCGGGCACCTGCCGGCACCAAGCGGGGCTATTCAGCAGCACAGTCTTTTTTGCGGCAGCCGCCTGAGCTGGGCCCGGGTGCGGGCGCAGGCCCGGTACTGGGATCTGCTCCGCCGCCTCCACCCAACGTTGGTGGTAGTACATGCCCCGGAGCTGCTGCCCCTCACCGTGTTATGGCAGGCACTGGGGCGCAAGCGGCAGTTCCTCTATGATGTGCGGGAAAACTACGCCCTCAACATCCGCACGCAGGGGGTGTACCCGGCTTGGCTGCGCCGGTTTCTGGCGGCTACGGTGCGGGGCCTGGAAAACCTGGCAGCAGCCCGGGCAGCCGGCGTGCTGCTGGCCGAAAAAAGCTACGCTGAGGAGCTGCCCTTTGCCACCCCGGCGCATACCCTTGTTCTGGAAAATAAATATCAACCCGCCCCCTCAACGGTACCAGCCATTGCCCCACGCCCCTGGCAGCCTGGCCAGCCGCTGGAGCTGCTGTATTCCGGCACTATCTCCGAGCTGAATGGGGCGTTGGATGCCATTGCCCTGGCCAAAGCCTTGTACCAGGTGTGGCCGCAGGTTCGGCTGACGATAATTGGGTTTTGCCAGCAGCCAGCCTTTTTACTGCGCCTTCAGCAGGCCATAGCGGAGGCTAGCGACTTTGTCACCCTTATCGGCGGTGCCCAACCCGTGCCCCATGCCCAGATCCTGACCACTATTACGCGTAGTCACGTGGGCTTGCTGCCGTATCAGGAGCACCCCAGCACCTGGCGCTGTATTCCCACCAAGCTGTTTGAGTACCTGGCCAATGGACTACCGGTGCTGCTGCCGCCCAACCCGGCATGGGTAGCGCTGGTCCGCCAGCACCACGCCGGGCTGACCATTGATTTCCGTGACCTTTCTCCGGCCAGCATGCGTATGCTGGCTACACGCCTGCAAGCCGGCGGCTTCTACCCGCACGGAATTCCTCAAGAAGTTTTCTGGGACGGTGAAGGGCAAAAATTAGTATCCCTCCTGGATTCTATCTGGTAACTGCCGACCTTTGCCCCCCGTTTATGCGCTGAGAAGAAAGTTTTCTACCTTCCGCCCTTTCGCGCACTTTTCCTGCTAAATCCCCCTCCCCCAATGTCTACTCTCCGCCAAAGTGAAATTGCCGGCGTAGGCCACTACGTCCCCGACCGGGTAGTTGCCAACGCAGATCTTGAACAAATGATGGAAACCACCGATGCGTGGATTCAGGAACGCACGGGCATCCGGGAGCGGCGCTGGTTTGAGGAAGGCAAGGACACCACCGCCAACATGGGGGCCAATGCGGCCCGCAAAGCCCTGGAAATGGCTGGCCTGCAGCCCGACGACGTACAGCTAATTGTCTTCGCCACGCTCTCCCCTGACTACCTATTTCCGGGTTCCGGAGTGCTGTTGCAGCGCGAGCTAGGCATTAAGGCCCCAATTGCTGCCTTTGACGTGCGCAACCAGTGCTCGGGCTTTATCTATGCCCTTTCCTTGGCCGACCAGTTCATCAAAACCGGTATGTACGAAACGGCGCTGGTAGTGGGCTCCGAAATACACTCCTCCGGCCTCGACAAAACCACCCGGGGCCGCGCCGTCTCCGTAATTTTTGGGGATGGTGCCGGCGCCGTGGTGCTGCGCCGCAGCAATGAGGAAGGCCGCGGCATTCTGAGCACCCACCTCCACGCCCAGGGCGAGCATGCGGAGGAATTGATTACCCGGGAGCCGGGCTCTAACCGCGACAACCGTGTGCAGATTGTGCTCGACGAGCCCGAAGCCATGTACCCGTACATGAATGGCCAACAGGTGTTCAAGCACGCCGTGACGCGCTTTCCGGAGGTCATCAAGGAAGCCCTCGACCAGAACGGCTACCAGCCCCAAGACATCGACATGCTGATTCCCCACCAGGCCAACCTGCGCATCACGCAGTACGTGGGCCAAAAAATGGGCCTTACCGAAGACAAAGTGTTCAGCAACATCCAGCGCTACGGCAACACCACTGCGGCTTCCGTCCCGATTGCCCTCAGCGAGGCCGTGCAGGAAGGGAAAATCAAGCGCGGCGACCTGGTGTGCCTGGCAGCCTTTGGCTCCGGTTTCACCTGGGCCTCGGCCCTGATCAAGTGGTAGGTTTTTAATCAAGAGTGAAGAAAGAAGAATGAAGCATTGGCCGTTCTGGAGTTTCTGCTGAACTGTTGAACGACCAATGACTTATTCTTCCTTCTTCATTTCTCATTCCAAGGAATGCCCAGCTACACCGAAGAAAACTACCTAAAAGCCATTTACAAGCTGGCCGAAGCTTCACCTGGCCTCGACGTGAGCACCAACAGCGTCTCGGAGGCGCTGCAAACCCGGCCGGCCTCGGTCACGGACATGTTGCGGCGGCTGGGCGAAAAAGGCCTGCTTAATTATCAGCGGTACCGGGGCGTTTCACTTACTCCGGAGGGCAAGCGGTTGGCGTTGCTCACCATTCGCAAGCACCGCCTGTGGGAAGTGTTTCTGGTGCAGCAACTGGGGTTCAGCTGGGATGAGGTACACGAAGTGGCTGAGGAGTTGGAGCACATCCAGTCCCCACTGCTGGTGCAGCGGCTGGACGAGTTTTTGGGCTACCCGCAAACCGACCCGCACGGCGACCCTATTCCGGCAGCCGATGGCTCTATCAACCGAGCCCGTCACCGCCTAGTGGCTGACCTAGCCGTGGGTGAAGAGGGTACCATTGTGGCCGTGCGCAGCACCGCCGTGCCCTTCCTGCAGTACCTGGATAAGGTTGGTCTGCGCCTGGGCTCCCAGCTTAAAGTAATCGATAAAATCGATTTTGATAACTCCCTGGAAGTCAGCATAGACTGCCAGCGCAAGCAAATGCTTTCGGCCGAAGTTTCGCGCAATTTGTTTGTAGCAGGCTAGCTACTATTGCTAATTTTTTCGCGCCTGCGCCAGCCGCTGACTTTCTCTTTTTCCTGCTCCTGTGTCTTCCCTGCTGCCTCCTTCCCTTTCCGATACCATTGTGGCTTTGTCCACGCCTCCAGGCTCGGGCGCCATTGCGCTGGTGCGCCTCTCGGGGTCGCAAGCCATTGCCCTCACCGAGTCCATTTTCGCGGGCAAATCGTTGCAGGAACAGGCCACGCACACGCTGCACTTCGGCACCCTTCGCGACGGAGAGCGTATTCTGGATGAGGTCGTGGTTTCACTGTTTCGGGCCCCGCGCTCCTACACCCGCGAAGACGTGGTGGAAATCAGCTGCCACGGCTCCGACTACATTGTGCAGCAGGTGCTCAGCTTGCTGGTGCGCGGGGGTGCGCGGCTGGCCGAGGCCGGGGAGTTTACCAAGCGCGCCTTCCTGCACGGGGCTTTCGACCTGGCCCAGGCCGAGGCCGTAGCCGACCTCATAGCCTCCGACTCGGCCCTTTCCCACCAGGTAGCCATGCAGCAGATGCGCGGCGGCTTTTCCCGCGAGCTGAAGGAATTGCGGGCCCGGTTGGTGCAATTTGCTTCCTTGCTGGAGTTGGAGCTAGATTTCGGTGAGGAAGATGTAGAGTTTGCCGACCGTAGTGGCCTCACCAACCTGCTGCAGGAGCTGGAAGGCATTATCCGGCAGCTGCTGCGCTCCTTCGAGTTGGGCAATGTCATTAAAAACGGCGTGACCACCGTTATTGCTGGCAAGCCCAATGCCGGCAAATCAACTTTGCTGAACGCCCTGCTGAATGAAGAGCGCGCCATTGTATCGGCTATACCCGGTACCACCCGCGACTTTATCGAGGATGAGGTAAGCCTGGAAGGCATTCGGTTTCGGTTTGTGGACACCGCTGGCCTGCGCGACACTACCGACGTGGTGGAGTCGATGGGCGTGGAGCGTACCCGTCAGCGCGTGCGTCAGGCGGCGCTATTGCTTTACCTGTTTGACCTGACCACTGCTTCTCCGGCCCAACTTGCGGCCGAACTCGCGGAGCTCAACCCAGGCAACCTGATTCCCGCTTTGGCCGTGGGCAATAAGTTAGACCAGATCAGCTCCGCCGAAGCTGCGGCGTATGCAGATACTGATGCCTTGCTGCTATCCGCCGCTACCGGCCGGGGCATGGACGAGCTGAAACAAGCACTCCTGCAAAAAGTGCGGGGTACGGGCCTCGACCGCACGGGCTCCGCCACCATCGTTACCAATGTGCGCCACGCCCGCAGCCTGGAAGCTGCGCTAGCGGCTCTGCTCGCCGTGCAAGCGGGCCTTCAAAGCAATACGGGCACGGAACTACTGGCCGCCGACCTACGCCGGGCGCTGGCGTACCTGGGCGAAATCACCGGGGAAATATCCACCGACGACCTATTAACCAGCATCTTCACCCAGTTCTGCATCGGAAAGTAGGGCGCACGCAGCCTCTTCAGCGCGGAATATTTTGTATATCATCCGGGCCTTCCTTCAAATTGTCGGCATAGCGAATAATTTTGCGCATTAGCCCGAACATCTACCTTCTTTTGGTAGTTGAATAGATTCAGGCTTGGCCCGGGCTTTCCGCCCTGCCGGTAATTCTTTACTTTCGCCCCGCATCCACCCTAATACACGCTTATGGCAGAGTCTGCTGAGATTATCCTCGACGGGAAATCGTATTCCTTCCCCGTCATCGAAGGTACCGAGCACGAGAAGGCAATTGATATTGCCAAGTTGCGCGACCAAACCGGTTACATTACCATCGACTCGGGCTACAAAAACACCGGCGCTACCAAAAGTGCCATTACGTTCCTGGACGGCGAAGAAGGCATTCTGCGGTATCGGGGCTACCCCATCGAGCAGCTGGCTGAGGAGTCGAGCTTCATGGAAGTGGCTTACTTGCTGATTTACGGCAAACTACCTACCCAGGCAGAGCTGGATTCTTTCAGCAACCAGATTACCAAGCATACCCTCGTGCACGAAGACGTGCGCAAGATTTTTGATGGGTTCCCCTCGGCGGCCCACCCTATGGCCATTCTCAGTAGCCTGATCTGTGCGCTGACGGCTTTCTATCCCGAGAGCGTATCGCCGGACCTGAGCAAGGACGAAATTGACCTGAACGTGATTCGGTTGATGGCCAAGCTGCCCACCATTGCAGCCTGGACCTACAAGAACAACATGGGCCATCCGCTGAACTATCCGCGGAACGACCTAGACTACGCGTCGAATTTCCTATACATGATGTTCAGCTTCCCCACGGAGAAGTATGAAGTCAACCCTGTAGTGGTGCGCGCCATCAACAAGCTCCTCATCCTGCACGCCGACCACGAGCAGAACTGCTCTACCTCGACGGTTCGTTTGGTGGGCTCGGCGAATGCTTCGCTGTACGGCTCGGTTTCGGCTGGTATCAACGCCCTCTGGGGCCCGCTGCACGGTGGCGCCAACCAGGAAGTGGTAGAAATGCTCGAAGCTATTCAGCGCGACGGTGGCGACACGAGCAAGTTCATTGCCAAGGCCAAGGATAAAAATGATCCGTTCCGCCTGATGGGCTTCGGTCACCGCGTCTACAAAAACTTCGACCCACGGGCCAAGATTATCAAGAAAGCTGCCGACGAGGTGCTGACGGCTTTGGGCATCAACGACCCCCTGCTGAAAATTGCGCAGGAGCTGGAGCAAGCGGCCCTCACGGATCCTTATTTCATTGAGCGCAAGCTCTATCCGAACGTTGACTTCTACTCGGGCATCATCTACAAAGCCATTGGCATTCCCACCGAAATGTTTACGGTGATGTTTGCCCTGGGCCGCCTGCCCGGCTGGATTGCCCAGTGGAAAGAGATGCGCGAAAACAAAGAGCCGATTGGCCGTCCCCGCCAGGTTTACACCGGCGAGCTGAACCGGGACTACACCCCGATTGAGCAGCGCTAGAATAGCCCACGAAAAAAGGCTACCTCTGCAGGTAGCCTTTTTTTTATTTACCGTTTCGCCAGCCTAGCGTACGGCCACCGTTTTGCTGTGTAAGGCAAGAAGTTTGGGCATGTATGGCTGAACGCGCGCCAGCTGAGCAGGCATCAGAATTGAAGCTAGTTGCATTTCATACCCAGCCTGAATTTCCTGAATCAGAAGCTCCTGCTGCAGTGGTGAGGAGTTGTGGCTTTTTACTCGTTCTATTTCCCGCATCATACGGATGCTGAGGCTGCGCACACGCTTATACTGACCTTCGTTGAGGTGGCCTTTGGAGGCAAAGGTACGGCTGATCGACGTGGCTTGGCGACTGATGGAGGTATCACCGGCGGATTTGGCGCAGCTCGAAAGCAAACTGCCCGCAAACAGAAGAATAGCACAAAGAGTACGTATAGGTACAGTCATGACTGGTATCGAGTGCAAAGGTGAGTGACGGAAAAATGGCAACCGGGAAATCGACAAAACCCGTTTATGTAAATTTCCCTAGTATAACTTGATCAAATATAAGTCTTTCTGTTTCCTTGACAAAGAATAATCAAATTTAATTTCAGCATAATTATAAACACAAAAAGGCGCCCCGGGGGCGCCTTTTTCAGTACCATATAGCCACAGGCCTAATTCGCCATAATACTAAGGGCAGTCATGTTGCTTTGTGCTTCCTGGTATACAGCCAGTTGGCGGGGGCGCAACAGGCTGGTAAGCGCCGCTTCGTAGCGTTGCTGCGCATCGGCCAGACGCTGGTCCAGAATTTCCGGATCGGCCGCGTAGCGGGACTTTAGGTCATCAACCTCGGCCAGCATACGCGTGTTCAACTGCTTTACTTTGAGGTACTGCCCTTCGTCGAGCTGCATGGTGCTGGCCATAGCCCGCGACAACTTGGTGGCCCGAGCCGCAATGGCGCTACCGTTGTCGCCGGTAGCGTTATTTTCCTGGGAAGCCTGGCTGGCCACAGAAACCGCCAGCAGCATACCCACAAGCAGGAAAATCTTTTTCATAAGTAGGTGAGGTGAAAGGGTGAAACGAAGAAGAGAAATCAATAGGGCAGCCGTTGATGCTGCTGAACAAAGCTAAACTTATTTTTTAATAAAACAAAGAATAAATATTACTATTCTAATCAAGTAGTTTTTACATCAAGCATCTTATTATTGATTATCACTTGTTTATCAACCACCTGAAAAAGAAGAACTATAACTTTAAAAAGCCCAAAGCCCCGCTTGGTGAAAGCGGGGCTTTGGGCTTTTGCTGCTTAAGCGGAATGACTAAAGGATCCGGAATTCTATCCGGCGGTTTTGCTGCCGACTGGCTTCCGAGTCGTTGGGTACCAGTGGCTTATTTTCGCCATAGCCCCGGAACCGGATTCGGGTAGAGGATACCCCGTTAGCCGACAGATATTCGTACACGGACCGGGCCCGGTTCAGGGAAAGCTTCTCATTGTCAGCCTCAGCCCCTACATCGTCGGTATGCCCGGCAATTTCTACTTGCACATCTTTGTACTGCTGCATGAACCCGATCAGGCGGTTGAGCTCGGTACGGGAAGTAGGCTTGAGTTTGTACTCGTTCGTTTCAAAAAATAGATTATTCAGCACCATGGTGCGCCCGGCCCGCAGGGGGTCCAGGTACAGATCGAGCGTGAGGGGGTCAAAAGTGTGCTTGTCGCTGTAATCGAAGCTGAGGCTTTTGAGCAGATATCCATCGGCGGAGGCGTACATGGCATAGTGCCGGCCTTCGTTGAGCACCACGGTATAGTCCCCATCCAGTGGGTCGGACGTGACGTACTGCACCAGCTCGTTGGTTTGTACGTCGTAGAGCTGCACATCCGCCTTGAGTGGTTTTTTGGTGTTAGCATCGAATACCCGGCCCTGGGTATACGTACTGGTTTCGCGGGAGCGGACGGTTTTGGGCACGTCAAAGGAAAACAACTCCACTGGCCGGTCGCGCTCCGGAATACCAGGTTCGGCCGGCCGCGTGCGCGAGCAGTAGCCCCGGCTGTTGTCGGATGCAATAAACAGGGATGCCTCGTTTTCGTTGGTATTAAGCGGGTAACCCAGGTTAACCGGCTCCGACCACTTTTGCCCGCTCAGGCTGCACTTGTACACGTCCAGCCCGCCCATGCCAATCAGGCCGTCCGTCACGTAGTAGAGCGTGGTACCGCTGGCGTGGATGAAGGGAGCCATATCCTTGCCGGCAGTATTGATGGGTGTGCCGAGGTTGCGGGCCGGACTCCAGTTGCCATCTGCCTGCAGCATGGTCATGTAAATATCCTCTAGGCCCTGCCCCCCGCGCCGGTCGGAGGTAAAATACAGGGTGCGGCCATCGGCCGACAGGGAAGGCTGGGAGTCCCAGGCAGTGGAGTTGACGAGCTTACCCAGGTTACGCGGTTTGCTCCAGTTGTTGCCCGTTCGGCGCGAAATAAACAGGTCGCAGTTGCCGACGGAACCGGGCCGGTCGCAGGAAGCAAAAACCAGGGTTTTGCCATCCCCGGAAATGGTGCCCGCGCCCTCGTTCAGCTGGGTGTTGATGGCCGCTGAAATCGGCTGCGGTGCCCCCAGCGTACCGTCCTTGTTTTGGCGGCTGAGGTACAGGTCTTCGTCGCTCTGAGCTGTAGGCCGGGCCGTATACAGCAAAAAGCGGTTATCGGCCGTGATAGAGGGGAAATACTGGTAGCGAAACGTGTTGAGCGGCTCGGGCACCCGCTGCGGGGCCGGCCCGGTAGGGTTGGCCACGGCTTTCACGGCAAACTCGCTGTTTTGCAGCTGATGCTGAGCTTTAGGAATGCTACGGTGGCCTTTGGGCGCCGACTTTAGGAAGCGGCCGTAGCTCTCGCCGGCCACCTGGTATTCCCCGAAGCTCATGGCCAGTTCCCCCAGGGTAAAGTAATCCAGGGAACGGGCGGGGTCGAATGGGATTAGGGTCAGGCCTTTCTGATACGCTACGAAGGCCGCGCGGGTGTCGCCCATGGCTTTCAGCAAAGACCCTTTCACCAGGAAAGGCTCTCCCAGGGAAGGAAACTTCTCGTTCAGAATGGTGAGCGTCTCAATGGCTTTGGCAAATTCCCGGTTCTTGGCCTGCCCCTGCGCTTTATCAAACAGGTTGCGGGCTTTGGTGTTGGTAGAGGACAGTTTTTGCTGCGCTACTACAGGTGGACCGGCCAACAAGGCCACGCCCAGGAATACTGCCACGACGAAACGACGCATACAACGGTGGAGGCTAGGGAATGTCGAGGTATTTATGCGTTTGCAGCGACACCTGCCACTGCGGGTGTTGCTTCACGTAATCGATAAGCAAGGGGGTGATGGTGGCGGCCTTACTCCATTCCGGCTGCAGGTACAGCCGGGTGTGCGGCCCCGCCATAGCCGCGTGCTGCTCGGCCCAGGCAAAGTCGCTCTTATGAAAGACGACCACCTTGAGTTCGTGGGCCTGGGCTACTACCTCCGGCAGTGGGGCTTTAAACTTTTTAGGCGACACACATACCCAATCCCAGTTACCGGAGAGTGGGTAGGCACCTGATGTTTCGAGCCAGGTCTGGCAGCCCACTTCCTTCAAGGCACCCGTCAGCTCCGTTAAGTCATACATCAGTGGCTCCCCGCCGGTGATGACCACGTTGCGCCCCGGATGCGCTAACACCGCCGCTACCATGTCCTGAATAGCTACCCGGGGGTGCAGGCCGGCATCCCACGACTCTTTCACGTCGCACCACACGCAGCCCACGTCGCAGCCGCCCAGACGCAGAAAATAAGCAGCCCGGCCGGCGTTATATCCCTCACCCTGAATAGTATAAAACTGCTCCATCAGGGGCAGTGCGGCCGAGCTGGCAGTGGTCAGGGAAGAAAGGACGGGCAGGGAAGTAAGCAAGTGAGTCAAAACGCAAGCAAAAACAAAAAGGCCGGTTTCCGGGGCGGAACCAGCCACCGCGTAGCATAGTTCCGCCCCAGACGTCCGACCTGAAAAGTAACGGAATCAGATGGCAAATGAAAGCCAAAGATACCGGAAAAATAGGATTCTACCGGGCGTACACCTCGCCTTTTGCGGCGCGCAGGGTATTCAGCAGCAGCATGGCTATGGTCATGGGCCCGACGCCTCCTGGCACCGGCGTGATGAACGAGGACAATGGAGCTACTTCCTCGAATTTCACGTCACCTTTGAGTGCCCAGCCCGCCTTTTTGCTGGCATCCTCCACCCGGGTGGTGCCCACGTCAATAATCACGGCGCCGGGTTTCACCATGTCGGCCGTCACGAACTCCGGGCGGCCGAGGGCAGCTACCAGAATATCCGCCGTGCGGGTTATTTCAGCCAGGTTCTGGGTACGCGAATGGCATAAAGTCACGGTGCAGTTACCGGGCTCTAAGTTCTTTGCCAGCAGAATACTAACCGGCGTACCCACAATATTACTCCGCCCAATTACCACGCAGTGCTTGCCATCAGTAGGCAGCTCGTAGCGCCGCAGCAGCTCCACAATACCCGAGGGCGTAGCGGGCAGCAGGGCGGGCAGCCCGGCCACCATCCGCCCGATGTTCATCGGGTGGAAACCGTCTACGTCCTTCTCGGGGCGGATAGCTTCAATCACCTTTTCGGAAGAAATATGGCGCGGCAGGGGCAGCTGCACGATGAAGCCGTCGATGCTGTCATCTTCGTTGAGCTCGGCCACTTTCGCCAGCAGCTCGGCCTCCGTGATGGTGTCCTCGTAGCGCAGCAGGGTGCTTTCGAAGCCCACCCGCTCGCAGGCCAGCACCTTGTTGCGCACGTAAGTTTCGGAGCCTCCATCGTGGCCTACCAGCACGGCGGCCAGGTGCGGCACTTTCTGGCCGGCGGCTTTGCGCTGGGCTACTTCGGCGGCAATTTCTTCTTTGATGGCCTCGGCGGTCTGCTTGCCGTCGATGAGGCGGTAGGTGGTGGCGTCGGGGGCTGTGGTCATGCGTGTGAGGGTTAGGCTATATCCTGGGGTTGTTCGGGCTTGGGCTTGCTGGCGTGGGCGGCAATGGCAGCGGTGCCGGCGGACTGCAAAGCGGCTTCCATAGCGGGCCAATCGTCGCGCCACCGGAACTTGCGCTCTTGGCCTTTGATGATTTTTTCTAGCTGTTCCGGGCTCGTGCAGTTCTTGAGGAGGTTACTGGACATGGTCTGAAGAAGTATATCATAGCACGCCGTGTCAAGAAGTGTATGAGGTAAAAAGAAAGGGTACGCGCAAAAAAAACGCGGCTCTTTCGAGAGCCGCGTTTCACTTATCTAATCAATTTTCAATACAGCCAGGAAGGCCTCCTGGGGAATCTCCACGGACCCTACCTGACGCATCCGTTTCTTACCCTCTTTCTGCTTTTCGAGCAGCTTGCGCTTCCGGCTGATGTCGCCGCCGTAGCACTTGGCAATTACGTTTTTGCGCAGGGCCTTTACGGTTTCGCGGGCAATGATTTTCTGACCTATGCTGGCCTGGATAGCAATTTCGAACTGCTGGCGGGGCAGCAGCTCCCGAAGCTTTTCGCAGAGGCGGCGGCCCCAGTCGTAGCTTTTGCTGCGGTGCACAATGGCCGATAAGGCATCCACCTTCTCCCCGTTCAGCATCACGTCCAGCTTTACCATGTCCGACTCGCGGAAGCCAATCAGCTCGTAGTCGAGGGAAGCGTAGCCGCGCGAAATGGTTTTGAGCTTGTCGAAGAAGTCGAACACGATTTCCGACAGCGGCAGCTCAAACGTCATTTCCACCCGCTCCGAAGTGAGGTAGCTCTGGCCCTTGATGATGCCACGCTTTTCCATGCACAGCGTGATGATGGGCCCCACGTAATCGGCCGCCGTAATGATCTGGGCCTTGATGTAGGGCTCCTCAATCAGCTTGATCATGTTCGGCTCGGGCATTTCGCTCGGCGCGTTGATGGTCAGCAGCTGGTCTTTGGTGCCGGTGGCGTGGAACTGCACCGAGGGCACGGTGGTAATCACCGTCATATTGAACTCGCGCTCCAGACGCTCCTGCACAATTTCCATGTGCAGCATGCCCAGGAAGCCGCAGCGGAAGCCGAAGCCCAGGGCCACCGACGTTTCGGGCTCCCATACCAGAGAAGCATCGTTGAGCTGCAGCTTCTCCATGCAGGAGCGCAGTTCTTCGTACTCGGTGGTATCCACCGGGTAAATGCCGGCAAATACCATGGGCTTCACGTCCTCGAAACCCTGAATAGCCTCGGCCGTAGGGCGCGCTACGTGCGTGATGGTGTCGCCGACTTTTACTTCGCGCGCTTCCTTGATGCCCGAAATGAGGTAGCCTACGTTGCCAGCCGCTACTTCCTGGCGGGGCTCTTGGTTAAGGCCCAGAATACCGATTTCGTCGGCGCCGTATTCCTTGCCGGTAGCCATGAAGCGGAGCTTGTCGCCCTTGCGCATGGTGCCGTTCTTAATCCGGAACAGAACTTCGATACCCCGGTAAGAGTTGAAAACCGAGTCGAAGATGAGGGCCTGCAAAGGGGCCTCCGGGTCGCCCTGGGGCGCGGGTATCCGCTCACAGATGGCGTTGAGGATATTCTCGATTCCAATACCGGCCTTACCGGAGGCATGGATGATTTCGTCCCGGTCGCAGCCAATCAGGTCCACAATTTCGTCCGACACTTCCTCCGGCATGGAGTGGGGCAGGTCGATTTTGTTGAGCACCGGAATGATGGTCAGGTCGGAACCGATGGCCAGGTAGAGGTTGGAAATCGTCTGGGCTTCAATCCCCTGCGAGGAATCCACAATCAACAGGGCGCCTTCGCAGGCAGCAATGGAGCGGGATACTTCGTAGCTGAAGTCGACGTGGCCGGGGGTATCAATCAGGTTGAGCGTATACTGCTCGCCCTTGTACTGATACTGCATCTGGATGGCGTGGCTCTTGATGGTGATGCCCCGCTCCCGCTCCAGGTCCATGTTATCGAGCAGCTGAGCTTGCATATCGCGCTTGGCCACGGTGCTGGTAAATTCCAGCAGGCGGTCGGCCAGCGTACTCTTGCCGTGGTCGATGTGGGCGATGATGCAGAAATTGCGGATGTTCTTCACTAGAGGCAGTTTTTTCTAGCTGCGAAGGTAGGCAAAACGGCCCGGAAAAGCTAGTTTTTGGGAGTTGGCCGCCGGTTATGGTAGCCTGCGGGGGTTTAAGTAACTTGGGGAGCCATCTGCTATCCTCTCTGCTATGAACCTTGACCTTAGCCGCACCGTCTCGCCCACGGAATCCAGCAAAGCCAGTATTACGGCGCTTAACTCCATTGTTCTTTATGGCTTAGCCTTCCTGCTGGCCTACGGCGTGCACCAGCTGGCCACGGCGGCCATGGCCCACCGACTGGGCATTCCGCTCACCCTGCACCTGAGCCACGTGCAGTTTCTGATTCCCGACCGGCAGTGGTGGCGCATTGCCGTTATTGCCGTGTATGGGGTGGGCCCGTTCCTGAGCCTGCTACTGGCTATTGGGGCCGGGCTCCTGTTCTGGTTTTACGGGCGGGGCCGCAAAGGCCGGCTCAAGCTTTTTTACTTCTGGCTGGCTTTGCACGCCTTCAACCTGGTACTGGGGGGCCTTATTGCAGGCTCATTCACGCAGCTGGGATTTTGGTATGTACCCCGCTGGCTCTTCGTGGAGGGAGGCACGGCCTTTCCCATTGCCTTAGCCGTGCTGGGTGGCATTATTGCGGTAATTACAGGTTACAAAGCGGCCGTAGCCTTCCTGCAAAGCCACGACTCGCGCACCATGATGCTCTATGCCAACCGCGGCCAGCTCATTTTTACCGGCTTGCTGGTGCCCTGGGTGGTAGGCAGCCTACTGCTGGCAGCTCTCAAGTGGCCGGACCTGACCACCTACGAGGGGCTGCTGTTTGTGACGATGGGCCTTTTCCTGCTCCCGCTAAGCATCTCCAGCCGCAACGAGCTGTTCCAGGATACCGTGCCTACACCCCGAAAAACCACCATTGCCTGGGCCTTTGTGGGAGCTTTTCTGCTTTTGGCGCTGCTCTGGCGCCTGGTCTTCAATGCCGGCATCACGCTGTCCTGAGCGCTGGCAGTTTATAAAAAACGGCAATCTACGCTTGTATGTAACGGCGCAGCCCGCCGGAACTAATCAGGAGCCCGGTGAACCCGCTGAAAAGGTGTGCGTAAGCAAAGGGTATCATACCCTAACGTCCACCCGCCATGAGCTTACACCTGAACACGGCCGCTGTGAAGTTTGCCAGGCAGCTGATTGCAGACGGCAAACTCAAAAACGACCAGGGCCACTGGGGCCAGCACAACCCTGATACTAGCCAGGAAAACAAGTTTCTGGAAAAGCACGAAATAGCCGAATACGGACAGTGGCACCTGGGCCTCGACGAAACCAAGGGCGAAGACACCAAGGGCCGCTACCACTTCCCCTACGGCGACTTCAAAACCGTGCACCGCGACGGGCTGATTGCCGCTAAAGAACGGGCCGCCCAGCAAGGCTACCACGACATCGAAAAGGCGGCCGATGAGCTGCTTCAGGCCCTGGAAAAGAAGGCTGCTCACTCATAAAGCAACCATTGCTGGGGCCATAACAACGCCAGCCGGCCTACGGGTAGGCTGGCGTTTTTTGGTGGCTGGCCAGCTGCTTCCCTCCTTCAGTAGCGCTACTTTACTTCGTTTCCTTTTCTCTACATTGTCCGGAAACTGCCTAGCTATTAATATCCGCTTCTCTGTGGTGTATAAACTTTGTCTGTTCCTGCTGGTGAGTATGGTTAGTTTTACTGGCTGGGCCCAAACGGTAACCGCCACGGGCCAGGTGCTCAATGCCCAAACCAAGGAGCCGGTGCCGTTTGCCATTCTGGGCGTGCCGGGCAAGGCTATTGGCACCGCAGCCGATGAGCAGGGCCGTTACCTGTTGCGCCTCCCACCCGATTTACGCGACACCCTCATCGTGTCCTGCGTGGGCTTTATGCCCTATGTGGTAGCGCCAGCTCAGTGGCAGGCCGGGCAGCGCGTGTTTCAGCTCCAACCCCTGCATCAGGTCCTCGAAGGCGTTACCATTCAAAGCCGTAAGGTGCAGCCGGCCAAGCTGGGCCGCACCGCCGAAAAAGCCGATGTCCGCTGGATGGCCGGCAGCTCGGGTAAAACCACCGTCGATGATGAGTGGGGCTGGGAGCTGGGGACGTTACTTACCCCTGGGCGGCGCTCCTACCTGGAAGAACTCTACGTCTATTTCACCGACAACAAGTACGAGCGGTTGCGCTTTCGTCTCAACCTGTATACCGTGCGCAGCAACCGCCCCGACCAGCTGCTTAGCACCCAGGATGTACAGCTCCTCTGCCCGCCTTCCCGCACCGGCTGGCTGAAGTTGGATTTGCGGCCTTACCATATTGTGCTCAACGGCCAGCCCGTGGCCGCTACCCTGCAGTGGCTGCAAAGCGAAAAACAAGCCCCCGAAAACAAGTATTTCTCCATTCCCGTGGTGCGCCAGAAGCAGCCCGGCATGGTAGAGCGCGAAAACGGCCAGGCGGCCTGGACCGTCCATAACCTGCTCCCCAGCCTGTACTTCACCGTGCTGACGGAGGAGAAGTAGCGGAATCAGCAAAACAGCCTATCACATAACTGACAATTCCTATAACACGGCTGACAATGCTTTTCGCACCTCGGCCATACCCTTCCGCGCCATTATAGCGGATTCGTGAACCGTTCGCCCTGGCTACGGGCTGCTGCGTAGAGTAGACCATGAAACCGTATTCACTCGATTTGCGCAGCCGTGTGGCGGCGGCCTGCCACGAGCCGGGCGCCAG
>NZ_VTHL01000024.1:0-71335 GCF_008271285.1 Hymenobacter lutimineralis | reverse complement strand
GAGCTCGGCCAGCGAGTAGCCCAGGCTGAGCTTGGCGGCCACGAAGGCCAGCGGGTAGCCCGTGGCCTTGGAGGCCAGGGCCGAGGAGCGGGAGAGGCGGGCATTCACCTCAATGACGCGGTACTGCTCCGAGTAGGGGTCCAGCGCGTACTGAATGTTGCACTCGCCCACGATGCCCAGGTGGCGGATGGTCTGGATGCCGATGGCGCGCAGCTTGTGGTACTCGCGGTTGCTCAAGGTCTGCGACGGGGCCACCACGATGCTCTCGCCGGTGTGGATACCGATGGGGTCGAAGTTTTCCATGTTGCAGACGGTGATGCAGTTGTCATAAGCATCCCGCACCACCTCGTACTCGACTTCCTTCCAGCCTTTCAAGGACTCTTCCACCAGAATCTGGTCGGAGGTGGAGAAGGCCTTCTGGGCCAGGGCGCGCAGCTCGTCGGGGTTGTTGGCGAAGCCGCTGCCCAGCCCGCCCAGGGCAAAGGCGGCGCGCACGATGATGGGGAAGCCAATCCGCTCCCCGGCCGCCAGCGCGTTCTCCATCGTCGTCACGGCTTCGCTGCGGGCCGTAAGCACGCCGATCTGGTCGAGCTTTTCCTTGAAGATGTCGCGGTCCTCCGTGTCGATGATGCTCTGCACGGGCGTGCCCAGCACGCGCACCTGGTACTTGTCGAACACGCCGGCGCGGTACAGGGCCACGGCGCAGTTCAGGGCCGTCTGCCCGCCGAAGGCCACCAGAATGCCGTCGGGCTGCTCCTTCTGGATGACCTGCTCGACGAAGTAGGGCGTCACGGGCAAAAAGTACACGTCGTCGGCCAGGCCCTCGGACGTCTGCACGGTGGCAATGTTGGGGTTGATCAGGATGGTGCGGATGCCTTCCTCTTTCAGGGCCTTCAGGGCCTGCGAGCCGGAGTAATCGAACTCGCCGGCCTCCCCGATTTTCAGGGCACCGGAACCGAGGATCAGTACTTTGTTGGGTTTGTGCATTCTAGGGGTTGGGTAACAGACCGGGGAGAAGGGTCGTGTTAAAAAAGCGCTGTCGGGTGTCGGGGGATGCTACTGAGCGGCCTTGTACGCGGCCACCGCTTTGAGAAAGTCGTCGAAGAGGAACTCCGTGTCCTGGGGGCCGCCGGCGGCTTCGGGGTGGAACTGGGTGGAGAAGAAGGGCTTGGTCTGGTGCTGGATGCCTTCGCAGGTGCCGTCGTTCAGGTTCTCAAACAGCATGGTCCACTCGCTCGGCAGCGTTTTGGGGTCCACGGCGAAGCCGTGGTTCTGGCTGGTGATGTAGCTGCGCTGGGTGCCGGTGCGCTTGACCGGCTGGTTGTGGCTGCGGTGCCCATACTTGAGCTTGAACGTGTCCCCGCCCGCGGCCAGGCCCATGAGCTGGGAGCCCAGGCAGATGCCGAAGATGGGCTTGTCCTGCTGCAGGGCTTTCTGCAGGTGCTTGATGGTGGCCTGGCACATCTTCGGGTCGCCGGGGCCGTTCGAGAGAAACAGGCCGTCGTAGTCGAGCTGGGTGAAGTCGTAGTCCCAGGGCACGCGGATCAGTTCCACGTCGCGCTCCAGAAAGCAGCGGATAATATTGGTCTTGGTGCCGCAGTCCACCAGCACGATCTTGTGCTGGCCGTGGCCGTAGTGCTGCACGCCCGCGGGGCTGACCTGCGCCACCAGGTTCTCCAGGTTCGGGTCGTGCATCGGAATATCTTCCTCGGCCACGATTTTGCCCAGCAGGGCGCCCTTCTCGCGCAGCTTCTTGGTCAAAAGGCGCGTGTCCACCCCGCAAATGCCGGGAATGTTGTACTCCTTGAGCCAGTCGCCCAGGCTCTTGGCCGCGTGCCAGTGGCTGTGCTCCTGGGAGTAGTAGTTGACCACCAGACCGGCCACGTGCACCTTGTCCGACTCGAAGATGCGGGAAATGGACTCGTAGAGTTCCTCGCCCGGCACGCCGTAGTTGCCCACCATCGGGTAGGTCAGCACCAGGATTTGCCCGGCAAAGGACGGATCGGTCAGGTTCTCGGGGTAGCCCGTCATGGCCGTGCTGAAGACCACCTCCCCGGCCGCGGAGGTATACGCGCCGAAGGACTCGCCTTCGAGTTCAGTGCCGTCTTCCAGAATCAGTTTTACTTGGTTCATCTATAGTGTTTGGGATGTAGAGAAGCGACTTTTCGCGTCTCTATCGTTGCTGACGAAGACAAGCCAGCGGATTAGAGCGGGCCGTTCACCGACGAGACGCGAAGTGTCGCGCCTCTACACCGCCTTAGTCCAGCGCGGAGGCCTGCTGAATGACGTTTACCGATTTCTCCGTCAGGGCATATAGCGCCTGCAGGAACCGGTCAACTTCAGCCTTCGTGATGTTCAGTGGGGGGAGCAAGCGCAGTACCGTTGGGTCGGAGGCGTTGCCTACGAAGATGTGGAAGTCCGAGAGCAGCTTGTCGCGCACGTCTTTAATGGGGAAGTCGTACTTAATGCCCACCATCAGGCCGCGGCCGCGTATTTCCTCAGCCCTGGCGTTGGCTACCAACTCCTGCCGCAGGTAAGCGCCTAGCTCGGCAGCATGGTGCAGCAGATCTTCCTGCTCAATAACTTCCAGCACGGCCAGCGCCGCGGCACAGGCGAGGTGGTTGCCGCCGAACGTAGTGCCCAGCAGACCATAGGACGCCTTCAGCTCCGGCGCAATCAGGATACCACCGATGGGGAAGCCGTTGCCCATGCCCTTGGCTACCGAAATAACGTCGGGCCGGATGCCAGCGTGCTGGTGGGCGAAGAACCTGCCGCTGCGGCCGTAGCCGCTCTGCACCTCGTCGGCAATCAGCAGCGCGCCGTATTGTTTGCACAGCGCGGCTAGGCCAGTCAGGAACTCATCGGATGGCATGATGATGCCGCCCACGCCCTGGATAGGCTCGATAATGGCCGCGCACACGTCGCCGCCTTGCAGCACCTGCTCCACCGCCGCCAGGTCGTACTCCACGAAGGAAATGGCGTGGTCGGCGTTGAAGGGAGCCACAATTTTCGGGTTGTCGGTAGCCGCTACCGCGCCGGACGTACGCCCGTGAAAAGCGCCTTTGAAGGCCAATACACGCTTTTTGCCAGTGTGGAAGGAGGCCAGCTTCAACGCATTCTCGTTGGCCTCGGCCCCGGAGTTGCACAGAAACAGCGAGTAGTCCTCGTAGCCCGACACTTGGCCCAGCTTACGTGCCAGCTCCTGCTGAATCGGAATCTGCACCGAGTTGGAGTAGAAACCGATGTTCTGCAGCTGCCCGGTGAGGCGCTGCACGTAGTGCGGGTGGCTGTGACCGATGGAAATAACGGCGTGGCCGCCGTAGAAATCCAGGTACTCCTGGCCCTTATCGTCCCATAGTTTCGCCCCCAGCGCCTTTACCGGCGTGATGTTGACGAGCGGATATACGTTGAAAAGCTCCATGGTTTGTAGAAGTGAGAGCTGAGAGGTTAGAACTTAGAGACGCTCGGCATAACTCAGAAGAAGTACGTCATTCCGAGCTTGCCGAGGAATCTCGCGTGCTGATGTTGCAATGCTATTCTGGACGTCAGAGCAGGCGAGATTCCTCGACTTCGCTGCGCTACGCTCGGAATGACGTTCTGATGGGTTAAAACAGTCCCGCTTTCAAATTCAGCCCCGTCGTTTCCGGCAGACCAAACAGCAGGTTCAAGTTCTGCACTGCCTGGCCCGAAGCGCCCTTCACCAGGTTGTCGATAACCGAAGTGATGAGCAGCTGCTTGCCGAATTTTTGCACGTGCAGCAGGCACTTGTTGGTGTTGACTACCTGCTTGAGGTGAATTTCCTTATCCGAAACCGTGGTAAAAGGCGCATCGGCGTAGAACTTCTGGTACAGCTCCCGCGCCTCCTCCTGGGTCAAATCCGACGGCGTATAGACGCTGGCGAAGATGCCGCGCGAGAAGTTGCCGCGGTACGGGATGAAGTGCATGGCGCTTTCCAGCTGCGGCTGCAGCTGCGCCAAGCTCTCCCCTATCTCGCCCAAATGCTGGTGAGTGAACGGCTTGTAGATGGACACGTTGTTGGTGCGCCACGAGAAGTGCACCGTCTCCGACAAGCTCTGGCCCGCGCCCGTGCTGCCCGTAATAGCCGACACGTGCACATCGTCCGTTAGCTTGCCCGCCTGCGCCAGCGGCAGCAGCGCCAGCTGAATAGCGGTGGCAAAGCAGCCGGGGTTGGCAATGCTCTGGGCCTGCTGAAGGCGGCTTCGGTTCAGCTCCGGTAGCCCGTACACAAACTCCCGACCTTGAAACTCTGCGTCGGCTTCCAGGCGGAAGTCGTTGCTGAGGTCGATGATGTGCGTCGTTTCGGGTAGTTCGTGCTGAGTCAGCCAGGCTTTGGAGTTGCCGTGGCCCAGGCACAGAAACACTACGTCTTCATCACCAGCCAGCTCCGAGGTAAATACCAGGTCCGTCTCCCCTACCAGGTCGTCGTGGACCTGGTAGATCGAGTTGCCGGCGTTGGAGGAGCTGACGATGGCGCCCAGCTCCGCGTACGCATGGTGCAGCAGAATGCGGATCAGCTCCCCCGCCGTGTAGCCGGCTCCGCCGACGATGCCAACCTTAATTTTCATCGTTGAACGAGCCGTGAATCCGCAGCTGGTTGCTGAAGATCTTGATGAAGCCTTTCGCGTCGCGCGAGTCCCAGGCATTGTTTTCCTCGCCGTAGGTGGCCACCTTCGACTGCATCATGTCGAAGTCCGACTCAATACCGACCAATTCGAATTGGTAAGGCTTCAGGGTCACGTATACCGTCCCCGACACCCGCGCCTGCGACGACTCCAGGAAAGCTTCCATGTCGCGCATCACCGGGTCGAGGTACTGTGCCTCGTGCAGCAAGGTGCCGTACCAGTTGGCGATGTAGTCTTTGTGCAGCAGCTGCCAGCGCGAGGAAACGTGCTTTTCCAGCAGGTGGTGGCCTTTGATGAGAATCAGGGGCGCGGGTGCCTCGAAGCCCACGCGACCTTTGATGCCCAGAATCGTGTCGCCCACATGGGTATCGCGCCCGATGGCGTACTGCCCGGCCAACTCGTTGAGGGCGATAATCAGGTCCACTGGGTTCATTTGCTTGCCGTTCAAAGCCACCGGCTCGCCTTCTTCAAAGGTAATGCTGATTTCCTGGGGCTCGGTCTTGCTCAGCTGGGTCGGCCAGGCCGATTCCGGCAAGCCCTGGCGCGAAGTCAGCGTTTCCACCCCGCCCACGCTAGTGCCCCAAATGCCCTTATTGATGGAGTATTTCGCCTTTTCCCAGCTCATTTCCACCCCATTCTGCTGCAGGTACTCAATCTCCTGCTGGCGCGACAGGCCCAGGTCGCGGATGGGCGTAATGATTTCCGTGTCGGGCGAAATCACCGAAAATGCCACGTCGAAACGTACCTGGTCGTTGCCGGCCCCGGTGCTGCCGTGGGCAATGTAGTCGGCCTTGTTTTCGCGGGCGTACTCGGCCAGGGCCAGGCTCTGGAACATCCGCTCGGCACTCACACTCAGCGGGTACGTGTCGTTTTTCAGGATATTTCCCGCCAGCAGGTAGCGCAGGCACTCCTGGTAGAACCGCTCGGTCACATCGATTACTTCGTGGCGCGTGGAGCCCATTTCGTAGGCCCGCTTCTCGATGCCGGCCAGCTCCTCCTGCGAGAAGCCACCCGAGTTGACGATGACCGTGTGGACCTCCAGGCCCAGCTCTTTCGTCAGATACACAACGCAATAGGACGTATCCAAACCGCCGCTGTAGGCGAGAACTACCTTTTTTTTCATCAAATGAGAGCTTAGAACTGAGGTGTTAGAGCTTAGAAAGCAGAAGTTGAAAGGCGGACATGAGCGTAAGAGCAGCTCGTTAGCACGACGCTTAGCTCTGACTTCTCACTTCTAGGTGCCCTACCGCTCCTGTGACAGGATTTCGATGGTATGCTGGCTGAAACTATCGTCCAGGTTGTCGTACACCATGCCGGTGCAGAGGCACATTTTGCGCTCATTCTCCAGCAGGATGCCGTAGTTTTTGCAGCTGGAGCAGCCCTTCCAGAAGTCGTCCGACTGCGTCAGCTCGGGGAAGGTGACGGGGCGGTAGCCCAGCTCGTTGTTGATCTTCATCACGGCCGCGGAGGTGGTGATACCGAAGATTTTAGCGGCAGGGTATTTGGTGCGCGACAGTTCAAACACGCGGTGCTTGATGGCACGGCCCAGCCCCTCCTTGCGCAGCTCGGTGTTCACAATGAGGCCCGAGTTAACCACGAACTTGGCGTCCTCGAAGGTTTCGATGTAGCAGAAACCGGCCAGTTGGTCATCGATGAAGGCGATGATGGAGTCACCCTTTTCCATCTTCTTAATCAGATAGTTAGGATCACGCTTGGCAATGCCCACCCCCCGCGCTTTGGCGGACTCGGCATACCATTGACAGAGGGTTTCCACATACTGCGCATCGGCAGCATTGGCGACTCGTAAAATCATGGTCAGGACTCGGTTAGTGGCCGGGGTTATACGGCTACAGACTCGGAAAGACGAAAAAGGGAGGATGCAGGCGAGGCTGCTGAGGGCTCCGGCAGCAGGGCCGGAAGCAGGAAAAAACCCGGAAGGGCGGTGGGCCAGGCAGGCCAGGGAGCGGGGCGTTCCGGCCGGGGGCCGGAAGAAGTCACACTAAAAGTTACACTCGGACTAAGGTCGGTTGATTCGTGAAGAGTCTCTTGGGGCGGGCTCCGGAGGGAGGACCCGGCGTCGGTTCGCGGTAGAGGCGGAACCCGGACGTACTATTGCAGCCAGCGGTTAAGCTGGCATGATTCGCACGACCAGACAAGGTCGTCGCAGAAGCGCAATAGCAGAGAGTTGAATCATGACGGTTGCCGCGGGGCGGCGAGGGAGTGTTTCGCGGTTTAAATCGTTTAAACCGTGAATTCGTTGCAATACTAGATGTTTTTTTTTGGAAACTTTACCGCTCCTGGGGCAAAAAAGATTATTCCTACCGGCGGTATTTCCCGCAATTCTGCCCGGGAGCGGGCAACCTTTTTGGCCATTTTGGGGCCGTAAAGGCAATTTCTTCCTCCCTCCTACTGTATGCGCGAAGGCCTGAAAATTTTTAAAATCGGCGGCGGAATCATTGACGATGAACGCCAGCTGCGGCAGTTTCTGCGGGAGCTGGCCCAGGTGCCGGGCCGCAAGCTGCTGGTTCATGGCGGGGGCAAAGGCGCCAGCCAGATGCTCCGCGACCTAGGCATTGAGCCCCAGATGGTGCAGGGCCGCCGCATCACCGACGCGGCCACCCTCGACATCGTGACCATGTTCTACGCCGGCAAAACCAACAAGCAAGTGGTGGCCGGCCTGCAGGCAGAAGGCGTAAATGCCCTGGGCCTTTCGGGGGCCGACGGCAACGCCATTCAAGCCGTGAAGCGCCCCGTCAGGGACGTCGACTACGGCTTTGTGGGCGACCTGCCAGCTCATGCGGTGAATGTGCCCCTCCTCCGCCAGCTGCTGGAAACGGACCTGGTGCCCGTGTTCTGCGCCATCACCCACGACGGCGCAGGCCAGCTGCTCAACACCAACGCCGACACTATTGCCAGCACCCTGGCCCGCGCCCTGGCTCCGCACTACGCCGTGGCCCTGCACTACTGCTTCGAAAAGGACGGCGTGCTGCGCGACGTGAACGACGACACCTCGGTGATTCCGCAGATAACCGCCGCCGAGTACCAGGCGCTGAAGGCCGCGGGCGTTATTGCGGCCGGCATGGTGCCCAAGCTGGATAACGCCTTTGCCGCCCTGGAAGCCGGGGTGGAGCGGGTGGTTATCGAGCACGCCCTGCGCATCAACGAGCCCGTAAAAACCGTGCTATGCCGGAGCTAACCCCCCTCGCCGACGACGCCATTGAGCTGCTGGCTCAGCTGGTGCAGACGCCCTCCTTCTCCCGGGAAGAAGACCAGACTGCCGAGCTTATTTTCCGGTTTCTGACGTTCCACGGGGCCCGCCCCCAGCGCGACGCCAACAACGTGTGGGCCGTATCCAAGCACTTCGACCCGGCCAAGCCCACCATCCTGCTCAACTCCCACCACGACACCGTAAAGCCCGGCGCGTCTTGGACTTACGACCCGTTCGGCGCGGTGGTGGAAGGCGACCAGCTGACCGGCCTGGGCAGCAACGATGCCGGGGCTTCGGCGGTGAGTCTGCTGGTTACGTTTCTGCACTTCCACGAGCAGGAAAATCTGCCTTACAACCTGATCTGCGCCATTACCGCGGAGGAAGAGGTGTCGGGGGTGAACGGCATCCGACGGCTGCTGCCGCTGCTACCGAAGATTGACCTGGGCATTGTGGGCGAGCCGACGCAGATGGACCTGGCCGTGGCTGAAAAGGGCTTGGTGGTGCTCGACTGCGTGGCCCACGGCCGCACCGGGCACGCCGCCCGCGAAGAAGGCGAAAATGCCCTCTATACAGCCCTCGACGACGTGCAGCGCCTGCGCGGGTTCCGGTTCGAGCGGGTGTCGGAGCTGCTGGGGCCGGTGAAGCTGACGGTAACGCAGATCCAGGCTGGCACCCAGCACAACGTGGTGCCCGACCGCTGCACCTTCGTGGCCGACGTACGCACCAACGAGCTGTATACTAATGAGGAAGTCGTGGATATTGTACGCGGTCAGATTAAGGCCGACGTGACGCCGCGCTCCACCCACCTGAATTCCTCCCGCATCCCGCTCACGCACCCACTGGTGCAGCGCGGCTTGGCGCTGGGCCGCCGTACTTTCGGCTCCGTTACCCTCTCCGACCAGAGCATGATGCCCTTCACCACCGTCAAAATCGGCCCCGGCGACTCGGCCCGCTCCCATACCCCCAACGAGTACATCCTGCTCAGCGAAATCCGGGCGGGCGTGCGGGGCTACGTGGAGCTGTTGGATGGGCTTGAGCTGATGGCTTAGGCGTTTTCGATGGCTGCCATGTCGATTTTTTGCATCTGCATCATAGCTGCCATCTTGCGCTGCCGCTGGGCAGGGTCGGCGCTGCCCAGTAGCTGGAACATGTTGGCCGGGGTGATCTGCCAGGAAACGCCAAAACGGTCTTTCAGCCAGCCACAGTCGCCGGGCGCCCCACCATTAGCCGTAAGCTTATCCCACAGCGCATCGATTTCGGCTTGATTGGCGCAGCTTACGGACAATGAAATGCCCGTACTGAACGTGAAGTATGGCCCGCCGTTCAGGGCCACGTACTTTTGCCCGGCCAACTCAAACTCCACCGTCATCACGCTACCGGCGGGCATGTACGTGCCGGCGCTGTAGTGCGTCACGCGGGTGATTTTTGACTCCGGAAAAAGGCTGGTATACAACTGCGCCGCTTCTTCGGCCTGGTCGTTGAAAGTCAGGAACGTGGTAATCTTCTGCATAGCGGAGGAGGATGGTGAAGAACTTACCTAAAGGTAGGGAACCGCTCTACCCTGATACGAGGCCGAAAACGACAAAAAACAGGCAGTTTGCGACGCAGTTGCTCCTAGCAACTCCCGCCACCATATATAGTACCCATTCTTCGGCCCCGAGCCGGAAACATCATAAGTCAGCGCATGAAAATTTGGGACAAAGGCATTGCCGTCGATAAGAAGATTGAACAGTTTACCGTGGGCCGCGACCGGGAGCTGGATATGTACCTGGCACAGTTTGACGTGCAGGCGTCCCGGGCCCAGGCCAACATGCTAGCCGGGGCAGGGCTGATTTCCGCGGAGGAAAACCAGCAGCTGCAGCAGGGCCTGCAGGAACTGGCCGCGCAGCTGGAAGCCGGCACGTTTACCATCGGCGAGGACTTCGAGGACGTGCACTCCAAAATCGAATCCTACCTGACCGAGCACTACGGCGACGCGGGCAAAAAAATCCACACAGCTCGCTCCCGCAACGACCAGGTGCTGACCGCCATTCAGTTGTTTCTGAAAGACTACACCCAGCGTGCGGCTGCTCGCACCCTGGAGTTGGTGGAAGTGCTGTTGCAGAAAGCCGAGGCGCACCAGCACGACCTGATGCCCGGCTACACCCACTTTCAGGCGGCTATGCCCAGCTCCTTCGGGCTCTGGTTTTCGGCCTACGCCGAGCACCTGCTCCTGGATTTGGCTTTGTTTGAAGCGGCCCACACCGTAGCCGACCAGAACCCGCTGGGCTCGGGCGCGGGCTTCGGCTCCTCCTTCCCCATCGACCGGCTGCAGACTACCCGGGAAATGGGCTTTGGCCAGCTGGCCGTGAGCAGCGTGGGCGCCCAGATGCTGCGGGGCAAAACCGAGAAAACCGTGGCCTTTGCCCTGGCCGGCATGGCCGCCACCCTGGCCAAAATGAGCTACGACCTGGTGCTCTACAACGGGCAGGACATGGCCTTCGTGGAGCTGCCCAAGGAATTCACCACCGGCTCCAGCATCATGCCCCACAAGAAAAACCCCGACGTGTTTGAGCTGATTCGGGCGCGGTGCAACGCCCTGCAGGCCCTGCCCAACACGCTCATGCTGGCCACCGGCAACCTGCCCAGCGGCTACCACCGCGACTTCCAGATTCTGAAGGAAATCCTGTTCGAGCCGATGACGCAGTTTCTGGACATCCTCGACATCGTGCTGTTTGCCTTGCCCCAGCTGCGCATCAAGCCCAATCTGCTCAACCAGCCCAAGTATGACGCCGTGTTCACGGTGGAAAACATCAACCAGCTTATCCAGACCGGTACGCCCTTCCGCACGGCCTACAAGCAGGTGGGTTTGGCCGTGGAAGATGGCTCCTACGTCCCGCACAAGGAGTTCCAGACTACCCACCTGGGCAGCGTGCACAACTTGGGGCTGGAGGAAATCCAGGCGAAGGTGGCTACTTTCCGAGCCGGTAGCCGGCTTATGGGCTAAGCTGTTTGGGCACTAACCGCAGGCTATCCAGCCTACCGGCTAACGACAATTGTACTAATAGTTCCTAACAAGCGTTTACTCACCTCACGCAAAGAGAAGTCTCTGCGATTAAAAAATCCGTCGTATTTGGCAGATAAGCCCGAACTTGCGGGCTTATTACGCCCCGGAATGCCGCGGCCAAGCTCGACCATTACGTTTTACTTACCTGAATTTTTTCATGAGCACCCGCAAACAGCATATTGCTCAGGTGGCTTTGCAGCTATTCGGAGAAAAAGGCTTCGAAAATGCGTCCACGCAGCTGATTGCAAAGGCAGCCGGCGTTTCGGAAGCCCTTATTTTCAAGCATTTCGGCTCCAAGGACCAATTACTGGAGTTCGTGGTGAAGAATGGCTATAAGCGCATTATCGAGGATAACCGCGGCGGCCTGAACGAGCCCGACCCCCTCACCTTCATCCACAGCGTAATTGAGCTGCCCTACAAGCTGGTGAAAGAAGAACCCTTCTTCTGGAAGCTGCAGTACCGCCTGGCCGACTCCGACATGGCCCGCCGCCAGCACGAGCGGTTTATGCGGCCCGTACCGGCTTTGCTGCGCCAGGCCTTCGAGAAGCTGGGCTACGCCGAGCCCGAGAAAGAAGCCAAGCTGCTGCTGATTCTGGTAGAAGCCCTTTGGAAAATCGAGGCCAACAAAACCGACGAGAACGTGCGGGAAATGCTCGACTTCATCAAGCAGAAGTACCAGGTGCAGTAAGCTCGCTGCCAGGTGCCGGCCTGCCCTTATCGGCCCAAACAAGAAGCCCCAACCGCAGCAACGGTTGGGGCTTCTTGTTTTAAGCGGAGGCAACTTTTACAGGTGAATCACCTCGCCATACGCGGCGGCGGCGGCTTCCATAATGGCTTCCGACATGGTGGGGTGCGGGTGCACGGCTTTGATGATTTCGTGGCCGGTGGTTTCGAGCTTGCGGGCTACCACCACCTCGGCAATCATTTCCGTCACGTTGGCCCCAATCATGTGGGCGCCCAGCCACTCGCCGTACTTCTTGTCGAAGATAACTTTCACGAAGCCGTCCTTCACGCCGCCGGCCGAGGCTTTGCCCGAGGCCGAGAAGGGGAACTTGCCCACCAGCACGTCGTAGCCCTGCTTTTTGGCTTCGGCTTCGGTGAGGCCCACTGAGGCAATTTCGGGCGAGGCGTAGGTGCAGCCAGGAATGTTCTGGTAGTTGAGCGGCTCGGGATGGTGGCCGGCAATTTTCTCCACGCAGATGATGCCCTCGGCCGAAGCCACGTGGGCCAGCGCGGGGCCAGGCACGATGTCGCCGATGGCGTACACGCCGGGCACGTTGGTCTGGTAGAAGTCATCCACGATAATGCGGCCTTTCTCCACCTTGATGCCCAGCTCCTCCAGGCCCAGGTTCTCAAGGTTGGTAACCACACCGGCGGCGCTCAGCACCACGTCGCACTCGATTTGCTGGTCGCCCTTCGCGGTTTTGATGGTTACGGTGCAGCCGGCGCCGCTGGTATCCACCTTGGTTACCTCGGCCGAAGTCAGCACGTTCACGCCGATTTTCTTGAAGGATTTCTCCATCTGGCGCGACACCTCTTCGTCTTCCACGGGCACAATGCGCGGCAGATACTCCACCAGCGTCACCTCCGAGCCCATGGTGCGGTAGAAGTAGGCAAACTCCACGCCGATGGCGCCGGAGCCTACTACCACGAGGCGCTTGGGCAGCTCGGGCAGCGCCATGGCCTGGCGGTAGCCAATGATTTTCTTGCCGTCGATGGGCAGGGCGGGCAGCTCGCGGGAACGGGCGCCGGTGGCCAGAATGATGTGCTTGGCCTCCACGGTTTCTTTGGCGCCGCCTTCCTTGGTTACTTCTACTTCGCCCGGGGCCACCAATTTGCCCGTGCCGGACACCACCTCAATCTTGTTTTTCTTGAACAGGAAGTTGATGCCCTTGCTCATGCCATCGGCCACGCCGCGGCTGCGCTGAATCACGGCGCCGAAGTCGTAGCCCACGCCTTCAGCCTTCAGGCCGTAGTCGCCGGCGTGGTTGAGGTACTCAAACACCTGCGCACTTTTGAGCAGGGCCTTGGTGGGAATGCAGCCCCAGTTGAGGCAGATGCCGCCGAGCGACTCCCGCTCCACCACGCCTACTTTCAAACCTAGCTGCGAAGCCCGGATAGCGGCTACGTAGCCGCCCGGGCCGCTGCCAATCACGACCACGTCGAATTGCAATGCCATATGTTGGAAATTTGCTTGCGGAAGAAGACCTTCTTGCCGTACTTTTGAGGAAAACTGTCTTCCTGAAAAAAGACAGACAATGGGCTGAAAGCATCTGCTCGCAAACCCGGGGTAAAGATAAAGAGGGAAAGTTATCCGGCTAATCTCCGCACCGGCCAAATAACTGGCGTAAAAATTGCCCTCTCGCCCGCGCTCCTCCCTTAAGTACCATTTTTCTGGATTTTCAGTTTTTCCGTTCTCGTCCTATGAAGCACCTGTTCCCACTGTTCCTGACCAGCTCCCTGGTTGGTTTGCTCGCCTTTGGCGCCCAAGCCCAAACCACAGCTCCGGTTGCCACGCCCGTAGCCGCGTCGGCTGCTCCGGCTGCGGCCCCCACCAAGGTCGATCCGGCGGTGTTGCCGCCCAAAAAGCTCACCTCTTCCGACTACAAAGCGCAGATTGCCACGTCCACGAAAGTTCTCACGGCCGACCCCAAGAACGTGGAGGCCCTGATGACGCGCGCCAAGGCTCACCTGCAGCTGAAGTCTTACGATGAGGCTATCAAAGACTACTCTGCGGCCCTCAAGCTAAAGCCCGGTGATGTGGACGCGCTGTACAACCGCGGCCTGGCTTACCTGAAGAACGATGACTCGAAGCTGGCCATGAACGACCTTTCGGCCGTGCTACGCCTGCGCCCCGACGACAAGGAAGCCTTTTTTGCCCGCGGCGTGGCCAAAATGCAGATGAGCAACTTCAAATCGGCCCTCGGCGACTTTGCCAAGACCATTTCGCTGGATGCTGCCTACGCCGATGCCTACGAGTACCGGGGTATCTGCTACGCCTCCATCAACAAGCCCAAGGAAGCCCAGCGCGACCTGGAGCAGGCCGTGAAGCTGAACCCCGACGCGGCCAAGAGCCTGCGCAAATACGGCAAGAAGTAAGGGCCTGAATGGCTAACTGATAAATTACAAAAAGGCCCGCCTCTTAAGGCGGGCCTTTTTGCTGGGTAACGGCTCGGGAAGGGTCTGAACGAGTCTAGACTATCATGCATTTCAGCTGCATAAAAAGACAAGCAGCGGCTAGCATCCTGACTCTGGATTACTGTTACAACGTTAGCACGCGAGCTGCTTCGGCTGCGCCCCTACATGACGGATAAAACTAATCAACCAGAAAACCATTGAGCCATCCAACTATACAGCCTTTCACTTCCCCAGCAGCAACTTCACGTAGAAGCTGGGCCGGCGCAGCCGTTCCCGCAGGTCCAGGTCCAGGAACATGTTGCTGATGGTTTCGGCCAGGGTGGGGTTGCGGGCGGCACGGTTGGCCACGAAGTTGAACAGCCACGGATACTGCAGCAGGCGCTGCATGGCCCGGCTCAGGCGCAGCTCCTGCCAGAGGCGGTTGTACACGGCCTTATCGTAGCCCCGCAGAAAAGAGGCTGAGAAATCCTGGGCGGCCAGAGCCCGGCCGGCCCAGTCGGCGGCGTGGCGGCCCGAAACCATGGCGTGGCTGATGCCTTCCCCGCTGAAAGGGTCAATCAGGGAGCCCGCGTCGCCCAGCAGCAGGTAGCCTTCCCCGGAGAGGGGCCGGCGCCGGGAACCCAGCGGCAACCCGAAGCCCCGCACCGGCCCCAGCCGGCGGGCCTGGGCAAACCGGTCTTTCAGGGCCGGGTGAGTAGCCAGGATTTCATCCAGCCGCTCCCGCAGCTTCACCTTTTTCTTGGCTACGGCCGCCGACAGCATGCCTACGCCCACGTTGGCCTGACCATTGGGCAGCGGAAACACCCAGAGGTAGCCCGGCAGAAACTCCTTGATGAAGTGCAGCTCGATGAAGTTGTCGGGGTGCAGCCCCGCTACGCCCTCGTAGTAGGCGCGCAGACCCGCGCAATGGTGGTCGGGCTCCAGCTGGTGTCCCCCAATCTGCCGGGCAAAAGCCGACTGGGCCCCGTTGGCCACCAGCAGCACGCGGGCAGTGGCCAGGGTCGTGCCATCGGCGGCCAGCAGCTGCCAGCGCCCATCGGGCAGGCGCTGCTGGCGGGCCACGTCGGTGTTTTCGCGGAAGTCGATCAGGGGCTGCTGGCGCACCTGCTCCACCAGAAAGTTGTCGAAGTCGATGCGCTTGCTGATGTGGCCGGCGGGGCAGTCGGTGGCCGGGTTGTAGTGGGGCTTGAACGGGACGGCCAGGCGCTGCCCATTCGGCGCGTAGAAGTCAATTCCCCAGCTTGGCAGCTGCTGGGGCTCGGCGGCCAGGCGGGCGGGCAGGTCCTCCCCAATGCGGCGCAGCTCGCTGATGACCTTACCGCTAAGGGCGTCGCCGCAGACTTTGTCGCGGGGGAAGGCGGCGCGGTCCAGCAGCAGGCAGCGGTGGCCGGCCCTGGCCAGGTGCAGCGCGGCCGTAGCGCCCCCCGGCCCGGCCCCCAAAATACAGATATCCACTTCGCTCATAGCTGCCAGTTCTGCCGGCGAAGGTACTCAGTTTCGGGTGCTGGCGTGAACTGTTCGCCAGACTAGCGGAGAGCAGCTATTTCCCGGGCATCACCGTACAAGGCACAACTCATTCATTTCCTGCGAATAGCTCCTTCTCTTCTACGAATATGCAAACCTCTTTACGCCGCCTGGGCCTGGCCGTGAGCCTGCTGGCCTTCACCACGCAGTGCGCCACCACCTCCGAAACGGACAACCCCAATAACCGCGCCCTGCCCACCGCGGCAGCGCCTGTGACGGCTGCACCAGCACCGGCAGCCGACGCTACCACAGCTGCAGTTCCCCCCGCTCCCGAAGCAACCGCCACGGCCCCGACAACCGCAGCCCCGGCCGCGCCCGCCGAAAAGCGCCTTACCGCCGCCGACTATAAGGCCCAGGTGAAATCGGCGGATATCCGGCTGAAAACCATGCCGAAGGATTCCAAGGCTTTGCTGCGCCGCGCCAAGGCCCACAGCCAGCTGAAAAACTACACCCTGGCCATGGCCGATTACAACGCCGTGCTCAAGCTGGAGCCCGCCAACGCCGAAGCTTATTTCAACCGGGGCCTCACCCGCCTCCGCCTCGACCAGTACACGCCCGCCATTGCCGACTTCTCCAAATCCTTGCGCTACAACCCCAACGACAAGGAAGCCTTTTTCAGCCGGGGCGTGGCCCGCTTGCAGATGGCCAACTACCGGGGCGCTATTCCAGACTTTACCCGCGCCCTGGCCGTTGACTCGCTCTACGCCGACGCCTACGAGTACCGCGGCATCAGCTACGCCTCGCTCTACAAGCCCAAGGAAGCCCGCCGCGACCTGGAAAAAGCCGTGAAGCTGAACCCCGCCGCCGCGAAAAGCCTGCGCAAATACGCCAAAGACTAGCCCAGACGACGTTTGCCGGGACTCGGAGTTGGCCCGTTCCTGCGCTTCGGCTACCTTCGCCACATGACAAAAACGCTCGAAGGAAAAGTGGCCCTCATTACGGGCGCTTCCAAAGGAATTGGCCGCGCCATTGCGGTGCATTTTGCCCAGCTGGGGGCGCAGGTGGCTTTCACCTACCTCTCCAGCGTAGAAAAAGGCCAGCAGCTGGAAACGGAGCTGGGCGCCCACGGCACCAAGGTGAAAGGCTTCCGCTCTGATGCCTCCGACTACGCCCAGGCCGAAAAGCTGGTGGAGGATGTGGTGGCCGAGTTCGGCAAGCTGGATATTCTGGTTAACAACGCTGGCATCACCCAGGATGGCCTGCTCATGCGCATGAGCGAGCAGCAGTGGGACCAGGTGCTGGCCGTGAACCTGAAGTCAGTGTTCAACCTGACCAAGGCGGCTACTAAGCCCATGATGCGCGCCAAAGCCGGCTCCATCGTGAACATGACCTCGGTAGTGGGTATTAAGGGCAACGCGGGCCAGAGCAACTATGCCGCTTCCAAGGCCGGTATCATCGGCTTCACCAAGTCGGTGGCGCTGGAGCTGGGCTCCCGCAACATCCGCTGCAACGCCATTGCGCCGGGCTTTATCGAAACGGAAATGACCGGGGAGCTGGATCAGAAGGTAGTAGACGAGTGGCGCAAGGCCATTCCGCTGCGCCGCGGCGGCACTCCCGAGGACGTGGCCAAAGCCACCGCCTTCCTGGCTTCCGACGACAGCAGCTACATCAGCGGCCAGGTGCTGCAGGTAGACGGCGGCATGCTCACGTAGGCAGTTAGCTTCTTTTGAACGACACCCTTAGCACGTCATGCTTGATCTGGCGTCCGCTTGTCGAAGCATCTCTACCGAACGATTTCGTGCGAACGAAGCGGTAGAGATGCTTCGACAAGCGGACGCCAGATCAAGCATGACGTACTTTTTTCCCTGCTTCCTTTCTCTGCCAGTCAACTAATGCGTCGCCTGCTGTCCATAGCCTTGGCTGTCCTGCTGCTACTGGTAGTCCTCGCCTACTCTTACCTGATGCCCCGGCGAGGTCCTGGCCGCAACCGGCACCGGGCTGAACTAACCACCTTGCTCATCTCGCTGAAGCTGCACCAAGGGGACCTTATTTTCCATACGTCGCAGTCGGCGCAGAGTCGGGCTATTCAGCTCGCCACACACTCCCCTTATAGCCACTGCGGGATGCTGTTTCGGCAGGGTGGCGAGTGGCAGGTGCTGGAGGCCGTGCAGCCGGTAGGCATCACGCCCCTGGAGAAATGGATTATACGCGGCAAGGGCGGGCACTTCGTGGTCAAGCGTCTGCGCGATGCCGAGCAGGTGCTCACACCCGAGGCTCTGCGCCGCCTCAAACGCGCCGGCCAGCAGTACCGCGGCAAGGACTACGACCAATACTTCGGCTGGTCGGATGAACGAATCTACTGCTCCGAGCTACTCTGGAAGATGTACCAGCAGGCAACAGGCCGCGAAATCGGGAAACTGCAGCACCTGCGGGACTTCGACCTCTCCCACCCCGCCGTGCAAGCCAAGCTGCGCGAGAGGTACGGCCGCCGGCTGCCCCTGGATGAGCGGGTGATTTCGCCGGTGCAGATGCTAGAAAGCCCGGAACTGGTGACAGTGGTGGAGCGGTGAGGATCTAAGGCTAGACGTAAGCTTAATAGTTAGGCGGAAAACATTGAGGCCCCATTGCTCCTCCACCATATTCAAGCACTAACTCGTCTGATTGAATTAGGTACGTACAGCTACGGGCATATTGTTCGCGAAGGCTATCTGGAATGGGTTTCTTGAATACGTTAAAAGAGTACATACCCATTCCACTTCTCTTAAATCCCAACTTTGCAGGCTCTCCATTTTGGATCGAGATGCAATCGGCTGCCTCCAGTTTCTCCTGAAGCTTATCGAGCATAGTCTGAGTCCAGCCTAAGCTGGAAACTATACTATCTATTTTGGCTGGTTTATAATCACTAGCGTAAGTGTAAGTTGGGTTTTTATTTGATCCTTCTTTTACTACTATTCGGCTAATAGCATCATCTTCAACTTCTTTTTCCGGAGGAACTACTGATGCATAAAAGCCAATTGCGTCCTGGATAGCCTCATGGTGTTCAGAATAGCTAGTAATTAAATCCTGACGAGTATAGTCCTTGTCGAACAAGCCGAAAGCACTAAAAATCATCAGCATATATATTACATATCCTATAAACACTGAGATTATCAGTGCGCTAATTTCTATGACAACCTTTATGTAAGTATTCATCGAGTGAGGTTATTTCGCCTTCTCATAAGGAAACGGCAAACTAACCCGAATTTCGTGGTCTTCGCCGGCTTGGTTGGTGAAGCGCGCGGCCCGCATCACGCGCAGGGCTTCTTCGTCGCAGCCGCCGCCCAGGCTTTTTACCACCGTCACATCCTGGGGAATACCTTGCTTGTCGATGCGCAGCTCCAGCGTAACGCGGCCTGCCAGGTGCTGCTGCCGGGCCGCGGCCGGATATTGGAGCTGGGCGTACAGGGCCTCGTAGCCGCCAATCAGCTCTACCGGCGACTTTTCCTCATCCACAACTGGGCGCGGCGCCACGTAGAGGGTCGGCGGGTTGGGGTTGAGGCTGGCCGTGGGCACTTGGTAGGAAATAGACCAACGCCTCAGGTAATCCTCCAGCGGCTCCATCCCGATCTTGGCCCGCCGGGTGTTCACGTTCGGCTCATCCTCAATAGGCTGGAGCTGATATTGGCCGTTGACGGCGGGACCGAGCTGGGAGCCGTACAGCTGCTTTTCGCCTTTCTCAACTTTCAGTCGGTCAATCAGCAAGGCCAGTGACGACCAGCGCAGCTCACCCTTGTCGGCGGCGGCGGTAAGCAGAGGCAGGTACTTATCGTCGGGGTTGTGCTGAATCACGAGAAAGGCTACCGACTGCTGATACTCGCCCACCAACGATTTGCCCGGGTAGCCGTGGACGGTAATCAGGCTGTCGACCTGACGTATCAGACGGCTATCTAGCGTGCTTTGCTGCTGCATAGCGGCCCGCAGCTGCGGAGAGTCGGGGCCGTAGGTGCGGTCGGCCTCGGCGGCTACGCGCCGGAACTGCTGGTCCTGGTGGCCGATTTGCCGGATGAGGGCGAGTAAGGGCTGGTCGAATTGGGCTTCGTGGCGCTGCTGGCGGGTGCGGGCCTGCGCCAGCACTAGAAGCCAGGCAGGTTGGGTCCTCAGCCCGGCGAAATCAGGCTCTTCCTGCAATGTTTCGGGGGAGTAGTAGCCGGTGGCCACAGCGCGTTTCAGGAGCCGCAGGGCGGCCGGCACATTGTTCTGCCGGGCCGCTGTTCGGGCCTGCTGATACAAGGCTGGGCCTGCCTCTTCGGCGACCAGGACCATGGATTGGCGAAAGGCATTTTGGGCTGCGGGCTGGGGCAGCCCCAGGGCGAGCAAGGCAGTGGTCAGATACGGCAGCATAAAACAAGAATAAGCGGCATTGAATAACTAGCTGCCGAAGTAAGCAATTCTTTTT
Organism: Hymenobacter lutimineralis; assembly: GCF_008271285.1. Taxonomy (NCBI): domain Bacteria; kingdom Pseudomonadati; phylum Bacteroidota; class Cytophagia; order Cytophagales; family Hymenobacteraceae; genus Hymenobacter; species Hymenobacter lutimineralis. The sequence goes on along the minus strand of NZ_VTHL01000024.1, from coordinate 51,401 downwards.
TACCTGCTTGTCCGCCGTCATCTTCCTACCTTCGCTCCCACCCTATTCTGCTCGCCTGCGCAACCCTGCGGCGCTGCTTGGGGTTCTTGGTGCAGCCGCTATTCCCTTCCGCTGTTGATCTTCTCTGCTTCTCCCTGGTTTATCTTGGTGTGCCTGCTGGTGGGCGCGGGCTATGCTGCCCTGCTGTATTCGGCCAAAGCGCCCTGGGGCCGGCCGCTAAACTACGTCCTAGCCTTTATCCGCTTTGCCGTCGTAAGCTTTCTGTGCTTCCTGCTCCTCTCACCCTTCCTCAAAACCACCACCACCACCACCGAAAAGCCCACTGTGGTGCTGGCCGTGGATGACTCGCAGTCGGTGGGGCTGTTTACGCCGGGCGCAGTGCTTTCCCAGGCTACCCGGGGCTTGCAGCAGCTTACCCAAACCCTTACGGAGCGCGGCTTTCGGGTAGAAACGCGCCCCCTCAGCCAGCCCACCCACCTTAGCTCCCCCGATTCGCTGCGCTTCACGGCCGCTACGTCTAACCTCGACGGACTGCTCTCCACTGTCGGCGACGCCTACGACGGGCGCAATCTGGCGGGCGTGGTCCTGGTCTCGGATGGTATCGTCAACCAAGGCCGCTCGCCGGTATATTCGGAGTATCGTTTCCCGGTTTACGCCGTGGGCGTGGGCGACACCCTGCCCAAGAAAGACCTTAGCCTATCCAATCTCACCTACAACCGCGTCGCCTTCAGCGGCAACCGCTTCCCGCTGGAAGTTGAAATCGGCTACGAAGGCTTTGGGGGCAGCCCCGCCACGGTGCAGGTGCGCGAAAACGGCCGGGTGCTGCAAACCCGCCGGGTAACGCTGCCAGCGAATGGCCGAAGGACCAAAACCACGTTTCTGCTCACCGCGCCCGCGCCCGGCAAACGCCGCTACGAAGTACTGATTGAGCGGCAGCCCGGGGAGTTCACCTCCCTCAATAACCAAAAAACGGCTTACATCGACGTGGTGAAGGGCAAGCTGCGGGTGCTGTTGGCCGGCGCCGCCCCCCACCCCGACCTGAAGGCCCTGCGGGCGGCCATTCTCCAGAACAATAACTTCGAGCTAATCACGTACCTGCCCGGCATTGGCGGGCTGCCCGCCCCCACCTACGACGTGGCCATTCTGCACCAGCTGCCCGCCCAGGGAAACCTGGGAGGAGAGCTGCTGGCCCAAGTGCGCATCCGCCGCGTGCCGACCCTGTTCGTGCTGGGCGCGCAGTCGGACCTGGCAGCCTACAACCGCCTGCAAACCGGGCTTACGGTGCAGCCACGCGGCGGCCAGACCGATGAGGTAACCCCCGTTCCGAACCCAGCCTTTGCCCGCTTCACCTTTGAGGAAGACGCTTTGCGCCGCTTTGCGGAATACCCGCCCGCGCCGGTGCCCTTCGGGCAGTTTAGCTTGAGCGGAGCAGCCGAAGCGGCGCTTTGGCAGCAGGTAGGCCGCCTGAAAACACAACGTCCCTTGCTGGTCTTTGGCGGCTCGCCCCAGCAAAAACAGGCCACGCTGCTCACCGATGGCAGCTGGCAGTGGCGTCTGCAGGAAGCCGTGGAGCATGATGCCCGCCCCGAAGCCTACGACCGGCTGATCATCCGCACCCTGCAGCTGCTCACCCAAAATGCCAACAAGAAGCGCCTAGATGTGTACCCCACGCAAGACGACTTCACCACCCAGGACGATGTGACCCTAGGCGCGGAAACCTACAACGCGGTATTTGAGCGGGTGTACGGTCAGCCCGTCACACTCACGCTCACCGACGAGCAAAAGCAGACGCGCACCTTCCGCTTTGTCCCTACTGAGGATGGCGCCCCGCTGCACCTCGGCCCACTGGCCGGGGGCCTCTACCGCTACCAGGCCCGCGCCACCCTGGGTGGCCAGCCCCAGCAGGATGCCGGGGAGCTGCTGGTACAGGAGCAGCAGCTCGAAGCCCTGGATGCCCGCGCCGACCACAACCTGCTGCACCAGCTGGCCCGCCGGAGCGGCTCGCGCCTCTATTATCCGCAGCAGTTTGCCCAGCTTGGGCAGGATATCCTGAAGGCCAATTACAAGCCCGTCATCTACGAGCAGGAAGACTTAAAGGAGCTCATCAACCTGAAATGGCTTTTTTTCCTGCTCCTGGCCCTGGTAACGGCCGAATGGGCAGCCCGCAAGTACTCCGGCGGGATATAAGCCAGTAGCCGCGAAGCCGGACTAGCCTGTCCCCGGGGCACCGTCGTCCAGCCCGGTTCCCCACCACGCAGTTGCTTTACGTTTTTGGAGTGTGTCAAAAACGTAAAGCAACTGCGTGCTGGATTTTGCTTCACCTTTTTAAAGAATGTCAAAAAGGTGAAGCAATTGCGTAGTGGATTTTGCTTTCGGGTTTTACAGCATCCGGAAAACCGAAAGCAAATCCACTGCGCGGGCCGCTGCTTTCTGCTGCGGGTCCGGGAGAAGAATAAGCCGCGGTGGGTTGGCTTATCCCTTGGTACCTTTACGCCATGCGCTACGTCCTGCTCAACAAACCCTACGAAGTCCTCACGCAGTTTACCGACGAAACCGGCCGGCAGACGCTCAAGGATTTCGTGCAGATTCCCAACATCTACCCCGTCGGCCGCCTCGACTTCGACTCCGAAGGCCTGGTGCTGCTCACCGACGACAAGCAGCTCCAGCACCGCCTGTCGGAGCCGCGGTTTAAAGTGCCCAAAACCTACTGGGCGCAGGTAGAGGGCATACCTACCGAGGCGGCCCTGGAAAACCTGCGGCGCGGCGTAGACCTGAAAACCGGCTACACCTCCCCGGCCGAGGTAGAATTGCTACCCGAAGCCCCCGTGCTCTGGGAACGAAGCAAGCCCGTTCGCTTCCGGGCCAACATACCAACCAGCTGGGTGCAGATTCGCATTTCGCAGGGCATGAACCGGCAGGTGCGCAAAATGACGGCGGCCGTCGGCTTCCCCACCCTGCGCCTCGTGCGCGTCAGCATTGCTGATTTGAACGTGGAGAAGCTACAGCCTGGCCAGTGGCGTGAACTGACGACGGCTGAAGTACAGGCCCTGCGCGAGGATATGGCGGCCCAGACTGCGGCAGCCGGCACGTTTAAAGCGCCCGGAAAAGGGGCTGAATTCTGGCCCGGGGGCGTGCCACCCTCCACCAAAGCCTTGAAAGCCGCCGGCCGAAAAGCAGGCCCAGCCGCAAGCAGTGGCCGCAAGCCCGCCGCTGCCGGAACCAGCAGAGCGGCCGGCAAGCCCGCTAAGGGTAGCGCAGCCGGTCGGCCCGGCACTGCCAGCAAACCGGGCGCCGCACCTAAGCCGGGCACTGGCCGCTCAGCGGGAAAACGCGGCCGGTAACCATGCGGCGGCGCACAAAAATCGGGCTGCTGGCGGGGGTACTGGCCTTGCTTGGCCTGAACGCCGTGGCCTTTTTCCACGCGTGGCGCTTTACTCACTTCTCCACAGAAACGGGGCCCCGCACCGGTCACCCCGAGCGGCTAATGGGTTGGCGCAAGCTGGCCGTACTGCTGACCGGCGTGGCTAACCCCAAACCCGTCAACTACGCTACTCCGACATTTCCTTACCAAACGGTGCTCCTGCCGGGCCCCAATGGCCGCCTCGAAGCCTGGTACGCGCCGGTGCCCGGAGCGCGCGGCACGGTGGCGTTGTTTCACGGCTATACCAGCAACAAATCGGCGCAGCTCACGGAAGCCGCCTATTTCCGCCAGCTTGGCTACTCCATTTTGCTTACCGACTTTGCCGGCAATGGTGGCTCCGAGGGTAACCGGTGCACCGTGGGCTACCGTGAGGCCGAGGACGTGCGTGCCGTGTTCCAGTGGCTGCAGCGTCAGCAACCGGGCCAGCGCATTGTGCTCTACGGCGTGAGCATGGGTGCCGAGGCCATCTTGCGGGCCGAAAGTGAGCTAGGCGTGCAACCGACAGCCAACATTGTAGAATGCCCCTACGGCAGCATGCTGCAGACGGCCCGCAACCGATTTACGGCCCTGCGCGTCCCGGCCTTCCCCTTAGCCAACCTGCTGGTGTTCTGGGGCGGCGTGCAGAATGGTTTCTGGGCGTTTGATCTGGATGCTACCCAGTTTGCTACGCGCATCAGCACGCCTACCCTATTGATGTGGGGCGAAGCCGACCCACGCGTCACGCGGGCCGAAACCGATGCTATTTTCCAGCATCTGCGCGGCCCCAAGCAGCGTCAGGACTTTGCCGGTTCCGGCCACGAGCCCTACTGGGTGAAGCATCCCGCGCTGTGGCAGCAACGCATTCAAACCTTCCTGACGGCTGACTTGAGCCAGTAGCCTGTTTCTTCGCAACAACGGCCCGGCCTCCGCCTAGATTGAGGGCAGGGGCCGGGCCGGTGAATTTAAGGAATTGGGAAAGCGCAAAAAGTTCTTGGCGCTTAGGACTACTTCCGCTTTTTGTTGGCCCCATCTACGCTTCCGGAACCTTGGGAGGTGCTGTCGTTGGGCTGGTTGTTGCGAAACTCCTTGTCTGAGCTATCAGCCCCGCGCTCATCTGAGGGAGCGGCGTGGGAGCCTTGCGGGCTCTTGGGGTTAGGGTCTAACTTGCCTTTTTTTGCCCCGCCGCTGTGGCCCTCCCGGCTGGGCACGTTTTCGCCGCGCGTGTTATCGGCCCCGCCTGGCACGGGTCCTTCATACGGCCCGGGCTGCTGCCCGCTTACGCCGCCTACTTGGCCACCAAAGTCACTTTGCTTTTTTTCGAGGTGCTCATTCTTGCTTTTCATATGCATCAGTAAGGCTGGTACAACATGGTTTGCGACCGGTCACGGTGCCTGACTATGGTACGTACAGGAATAACTTATTGGTTATAAATATTCTATATTTTGTTATATTGATGAGCTTCAGAGCTAGACCTCGACCAACCGCAACCTTGTACTCAATTTCTTAGATTGAGCAGTAATGAACTCGCCAGCTCCTAGCATTAGCTAAATAGCATTTTATACAACCCCAGCTTTGGCGTCAGCATTGACACGTCAGCCCAAAAACAGCACCAAATACAGACCACATCTTACTGCCACAGCTCGGACGCAGGCAACTGCTATGATCTATTTCCGTGGCTTACAGCAACCCCAACAGCTGTAGGGTAGAAAATTAAATTTTGACAGCAGTAGGAGGTTTTGTAAAAACCCATTACTTGCGGAAACATACTAGCACCGGCATATGGAAGTAGAAACTGTAAAATACCCAGCTATCCGCAACTATGTAGGCGGCCGTTTTGTGGAGAACACAACGCCGGTATCCTTGGATGTGTACAGCCCGCTTACGGGAGCTGTCATCTCTACCGTACCCTTAAGCGGCCCTGCTGCTCTTGACGCTGCCGTGCAGGCCGCCCAGGCGGCTTACCCAGCGTGGTCGGCGACGCCCATTAAAGAGCGGGTGCAGATTTTCTACCGCTACAAGACGCTATTAGAGCGCGACATGAAGGCTCTGGCCGACTTGGTGCGGGAAGAGAATGGCAAAACCTACGACGAGGCCCGTGCTGAGGTAGAAAAGGCCATTGAGCTGACTGAGTTTGCCTGCTCCATGCCCCAGCTCATTCAGGGCGAGTTTCTGGAAGTAAGCAAGGGCGTGGAAGCCCGCGTGGAGCGCAAGCCCCTGGGCGTGGTAGCCAGCATTGCCCCGTTCAACTTCCCCAACATGGTGCCCCACTGGACTATCCCGAACGCGCTGGTGCTGGGCAACACCATGGTTCTAAAGCCCTCGGAAGTGGTGCCGCTGAGTGCGGGCAAGATTGCCGAGCTGCTCAAGGAAGCCGGCCTGCCCGACGGCGTACTCAACATCGTGCACGGCGACCGGGAAATTGTGGAGGCCATCTGCGACCATCCCGCTATCCAGGCCGTGTCGTTTGTTGGGTCTACCAAGATTGCCAAGGTGGTATATATCCGCGCTACTTCGAATTTAAAGCGCTGCGTGGCGCTGGGCGGGGCCAAAAACCATCTGATGGTACTGCCCGACGCCCACCCCGATATGACGGCCTCCAACGTGGCCGCGTCCATGTCGGGCTGTGCGGGGCAGCGCTGCATGGCGGGCTCTACCATGGTGGGCGTGGGCGCGGTAGACGACATCGTCGCCAAGATTGTGGAGGAAGCTCGCAAGATTGTACCCGGCCAGAACTTGGGCTCCGTCATTAGCAAGGAAGCCAAAGCGCGCATCGAGCAGCACATTACCGAAGCCGAAGCCGCGGGCGCCAAAGTCCTGCTCGACGGCCGCAATGCCCGCGTGGAAGGCCACGAAGACGGTTACTACGTGGGCGCCACGGTGGTAGATTACGTGACGCCCGATATGCGCATTGCCCAGGAAGAAGTATTCGGGCCAGTGCTGGCCATCATGCGCACTAACACCCTGGACGAGGCCCTGGCCATTGAAAACGCTAACCCCTACGGCAACGCCGCCGCCGTGTTTACCAGCAGCGGCAGCTCGGCCCGCTACGTGATGGACCATGCCAACGCGGGCATGATTGGCGTGAACATCGGGGTGCCGGTGCCGCGGGAGCCGTTCTCCTTCGGTGGCTGGAACGAGTCGAAATTCGGGGCCTGCGACATCACGGGCAAAAGCTCCATCGAGTTCTGGACCCAGCTCAAGAAAACCACCACCAAGTGGAACCCTGAGTCGCGGGTGAACTGGATGAGCTAGCAAGCAATAGACCTTCCTGCGGAACACTACCCAGGCATGATGCCCCAATCAAAATAGTCCCCCTATGGAAACCACCTTCGACACCGATAAGCACCAAATTCTGCAGGACAACCTCGACCACACGCTCTTTTCCTGGTCGAAGCAGGCGGGCCTGAGCCCCATCAGCGCCGAGCGGGCCGAAGGGGTGTATCTGTGGGACCGGGACGGCAAACGCTACATCGACTTTTCCTCCCAGCTGATGAACGTGAACATCGGGCACGGCGACCAGCGCGTGACCGAAGCCGTAGCAGCCCAGATGCGGGAGCTGAGCTACGTGTATCCCGGCATGATTACCAAAGCCCGCGGTGACCTGGGCCGGAAGTTGGCGGAAATTACGCCGGCTAACCTGACCAAGGCTTTCTTCACCCTGGGTGGGGCCGAGGCCATTGAAAACGCCATTAAGCTGGCCCGCGTGTACACCGGGCGCCACAAGATTGTCACGCTCTACCAGTCGTTTCACGGGGCTTCATACGGGGCCATCAGCGCTGGCGGCGACCCGCGCAAATTTGCCGTCGACTCCCAGGCTATGCCGGGCGTGGTACACGTCGAAAACCCGTATTTCTACCGCTGCCCCTGGTACAGCAGCACCCCAGAAGAGTGCGCCGAGCGGGCCGCCGCCGCTATGGAGCGCATCATTCAGTATGAAAACCCGGGTAGCGTGGCCGCCATCATTCTGGAAGGCGAGTCGGGCACTTCGGGCTGCATCAAGTACCCGCCCACCTACTGGCAGCGGGTGCGCGCCATCTGCGACAAGTACGGCATTCTGCTGGTGGCCGATGAGGTAATGAGCGGCTTCGGGCGCACGGGCAAGTGGTTTGGCTCCGACCACCACGGCGTGAAAGTGGATTTGATGTGCATGGCCAAGGGTATCACGGCCGGTTACCTGCCCCTGGGCGCAGTAATGGTGGACGAGGCCATAGCCAAATCCTTCGACGACAAGCCCCTGCCCCTGGGCCTCACTTACTCGGCCCACCCCGTTTCCTGCGCCGCTGCCGTGGCCGTACTGGACATCTACGAGCAGGACCACCTGCTTGAAAATACCGTCACGCTGGGCAAGCACCTCGACGCGCGCATGTGCGACCTGATGGGCCGGCACCCCAGCATCGGCGACTGGCGCAACACGGGCCTGTTTGGCTGCATTGAGCTGGTGAAAAACCGCCAGACCAAAGAACCCATGGCACCCTGGAATGCGGCCCCGCAGCAAATGGAAATCATGAACAAGGTGGCGGCCAAAATCAAGGAGCTGGGCATGTACACCTTCGTGCGCTGGAACTACATTTTCATTGCGCCTCCGCTGAGCATAACCAAGGAGGAGCTCGATGAAGGCTTGGACATCATCTCCCAGGCCATTGCCGTGGCCGACGAGTACGCGCAGTAATCCGGGCACTATGGCCTGCTGCGTGCCGAACCCGCTTCCGGCGTAGCGCCTACTTTCTATTGCGTTGTCCTTTAAGGCTTTTTCTACAAAAGCCTAGCGCGGCTTATTTGCTTTTCCGAAGCCGAAGCGGTACATTTTCCTTTTAAACCACTCCCCCTTTTCTTCTACGGCATGGCGTCTTTGCTTATTCGGAATGGTCGCGTGATAACCGCCGACTCCGACAGTGTGTGCGACATTCTGGTGGAGGGCGAAACCATTGTGGCCATCGGCAAAAACCTGCCCGTGCAGGCCGACGAGATAATCGATGCCACCGGGAAGCTGGTGATGCCCGGCGGCATCGACCCGCACGTGCACCTGGATATGCCGTTCATGGGCACGTTCAGCTCCGATACCCACGAAACCGGCACCCGCGCTGCCCTGCACGGCGGCACCACCACGGTTATTGACTTCGTGCTGCAGAAGCAGGGCCATAGCCTGCGCGAGGCGCTAACGGAGTGGCAGGGCCGCGCTACCGGCACCGCCGTAGGCGACTACTCCTTCCACATGGCCGTAACGGACTTCAACCCCAGCACCAGGGAAGAAATTAAGGACATGGTGGCCGAGGGTATTACCTCTTTCAAAACCTTCATGGCCTACAAGGGTGCGCTCATGATTGACGACGCGCAGATGGTGGGGCTGATGCAGGAGGTGAAGAAGCACGGCGGCCTCGTGACAGCCCACGCCACCAACGGCGACATGATTGACACGCTCATTGCCCAGCACCGCGCCGCGGGCAAGCTCACGCCCCGCTACCACTACCTCTCCCAGCCCGAAGTAACCGAAGCCGAAGCGTCAGGACGATTCGCCGACATTGCCAACTACACCGGAGTGAATGCCTACATCGTGCACCTTACCTGCGAGGGTGCGCTTAATCAGGTGCGCCGGGCTACGGAGCGCAACCAGCGGGTGTTCGTGGAAACCTGCATCCAATACCTGCTGCTGGACGCCTCCTTGTACGGCGACGATTTTGAGGGCGCCAAGTGGGTGATGTCGCCGCCGCTGCGGGAGAAAAAGGACCAGGCCACGCTCTGGGCCGGCATCAACCAGGGCCTGGTGCAGGTGGTGGGCACCGACCACTGCCCCTTCATGCTGGAGCAGAAGAAAATGGGCGCCGACGACTTTTCAAAGATTCCGAACGGGCACCCGGCCATTGAGCACCGCATGGAGCTGCTGTTTTCGGAAGGCGTGATGAAGGGCCGCATCAGCCCGCAGAAGTTTGTAGAAGTGACGAGCACCAACGCGGCCAAAATCTTCGGCATGTTTCCGCGCAAAGGCACCATCAGCATCGGCGCCGACGCTGACCTTATCCTCATCGACCCCCGAAAAAAGCACACCATCACGGCCGAAACCCACCACATGAACTGCGACTACTCCGGCTACGAAGGCTGGGAGCTGACGGGCAAAATCGACACGGTGTTGCTACGCGGCCAGGTAGCCGTAGATGCAGGCGAAACAAGGGTTTCTAAAGGATACGGCCGCTTCATTCGTCGCGGGCGGGTTCAGTTTTGAGTTTCGGGTTTAGCGTTTCGAGTTGAATCGGACTTCAAACCCAAAACTTTAAACCCGAAACTCAAAACTGAAAGAATTATGGCTACCATCCAATGTTTCGAGGAGCTGGAAGCTTGGCGGAAAGCTCGGGAAATGGCAAAAGCCATTTATGGGATATCCAAAAAAGGTGAGCTGGCGCGGGATTTTGCCCTGCGCGACCAACTGCGCCGGGCAGCAGGTTCAGTGATGGACAATATTGCGGAGGGCTTCGATCGGGGCGGCCGGGGTGAATTTCTGCAGTTTCTGGGCATTGCTAAGGGCTCGGCCGGTGAGGTTCGTTCTCAGCTATACCGAGCCTTTGACCAACAGTACTTGACCCACGCTGAATTTGAGATGCTCACGGCCCAAACTGATGAAATATCACGCCTTATCAAGGGATTACAAAAATACCTCAATGCCACCACAGTTAGGGGTGAACGATACAAACCCGCTTGATGACACCTTATTAATGGCAACAACTCGAAACCCAAAACTCTAAACCCGAAACCCAAAGTATATGCCCAGAATTGTTAAATCCGGCCTGATTCAGATGAGCCTGCCGATGACGGAAGGCGAAGGCAGCATCGAGGAAATCAAGGAAGCCATGGTGCAGAAGCACATTCCGCTGCTTGAGGAAGCCGGCCGCCAGGGCGTGCAGATTCTCTGTTTGCAGGAAATTTTCAACACGCCCTACTTCTGTCCCGGTCAGGACAAAGCCTGGTACGCCTCCGCCGAGTCGGTGCCCGGGCCCACCACGGAGCGCATGGCCGAGTACGCCAAGAAGTACAACATGGTCATCATTGTACCGGTGTACGAGCGGGAATCGGCCGGTTTCCTCTACAACACGGCTGCCGTCATCGACGCCGACGGTACCTACCTGGGCAAGTACCGCAAAAACCACATCCCGCATACTTCGGGCTTCTGGGAGAAGTTCTTCTTCAAACCCGGCAACCTGGGCTATCCGGTATTTCAGACCAAGTATGCCAAGGTGGGCGTGTACATCTGCTACGACCGGCACTTCCCCGATGGCGCCCGCGTGCTGGGGCTCAATGGGGCGGAAATCGTGTATAACCCCTCGGCCACGGTAGCGGGCCTCTCCCAATACCTCTGGAAGCTGGAGCAGCCGGCGCACGCCGCGGCCAATGGCTACTTCATGGGCTGCATCAACCGCGTAGGTGAGGAGAAACCCTGGAACCTGGGCCGCTTCTATGGCACCTCCTACTTCGTGGATCCGCGCGGCCAGATCATTGCCCAAGCCGACGAATACAAGGATGAGCTGCTGGTAAGCGAGTTTGACCTCGACATGATAGACGAAGTGCGCGCCACCTGGCAGTTTTTCCGCGACCGGCGCCCCGAAACCTACGAGAAACTGGTGGAGCTGTAAGGGTTTCGGGTTTGGAGTTTTGGGTTCCGAGTTGGCTCCCTGCCTGTTTTACGCCCAAAATTCCTGCCTTCTTCCAGGCTGTGCGGACGGCCAGCAAAAAAACCAGACAGAGCAGCTAACAGCTCTATTGTCCACACAGCCTAACCCGAAACTCCAAACTCCTAACCCGAAACTCCCCAAATGGCCGAATACACTCCCCCCACTACCGAGCAGGAATTCGCTGAAAACTTTGCTCAGCTTAGGCCGCTGATGAGCAACTCGGAGGCGCTGCTAGAAAGCTCCCGCTGTCTGTTTTGCTTTGATGCGCCCTGCATCAAGGCCTGTCCTTCCGGCATTGATATTCCGCTGTTTATTCGGCAGATCAACTCCGGTAATGCTACCGGCGCGGCCCGCACCATTTACGAGGCCAACTACTTCGGCAATGCCTGCGGCAAGGTGTGCCCCACCGAGGTGCTCTGCGAGGGTTCGTGCGTGTACACGGCCACCGGAGCCAAACCTATCGAAATTGGGCGGCTGCAAAGCCATGCTACGCGCAAGGTGATGGACCAGGGCAAGCACTTGTTTCAGCCGGGCACGCCTACCGGGTTTCGCGTAGCCGTGATTGGAGCCGGGCCAGCGGGCATTTCCTGCGCCTGCGAGCTGCGCAAGCTGGGCCACGAGGTAGACGTATTCGAGGCAAAAAGTAAGCCTTCGGGCCTGACGCTCTACGGCGTGGCGCCCTACAAAATCACCAACGAGGAAACGCTGGCCGAAATGGCCTACCTGGAAGCCCAGTTCGGCTTTCGGGTACATTATAACTACGCCATCAGCACCCGCCCCGATCTGGAAAAGCTGGAAAAGGAGTACTCGGCCATCTTCCTGGGCATCGGGCTGGGGCACACGTCGGCGCTGGGCTTGCCGGGCGAGAACCGGGAAAACTGCGTGGGCGCGGTGGAATTCATCGAGCAGTTGCGCATCCGGCAAGAGCAAACCGCCGTGGGCCGCAAGGTGATTGTGCTGGGCGGCGGCAACACCGCCATGGATGCCGCTTCCGAATCGGCGCGGCTGGGCGCGGAACGAGTGGTGCTGGCCTACCGCCGCGGCAAGGAGGAAATGGGCGCCTACGAGTTCGAGTATGACCTGGCTAAAGGCGTAGGTGTGCAAGGCTTGTTCAACGTGGCTCCCCTGGAAATCCTGGGCAACGGCAAGGTGGAAGGCGTGAAGTTCGTGCGCACCGCCACCCTGAACGGGCAGGTGCAGATCGTACCGGGCTCGGAGTTCGTGGAGCCCTGCGACATGGTGATAAAAGCCACCGGCCAGGCCAAGCAAACCAGCTTCCTCGGCCTCATTCCCGAGCTGCAGGTCGATGGCAGAGGCTGCATCGTCTTCAATCCCAACACCGGCCAAACGACCAACCCGCGCTACTTCGCCTCGGGCGACGCGGCTAACGGCGGCGCGGAGGTAGTAAATGCCGCCGCCGAAGCCAAAGCTGCCGCTCACGGCATTCACCAATTCCTTACTAAAAGCTAAGGCTAGAACTAGAATACTCCCCTCCTTATTTGAAGGAGGGGTGGCCGAAGGCCGGGGTGGTAAAACCGCCTGCACGAATAATGGCTCTAGCTTTCTAATTCTAGCTCAACCACCCCGCCCTCCGGGCACCCCTCCTTCAAATAAGGAGGGGAACTAGCTTCTTCTAGCTTCTCTCCTTCTAGCCTCCCCATTATGCCTGACCTCTCCATCAATTTTGCCGGTATCAAGTCGCCCAATCCATTCTGGCTGGCTTCGGCGCCGCCCACCAACTCGGGGTATCAGGTGATGAAAGCCTTTGACGCCGGCTGGGGCGGGGCCGTGTGGAAAACCCTGGGCGTGCCCGTGGTGAACGTGTCGAGCCGCTACGGCAGCGTGGACTACCGCGACAAGCGCATGATGGGCTTCAACAACATCGAGCTGATTTCGGACCGCCCCCTAGCCGATAACCTGCGTGAGATTGAGGAAGTGAAGAAGCGTTTCCCGCACCACGCCGTTATAGCCTCCCTCATGGTGCAAAGCCGCCAAGAGTGGCACGACATCGTGCGCGACGCCGAAAACGCGGGTTCCGACGGCATCGAGCTGAACTTCGGCTGCCCCCACGGCATGTGCGAGCGGGGTATGGGCTCGGCCGTTGGCCAGGAGCCCGAAGTGCTGCAGACTATTGTGGAGTGGGTAATGGAAGTAGCGCGCATCCCGGTTATCGTGAAGCTCACGCCCAATATCAGTGACATTACTGAGCCCGCTATGGCCGCGCGACGCGGGGGCGCCAACGCCATTTCGCTGATCAACACCATCCAGAGCATTGTGGGCGTGGACCTGGACTTGTTTGCCCCCTACCCGATTGTGGATGGCAAGGGCAGCAACGGCGGCTACTGCGGGCCGGCCGTGAAACCCATTGCCCTGAACATGGTGAAAAACTGCGCCCAGCACCCCGACGTGCGCCTGCCCATTTCCGGCATCGGTGGCATCGAAACCTGGCGCGACGCCGTGGAGCACATCCTGCTGGGGGCTTCCTCGGTGCAGGTGTGCACGGCGGCCATGCACTACGGCTTCGGCATCATCCGGGAAATGACCAGCGGGCTGGAGCAGTACATGCGCGAAAAAGGATTCCACACCATTGACGACATGGTGGGCCGGGCCCTGCCCAACGTGAAGCACTGGGAAGACCTCAACCTCAAGTACAAAGTCACCGCCCACATCAACCCCGATAAGTGCATCGGCTGCCAGCTGTGCTACACGGCCTGCGAGGACGGCGCCCACCAGGCCATCAAGCTCAACGCGGGCACGCGCATCCCCGAAATCATCGACGAGAACTGCGTGGGCTGCAACCTCTGCTCCCTGGTGTGCCCCGTGGAGCAGTGCATCACCATGGAGCGCCGCGACGACGGCACTCAGCACCAAACCTGGAAAGAGCGCACCGCCGCCGACGATATTCCCGTCACCTTCAACGATGAGCGTGCTGGCGGCCTGCATCACTGGGTACCCGAGCCCGCCGCCGCCCTGGGCAAGGAGAAGCACAAGACGCTGCCGGGTAAGGCGCGGCAGTATCAGGAAGTAGTGGTGACGGAATAACTGAAACGCACCGAATTCCAACTGCACTTAGCACAACGCACCCGAATCCAGCTGGATTCGGGTGCGTTTGGCATTTGATCAATTCCAGTTTCAAGAATTACTGGCGGTGGTATAAATGGAGGTGATTAGGGTTTTCTGGACAGTGGCATTAGTTGCTTTAGGCCCTTTGAGAAGCGGCTTTTGCAAACACTCGTTTTTGTGTGCATCACCTGTCTTTATACCACCGCCGAATTACTTATACTATCATTTAAGTAACGAGCAGGTATTTGCGAAGGCTGGAAATTCATTGATTGTCCAGCCCGATACAAATGCTCATTTGAAAATATGTTGTTGAAGTTATGAACTAAAGTTGAACGTCGAGCCCGAACCGATGTTGATGCTTGGACATAATTGATGTTACAATGTCCAGCCCTACTTTTGCAAATACTCTTGCTGGCAGCATTTTAGCTAATTATATAGTTATATGTTTGCACTAATTTCCATTTGCCATTCTCTTTTCGAAATACAAATGTTCCCCAATATCCACCCAATCCGCAGTTGCAATCTTCATTGATATTTATTATTGCTGTTTTGTTGTCTGATGAAACAATGGGGAGTGAAATCTTATATACAAAATCAAGTTTTCTGTCACAACTGTCAACTATTTCTGTAGAATGTTTTGTATCTGGATTATGTGCATAGTATTCAATTTTATCTTCTTTTATATTTTGTGACTGTAGTATTTTTTGGGTAAAAACATAGAGTTTGTCAAACAAACTAAACTCCTTCATATTATTTTCAAAAATGGCAATCCTGTTGGTTTGTTTATAAACTTTTAAGAAGTAAAGGCTATCGTCTTTTATTATTTCGTTTAGTATTTTATATTTTTTTTGCCTCGGAAGTGAATGTTACTGAGTAATAGACTCCAAGGATTAGCATGACAGATATAAATGTTTTTCTTTTCATTAAGGCTTAAAAATAGGGTGAGTGTCCAAATTGCTGCTAACATTCAGGTTGCCGCTACTCCTCAGCTCTGCAAGTAGCGGCAATCCATCCATAGTACGCTATGAAGTAGCGTAATCTAGCCCAAATTAGGTGGGATTATGCTACTCCCTACTTCAGACGCCAAATTTTTCCGACAAACGACCGGGTCGCGGTTTAATCCCACTTCCGTCGTCGCTCGGCTGTGCCGGGGCGTTCTGCGCCATTCGAACCATTTTTAACAACGGCGCGGCCGGATTCGCGGCACAGCCGCTCAAGCGTAGCCGTCACTCAGCATAGCCAAGCGACGGCGCGGGCTTCTACGCAACGCCCACTTATGCCCGCCTGGCAGAGTATCCAAAGCCGCTTGCACCCGTAGAAGTCAGACCGTCGGGTTTTCGAGCCAACAAACATGCAGAAATGACAATCTGTCACGGAAAACCCGCTTCAACCGGGCTGGTACGCGTCTTGTAATTCCCCCGGCGTGAGTGCTTCGGCGCTCCTGAACCTGACACCTCAACACCCTAACGATACTCCTGAACAATGGGAAAAATAATTGGTATTGACCTCGGCACCACCAACTCCTGCGTGGCCGTAATGGAAGGCAACGAGCCGGTGGTGATTCCAAACAGCGAAGGCCGCCGCACGACTCCGTCGATTGTAGCCTTCCTCGACAACGGTAAAGGCGAGCGTAAAGTAGGTGACCCGGCTAAGCGTCAGGCCATTACCAACCCGCATAACACCATTCAGTCGATCAAGCGTTTTATGGGCCGCAACTTCTCGGAGGTTTCCGAAGAAGCCAAGCACGTGGCCTACGCCCTGGGCAGCGGCTCCAACAACACGGTTGGCGTGAAAATCGGCGACCGGCAGTACACGCCCCAGGAAATTTCGGCTATGGTTCTGCAGAAAATGAAGCAGACCGCCGAAGATTACCTCGGCCAGCCCGTAACGGAAGCCGTGATTACGGTGCCCGCCTACTTCAACGACGCCCAGCGCCAGGCCACCAAAGAAGCCGGTGCTATTGCCGGCCTCGATGTGAAGCGCATTATCAACGAGCCTACGGCCGCCGCTCTGGCTTACGGCCTCGACAAAGACCACTCGAACCACAAAGTAGCCGTGTATGACCTCGGCGGTGGTACGTTCGATATTTCGATTCTGGAGCTGGACAACGGCGTATTCGAAGTACTGAGCACCAACGGTGACACCCACCTCGGCGGCGACGACTTCGACCAGGTTATCATCAACTTCCTTGCGGAAACTTTCTCTTCTGAAAACGAAGGCCTCGACCTGCGCAAGGATGCTATGGCCCTGCAGCGCCTGAAGGAAGCTGCGGAGAAAGCCAAAGTAGAGCTGTCTTCTTCGACGGAAACCGAAATCAACCTTCCTTACATCACCGCTACGGCCTCGGGCCCCAAGCACCTGGTGGTGAAGCTGAGCCGCTCGAAGTTCGAGCAACTGGCCGACTCGCTGATTCGTCGCTCGATGGAGCCGGTGAAGAAAGCCCTGCAGGACGCTGGTCTGAGCACTTCCGACATCAACGATGTGATTCTGGTAGGTGGCTCGACCCGCATTCCGCGCATCCAGGAAGAGGTAGAGAAATTCTTCGGCAAGAAGCCTTCAAAAGGTGTTAACCCCGACGAAGTAGTAGCCGTGGGCGCTGCCATCCAGGGCGGTGTACTGACCGGTGAGGTGAAAGACGTGCTCCTGCTCGACGTAACGCCGCTTTCGCTGGGTATCGAGACGATGGGCGGCGTGATGACCAAGCTCATCGAGTCGAACACGACCATTCCGACCAAGAAGTCTGAGACCTTCTCGACGGCTTCCGACAACCAGCCTTCCGTGGAAATCCACGTGCTGCAGGGCGAGCGGCCCATGGCTTCGCAGAACCGCACCATTGGCAAGTTCCACCTCGACTCGATTCCGCCAGCACCCCGCGGCGTTCCGCAGATAGAAGTAACCTTCGACATTGATGCCAACGGCATTCTGCATGTAACGGCCAAGGATAAAGGCACCGGCAAAGAGCAGAAAATCCGCATTGAAGCTTCTTCCGGCCTCTCGGACGCCGACATTGAGCGCATGCGCCAGGAAGCCCAGGCCAACGCCGAAGCTGACAAGGCCGAGCGCGAGAAAATCGAGAAAGTCAACCAGGCCGACTCGATGATCTTCCAGACCGAGAAGCAGCTGCAGGAGTACGGCGACAAGCTGAGCGGCGGCAACAAAACGGCCGTAGAAAACGCCCTGGCCGACCTCAAGAAAGCCCACGAGAGCAAAGACCTCGGTCAGATTGATACGGCTATGGCCGCCATCAACGCGGCTTGGCAGGCTGCCTCGCAGGAAATGTACGCCCAGAGCGGCCCCGCAGGTCAGCCCGGCGCCGAAGGTGGCAACCCCTTCGGCGGTGCCGGTCAGCAGCCCGGCGGCAACGGCCAATCGGGTGCCGGCCACGACAACGTGACCGACGTGGACTACGAAGAAGTAGACGGCCAGAAGTAATCGGCTGATTTGAGTTAAAAAAGGCCCGGCAGAATATCTGCCGGGCCTTTTTGCGTCTGGGCGTTTTCCAGCACGTCATGCAGAGCGGAGCGAAGCATCTCGCGTGCTGACACTAGGACGTCATTCCGAGCTTGCCGAGGAATCTCGCTAGTGTAGTAATTACCACCGCAACATCAGCACGCAAGATTCCTCGGCATGCTCGGAATGACGATCATAACACCGCTTAGCCTTTGCCGAAACCATTCCGCCGCTACCTTTGGGCCGCACCAAATATCCGCGTTTCTATGGCTAACTTTCTCATCATCGGTGGCGGTATTGCAGGCTTGGCCACAGCCCAAGCCTTGCTACAAGCAGGACACCAAGTGCAAGTGTTTGAAGCGGCGTCGGCCCTACGGGAAGTGGGTGCCGGCGTAGTGCTGGGGGCCAACGCCATGCGGGCCCTGGCCCAAATGGGACTCCACGCGGCCGTGCAGGCCCAGGGCTTTCCGCTCACGGGCATCGGCCTGCTGGAGGAGAATGGGAAACCCCTCAACACGGTAGATACCCGCCCCTTTACCGATCGGCTAGGCTATGACAACCTCGCCATTCATCGGGCTTCGCTGCAGCAAGTACTGCTGGCGGCCCTGCCCGCTGGCTGCGTACACTTGGGCAAGCGCCTCGCTCGGTTTGAGCAGCACGATGCGCAGGTCACGGCTTATTTTGAGGACGGCACCCAGACTACGGCCGACGCCCTTATTGGTGCCGACGGCATCCGGTCGCGGGTACGGCTGCAGCTATTGCCCGGCAGTCAGCCGCGCTACGCGGGGTACACCTGCTGGCGCAGCGTGGTGCAGGCATCGTCCCTGGGCCTCACGGCGGGTCAGACAACCGAGACCTGGGGGCGCACGGGGCGCTTTGGCATGGTGCCGCTGGGCAATGGGCAGGTGTACTGGTTTGCCTGCATCAACAGCCCGGAAGCGAATCATGCGCCCTTCAAAGCATTCCGCATGAGCGACCTGCAACAGCACTTTGCGAGCTTCCACGCCCCCATTCCGCAGCTGCTGGCTTTAAGTACCGATGAGCAGCTGGTGTGGGGAGACATTCTGGACCTGAAGCCGCTGCCGCACTTCCACTTTGGCCGGGTGCTGCTCATTGGCGACGCCGCCCACGCGACGACGCCCAACATGGGCCAGGGCGCGGGCCAGGCTGTGGAAGATGCTGCCTCCCTGGCCCGCTGCCTGCACGCTACTCCTGACCTGCCGGCCGCCTTTCAGCAGTTCGACCAGCGCCGCCGCCCCCGCACCACGCGCATCGTGGAGCAGTCGTGGCAGCTGGGGAAAGCGGCGCACCTGAGTAACCCCTTGCTGATAAAGCTGCGCAATGTGGCTATGCGGAGTTTGCCCAGCAGCCTCAACACCCGCCAAATGGCCTTTCTGTACGAAGGCGGAGAGTAGGCCCGGCGCGTACTACCTTGCGGTTGTAGTTTCCCTGTCCTGCCTCTTATGCCCGTTCCTTTTTTTTCCTTCACTACCCAGAACCAACAGATCCGGGCCGCCACGCTCGAAGCCATGGCCCGGGTCTTCGACTCGGAGTGGTATGTGCTGGGTGAGGAAGTGCGGGCCTTTGAAGCAGAGTACGCCGCTTTCGGCCACACGGCACACTGCGTGGGCGTGAGCAGTGGCCTAGCAGCCCTGCACCTGGCGCTGCTGGCCCTGGGCATTGGCCCCGGCGACGAAGTGCTGGTACCCAGCAACGCCTACGTGGCTACCTGGCTGGCCGTATCCTACGTGGGCGCTACCATTGTGCCGGTAGAGCCCGACGTGGCTACCAGCAACCTCGCCCCGGCGCGGCTGGCCGCCGCCATTACGCCGCGGACCCGCGCTATTATACCCGTGCACCTTTACGGGCAGGCCTGCGACATGGCTGCTATCATGCAAATGGCCCAGAAGCACGGCTTGTGGGTAGTGGAAGACAACGCTCAAGCGCACGGCGCTACCAGCCACGGCCAGCTTACCGGGTCTTTCGGCCACCTGAACGCCACCAGCTTCTATCCCACCAAGAACCTCGGCGCCCTCGGCGACGCCGGTGCCCTTACCACCAACGATACTGCCTTGGCCGAGCAGCTACGCGTGTTGCGCAACTATGGTTCCCGCCAGAAATACCAGAACGAAGTCATTGGCCAGAATGCCCGGTTAGATGAGCTGCAGGCCGCCATCTTGCGCGTAAAACTCCCTCTCTTACCCCGCTGGACTCTGGAGCGCCAGCAGCTGGCCGCCTGGTACAATAACCACCTGGCGGGTATTCCGTGGCTGCAGTTACCCGAGCAGTTGGCTACCTCCTCCCACGTCTACCACCTCTTCGTAGTGCACACGCCGCACCGGGCTGCGCTGCAGCAGCACCTCGCGGCCCACGGAATCGGCACGGCGGTGCATTACCCGGTGCCCCCGCATCTGCAGCCGGCTTACCAGCACCTGGGGTTTGCCAAAGGGCAGTTCCCTCTTGCCGAACAGCTGGCCACCACCTGCCTTAGTCTTCCGCTCTGGCCCGGTATGACGGCAGCACAGGTAGCGGAAGTTGCCCACGCAATACGGGCGTTTCAGCCGAAATAACGCGCGTCATCCTAAGCAAAGCACAGGCGCTGCGAGCGGGCTACGTCGTCAGCTCTTTCTTGGGCTGGGGATTGGTAGCCTCGTCCTCTTCCTCCTCGTTTTCCTCTTCGAAGCCTTCCTTTATTTTTTCCAAGGCCTCCTCATGGTCACTGGCATCCGCTTCCTCCGCGTTTACCTCCTGAATGACTTTGTGCGCGGGTTCGTAGCTGAGCTTGATGTAGATGGGAAAGTGGTCGGAGCCCACGTAGGGCAGGCGTTCCATATCATCTACCTTGAAGTGCGGTGATACAAACACGTGGTCGAGGGGCCAGCGCATGAGGCGGTAGTCGGCGTGGAACGTGGGCAGCAGACCGCGGCCCACACGCGGGTCGAGCAGCCCGCTGATGCGGCGGAACAGCTCGGAGGTGTGCGACCAGGCTACGTCGTTCATGTCCCCGAACACGATGGTCGGCTCGTCGCGGCGGTCAATTTCTTTGCCTACCAGCAGCAGCTCAGCGTCGCGCTTGGTGCTGGTTTTGGATTCCTGGGGCGCCGGCGGTTTGGGGTGCAATCCGTAGATGCGCACCCGGGTTTTGGTGCCGGGCAGGTCCACGTAGGTGTGGATGGACGGAATGTCGTCGTCCAGCAAGTACTTAATCGTACAGTTTTCCAGGGGCAGGCGCGAGAAGAACAGCAGGCCGTAGGTATTGTCGAGGGGCTCGTGGCAGGTGTAGGGGTGCGTCTTTTCCAGCGGCCGCAACTGGTCCAGCCACCACTGGTCGGTTTCTACCGCCATGATGATATCGGGGTCCATTTCCTGAATCACGGCCAGGGCCCGGGCTCCTTGCTTATTAAACTGCAATACGTTCATCATCACCAGGCTCAGGTGGCCCTGGCTGGCTTTGGCGGTGCTGTCGCCCACCTGCTTGCGCACCAGGCGGGTATAGGGCATGATGCGAATCAGCTGGTAGACCACGACAACGGCCAGCATGCCCAGCAGCGTGAGGCCCCAATAGCCGGGCAGCTGGTGCCAGCCCAGCACGAGGCCGGTAGCCAGCACCAACATCGTAACGCCCACAATCTGCAGGCGGGGGAAGTCGCACACGCGAATCCACCACGCCGTTTGGCGCAGCAAGGGCAGCAACGTAGCCACCACGGCGGCCACTGCGAGCAGCAGCGCCAGACCGTGAAGAATAATCAGCCAAACAGGCATAGCGCTAAAATCGGGCACTGCGGGGAGCGGAATGGGGTGGGAAGTTTTGTACGCTAGAGCCCCGTTACGGGGTTTAGCATACCGGAAAAAGACGAGTTTCGCCGGATCAATCGTCGCTGAACCCGCCTTTACGCAGCTCGTCGATGGTGCGCATCACCTTATCCTTGAGCGAGGTTCGGTACTTTTCCAGGACATCGGCCAGGCGGGCATTGCTCAGGCCCAGAATTTGGGTGGCCAGCACGGCGGCGTTGGGGGCCCCATCAATGGATACCGTAGCCACGGGCACCCCCGCCGGCATTTGCACCATTGACAGCACCGAGTCGAGCCCACGAATAGACGTAGTGGAGTTGATAGGTACCCCAATCACGGGCAGCGTGGTGAAGGCGGCTACCATGCCCGGCAGGTGGGCGGCCCCTCCTCCCCCAGCAATGATAACCCGCAAGCCACGCTTGCGGGCGGTTTCGGCATATTCTACTAAGCGGTGGGGCGTGCGGTGGGCCGACACGAGTGTCATTTCGAAAGGCACCCCAAACTGCCGCAGCAACTCGGATGCCCCGTTCATCACCTTCAAATCGGATTGGGAACCCATGATAATGCCCACAATGGGCGTAGCATCGGGCGTGGCGGGCGAGTCAGTGCCCGAGGGCGCGGGGGGTAAAGTAGTCATGGACACAAGAACGGAAATAGGAAAGCTCAACCTGCTTGCGCGGTTCTACGCGCCGTGGGCGCGGTGGTTGGCTCCTTAAACATAGCATTTTTCCTCTTTGCTGATTCTCAAAGGCTCGTACCTTTGGCTTGCCCCTGCTTCCCGCGCGCCGCCCATGGAAATCCTGCTCGCCACCTTCACTACCTTGTTCTCCGTTGTGAACCCCTTCGGGGCCATGCCGGTATTCCTCACGCTCACTGAGGGCGACACGCCCCAGGAGCGCGCCAACATCGGCCTGAAGGCCTGCCTGTACATGATTGCGGTGCTTACCGTGTCATTTTTCGCGGGGCAGTACGTGCTCAATTTCTTTGGCATCAACATCCACCACCTGCGCATCGCGGGAGGCATTCTGCTCATGCGCTCCGCCTTCGACCTGCTCACGCCCGGCGGCAACCGCGCCAAAGTTTCGGACGCCACATTGGAGGAAAGCATGCACAAAAACGATATTTCGTTTACCCCGCTGGCCATGCCCATGCTCTCGGGGCCGGGGTCCATGGCCGTGTGCATTGGCTTGTTCGCCGGGCACCTCTCCTACTTGGACATGGGCTTTATCATCCTCGGGTTTGTGCTGGTGGCGCTGGCGGCCTATATCATCCTGATGTCGTCGCTGCGGCTCACGCGGTTTCTGGGACGGCCCGGTATGGCAGCCCTGGCGCGCATTATGGGCTTTATCACGCTGGCCATTGGGGTCAATTTTCTGGCTACGGCCATCAAGGCGTTGTTTCCGGGGCTTACGCATTAAAGGCAGAATGAGTGGGCGAAAGCGCGAACATCAACACCGCGCCTTCACCCACTCATTCCCCCTTTGTACCTTTGCCCCGATTATGCTGAAGAACGACCTCCTGCTCCGTGCCGCCCGCGGCGAAGATACCGAACGTACCCCCGTGTGGCTGATGCGCCAGGCGGGCCGCATCCTGCCCCAGTACCGCGCCCTGCGGGGCCGCCTGAGCGGCTTCAAGGAACTAGTCGAAACGCCCGAGCTGGCCGCCGAAGTAACCATTCAGCCCGTCGATGCCCTGGACGTAGACGCGGCCATCATCTTCTCCGATATTCTGGTGGTGCCCGAAGCCATGGGCCTCACCTATGAGATGGTGGAAGCCCGCGGCCCGCTGTTCCCCGAAACCATTCAGAACGCGCACGACGTGGCCCGCATGCGCATCGCCGATCCTGAGGAGCACCTGGGCTACGTGCTGGAAGCCATCCGCGTAACCAAGCGCGGCCTCAACGGACGCGTGCCGCTCATCGGTTTTGCCGGCGCCCCCTGGACGATTCTGGCCTATATGGTGGAGGGCCACGGCTCCAAAACCTTCAGCAAAGCCCGCCGCCTGCTTTACACCGAGCCAGCCCTAGCCCACGAGCTGCTGCGCAAGATTACGGCCACGACCATTGCCTACCTGCAGGCGCAGGTGGAAGCGGGTGCGAACCTCATTCAGGTATTCGACTCCTGGGCGGGTATTCTGCCTCCCCACCACTACCACGAGTTCAGCACGCGCTACATCCGCGAAATCTGCGAAGCCCTGCCCGGCGTACCCGTAACGGTATTTGCCAAGGGCGCTTTTTTTGCCGTGCCCGAGTTTGCCACGCTGCCCTGCCGTACCATCGGGCTGGATTGGAACGAGGACCCGCAGACCGTGCGTGCCGTGGTGGGCGAAAGCAAAACCCTGCAAGGCAACCTCGACCCCTGCGCCCTCTACGGGACGCCGGAACAGGTGCAGCACGCCACCATCCAGATGCTGCGCCGCTTCGGGCCCCAGCGCCACATTGCCAACCTGGGCCACGGCGTGTACCCCGACACCAACCCCGACAACGTGAAGGTGTTCATCGAAACTGTAAAGGAGTTCAGCACCCTGGCCCGCGAAGGGCAGATTTAACTCGTCCTCTGCGCAGTACGAAACGCCCTTTTACCAGCAAAGCCCTTTCCCATTGCGTATGGGAAAGGGCTTTTCTCATTTTGGAGCTAAGGGCGTTGCTCGGGGCGTAGATTACTGCGGCTCGCAAGTACTACATCAGCTATTGCAGCTTCAGGCCTTTTTCCTGGGCTTCGGCCAGAAGCAGTTGCTTTTCGATGGGAACTACGCCTACCTGCTCACACACCAAGCCGCCACCCAGGTTGGCCAGCGCCGCCGTAACGGGCGCGGGCAGGCCCAGAGCCACGCACAGGGCCGCAATGCTGATAACGGTGTCGCCAGCGCCCGAAACGTCGGAGATAGTGCGTAGATGCGCGGGAATGTACGTGCGGGTCAGCTCGCCGTCTTCCACGAATACCCCTCGTTCCGACAAGGTGACCAGCACTATTTCGGGGTGCAGCACCTCGCGCAGCTTTTCTACGGCCGCTTCAAAATTGGGCCGGTCGGCGTCGTTGAAGTCCAGCTTAAGGCCTTCGCGCAGCTCTTTCAGGTTGGGCTTGAACAAGGTACAGTACTGGTAAGCCAGGAAGTTTTTCTTCTTGGGGTCGACGACCGTAGGAATACCTTGCTCACGGGCCAGGGAAATAAACTGCCGGATGCTTTCCGCGTTGAGTACACCCTTGTCGTAGTCCTCGAAGATGACCACATCGGCACGAGGCAGCAGCAGCTGGAAGCGGGCGGTAAGGTCGGCGTTTTCCTCAGCGTTCAGGTCGGTTTCCACTTCCGAGTCGATGCGCAGCAGCTGCTGCCCCTGGGCCAGAATGCGCTGCTTTACCGTGGTAGGCCGATGCGTGGAGCGTACCATTCCCTCGGCTGAAAGCCCCCCGGCGTGTAGCAGATCCAGCAGCTGGTCGCCGCCTTGGTCCTGGCCGACCACGGCGCACAGCAGCGGGGTAGCCCCCAGGGCCTGCACGTTCAGGGCCACGTTGGCGGCGCCGCCCAGACGCTGCTCCTGCCGGCTCACGTTCACCACGGGCACCGGCGCTTCAGGCGAGAGGCGGGCGGCCTTGCCCCACACGTAGGCATCCATCATCACGTCGCCCACAATAAGCACCGTGAGACCATTGAATGCAGTAAATAAATCGGGCAGGGAAGCGGGCAGCGCAGCAGCAGGCATCAAAGAAAAGTCAGGTACAGAACTACAAAGGTAGGAAGCCCGGCCACAACGCTGCACATACGGCCAGCCAGTAAGCAAAACGTCATTCCGAGCGCAGGCGAGGAATCTTGCGTGCTGATGTTGAATTACTACTCAAACATCAGCACGCAAGATTCCTCGCCTGCGCTCGGAATGACGGTCTTTCCAAAAAGGATTTGCGCTAGCTACGCCAGCTTGGACACGCTGTTTTTGATGCGCTGGAAGGCCTCGCGCAGCTTGTCATCGGCGGCGGCGGTGCTGAAGCGGATGCAGGCCGGGGCCCCGAAGGCCCCCCCATCCACGGCGGCCACATGGGCGTCGTTGAGCAGGTACATGGCCAGGTCGGCGGCCGAGCTGATGGTTTGCCCCTCGGGCGTGGACTTGCCAAAGCAGCCGCTCACATCGGGGAAAACGTAGAAGGCGCCGCTGGGCGTGGGCGTACGGAAGCCGGGAATGTCTTTGGCCAGCTCCAGCACCAGGTCGCGGCGGCGGTGGTAGGCCGTCACCATTTCATCGGCGGAGCTGCGGCCGCCCTGCAGAGCCGCCAGGCTGGCGCGCTGGGCAATAGAGCACGTGCCGGAGGTAATCTGGCTCTGGATTTTTTCGCAGGCGCTGGCAATTTCCTTGCGGGCCACCAGGTAGCCTACGCGCCAGCCCGTCATGGCGTAGCCCTTCGAGAAGCCGTTCACGGTAATCACCCGGTCCTTGATTTCGTCGAACTGGGCGATACTCACGTGCTCCCCCACGAAGTTGATGTACTCGTAAATCTCGTCGGCCAGCACGTGCACGTGCGGGTTTCGAGCTACTACCTCGGCAATGGCGCCCAGCTCTTCGCGGCTAAACACCGAGCCCGTGGGGTTGCAGGGCGAGGAGTACATGATTAGGCGGGTGCGAGGCGTGATGGCGGCTTCCAGTTCGGCGGCCGTTACCTTAAAGTCGTTTTCCAGGGAGCCCACCAGCGGCACCGGCACGCCTTCGGCC
Organism: Hymenobacter lutimineralis; assembly: GCF_008271285.1. NCBI lineage: Bacteria > Pseudomonadati > Bacteroidota > Cytophagia > Cytophagales > Hymenobacteraceae > Hymenobacter > Hymenobacter lutimineralis. The sequence continues at coordinate 25,339 of NZ_VTHL01000024.1, read as the reverse complement.
AGCTTCACCATTTCCTCGTAGCTCACCCAGTAGGGCGCAAACACGATTACCTCGTCGCCGGGGTTTACCAGGCTCATCACCACGTTCACCAGGGCCTGCTTGGCGCCCGTGCTCACCACCACGTTCTCGGGCTTGTAGCTGAGGTTGTTTTCCCGCTGGAGCTTGTCGCAGATAGCCTGGCGCAGCTCCAGGTAGCCGGGCACGGGCGTGTAGAGCGTGTAGCCTTGGTCGAGGGCCTCCTTGGCGGCGTCCTTGATGTACTGGGGCGTCTGGAAATCCGGCTCACCGAAGCTCAGGTTGATAACATCGAAACCCTCGGCAGCCAGGGCCCGGGCCTTTTTGGCCATGGCAATGGTTTGCGACTCCTGCATGGAGTTGATGCGGTCGGACAAGACGAGGGGCGCGAGGGTAGTAGCGTCAGCGGACATTAGAAGGTTGATTGAGAGAAAATGAGCGGACCAGCACAAAAGTAGGCGGAATGTACGGAGTGCCCCCGGAACTACAAGTACTTGCTTTCGGTGGTTTTACAGTTTCTAACGTGTCGGGAAAGGTATCTTCTTACGACGGTCTGCCCGCCATAAGGGCCTGTCACTGGTCACCTCACTCCTCTTCCTGGCCCAGTTCCCGGAAGCACCGCAGCAGCAGGCGAATATCGGTGCTGGTTTCGTAGTCCTTGGCGTAGAGTAGCTCCAGGCGGCGGCGCGTGGTCCCGGTGAGGGGGGCAGCAGCCTGCACGGCATCAGCGGGAGAAAGAATGGCGCGAGCCAGGCGGCGCGGGGCCGCGGCGTAGCGCAAACCCACCCAGGTACGGGAGCCGCTCAGCACCCGCAGGCAGTTGCGCAGAAAGCCACCTTTGTGTTTTTGCCCCCACAGCAGCAGGGGAGCCAGCACTAGAAACCCGAGGCTCGAGACAAAGTCTACGACCCGCTTGTTGCGTACCTGCTGGGGGCGGAAGAGGTTGAGGGTAATATCCAGGGCGTAATAGTCGCCGGGGGAGTCTTTACCGGAACTGCCAATGATGTACTCACTATCCTGGGGCAGAATTTTGTAGGCTACCGGAGGGTGTTGAGGCACGCTCACCATGAGCCCGATGATCTGGCTGGCTGTCAGGTCGCGCCCGCAGAAGATTAGCTCGTTGAGGCCGTAGATGCGAATAATATCTTCGAGCTGCCGCACCTCGCCCAGCAGGTCATCCACGGGCGCCTCCAGCGTGTCGGGGGCTACGAGCGTAGCCGCGGCCTGGGAGCCGGCGGCAGGCTGGGCGGCATACCCGCCGTACGCTGCTCCCACCCGCGAGGCTTTGCCGGGGCCCGGGAGCCGGTTGGGCTCGATGTAGCCAATCACCCGGGCCGGCACGGCGGCGTGCTCCAGCAGCTGGCGCACCCGCTGGCTTTCCTCAAACGACCCCACAATGCCCACGTTCTTCGGCTGCTGGGTGGTGAGGCTGAAGGTGCGGTAGCGCAGAAAGTTGGTGACCAGCCGCCGAAGGATCAGCGCCGCCACTGCCCACACGCCCCCAAGCACAATCAGAGCTTTGGAAAAGCGCCAGGCATCCAGGAAGTTGCTCACGGCTGAAATCAGGAGGGTGCCAAGGAATACGCCGCGCACGATGCGCCGGGCCTTGGTCGGCTGGTCGTAGGCCCCGCTGAAAAACGCGGATACCAGCCACACCGCCACGTACACCGGCACGGCCACCAGCATGTACTTTTCGGGGTAGGGCACGCGCACGTACTTGTGGTTGTGCTCCCAGTAGGTTTTCAGGAAGTACATGCCCCCATACAGCAGGCCCGCATCGAGCAGCACGGGGGCAGCCTGAGCAGCCAGGCGCTGGGCTACGGCCGCCCCCGCCCGCAGCCAAATGGCCAGGTTGATGAGGAAACTGAACGTGCCGGCCCGCCCAGGAGCAAAGTGCTTGCGGGCAAAGATGACCATGGCGCGGTAGAACACGAACACGTAGTTCACGCTCGTGCGCTTGGTGCTTTCGCCTTTGTAGTGAATGATGCGCGTGCCGGGGAAGTAGAAGTTCTGCCAACCGCCCTGGGTAATCCGGTACGAGAGGTCAATGTCTTCCCCGTACATGAAGTAGTCCTCGTCCAGCAGTCCTACCTGCTCCAGGGTAGCGGCGCGCATGAGCATAAAGGCTCCGCTGAGCACTTCTATTTCGTGGGTCTGGTCTTTATCAAGGTAGCCCAGGTGGTAGCGCCCAAAGCGCCGCGACTTCGGAAACAGCTTGGCCAGCCCGAAAATCTTGTAGAAAGCCACCCAGGGCGTGGGCAGGCCCCGCTTGCTTTCAGGTAGAAATTTGCCCTGCCCGTCGAGCATCTTCACACCCAGCCCACCGGCCCGTGGGTGCGCATCCATAAACGCGCAGCACAGTCGGAAAGTATCCTCCTCCACCACCGTATCGGGGTTGAGCAGCAGCACATACTCGCCGCGGGCCACGCGCAGGGCTTGGTTGTTGGCTTTCGAGAAGCCGGGGTTGTCGTGGTTTTCGATGAGTATTACCTCCGGGAACCGGGCGCGCACCATGGCCACCGAGCCGTCCACGGAGTTGTTATCGACCACAAATACTTCTACCGGCTGGCCCAGCTTTTCCACCGCTCGCCGCACCGACAACAGCGCCTGCTCCAGAAAGTAGCAGACGTTATAGTTGACGATAACAACAGAAAGCTTCACAACGGGCGAGGGCACGGGCAGGAGAATAGGCCGCGAAAGGTAAGCAGTCGGGTTGTTATTGCGAACCTGCGCCGCCGTATTGGCTGAAAACAATAAGCCCCGGAAGGTAAAACCATCCGGGGCTTGTGCTAGGTGCAGCCAGTCGGCAGCTACCGGGCCTGGCGCTGGCGCTCCACAATGGAGCGGCCCAGGGTAATTTCGTCGGCGTATTCCAGCTCGCCACCCATGGGAATGCCCCGGGCAATGGTGCTCACGTTCAGCTCAGGCAGGTCGCGGAGCTTGCGCGAGAGGTAGAAGGCCGTGGTGTCGCCCTCCATGGTGGGGCTGATGGCGAGAATGACTTCCCGGATTTCGGAGCCCTCCTTCGTCACGCGCTCCACCAGGGAGTCAATGGTCAGGTCGCTGGGGCCGATGCCCTCAATGGGCGAGATAACGCCGCCCAGCACATGGTACATACCTTGGTACTGGGCCGTATTTTCGATGGCAATAACGTCGCGGATATCCGAGACCACGCACACGGTGCTCTGGTCCCGAAACTTGCTGGCGCAGATGCTGCACTCCGGCGTATCGGAAATGTTGTGGCAGGTGTCGCAGTAGCGGATTTCGAAGCGCATCTTCGCCAGTGCCTCCGCCAGCGAAGCGGTAGTGTCCGTTTCGGCTTTCAGCAGGTGCAGGGCCAGGCGCAGGGCCGTTTTCTTTCCGATGCCCGGCAGCTTCGATAATTCGCCAACGGCGTTTTCTATCAGTTTGGAAGGAAATTCCATTCAGTGAATGTGCTAGTGTGCATAATGTGCTGAGGTGTTGGAATGTGCTGAGGTGCTAATCAAGAACAATCATTAGCACCTCAGCACATTCCAACACCTCAGCACATTAGTTAAATAACGTCGGCCGAAATACCCCGGTCGTGGATGGCCGTGCACATGCCCGCCAGCTCATCGAAGGTGCCGTGCTTAACGGTACACTGCCCTTTGTAGTGAATGAGTAGCGTACATTGCTCAGCCTGCTCGGGCTCGTGGCCGCACACGTCAATGAGCGTCCGGATGACGTGGTCGAAGGTGTTTACGTCGTCGTTGTACACCACCAAGTCGCGCACATCGGTGGTTTCTTCCAGGAGCAGAACGTCCTCGTCGTACTCAATCTGCGGTTTGCTGTTCATGGGGCAAAAATACGGAAAATCGGGCATAGTGCCGGGTTTCGGAGGTAAACCAGACTGTATATAACCCCTTGAGCAGCCGAATCGTTTCCCGACGGGCGAAGTAAAAAACGGGCTTCGCAACCACTGCTAGCAGCCTTTGTAGGTTGGCGCGCCCCAGCCTTCGTAGGCTGGTTGTATAAGCTACGGGGGAAGCTTCTGCTCATCCAGGGTACCATCGACGATGTGGTGGTGTGGCAGCACAGCCTCAACTACCTGAAAGCTGCCGTCGACAAAGGCAGACAGCTCGACTATTTCGTGTACCCGGGTCATGCCCACAACATAGGTGGCAAGGACCGGGTACACCTCTACAACAAAAGCACGCAGTACTTTGATGAGCAGCTATGGCGCCTGCTGGGGCTGCTTATCTCAAAACATTGGACAAACCCCAAGCACTAAGGCCTCGGCTGTTTAGCCGAGGCCTTAGTGCTTGGGGGCTGATCTACTACTGCCTTGCGTTACCGGTGCTTAATCTGCCGTACTATTGTTTCGTCCGTGATTTTGTCGTCGTCCATGAGCAGTAAGGCTTTGCTGAGGATGATGGACAGCACAGCGTCGCCCTCAAAAGGCAGGAATACATCGGCGGTACCAGCTGATTTGGCAGAGCGGTCAGGCACAATGCACAGGTACTGGTCGTTGGGGGTCATGAGAATATTGCCCGAGCCAAGGTGGATTTTGTAGGTCCGCAGGTGGCCGCGCACTTCCAGGAAACTGTCTTTGATTTCACTTACCCGCCCGATTTTCAGGCGCGGCACCAGCCGTTCCAGGGCTAGTTTGCGGGTTTTGGCCACTTCGCTTAGCTCCCCAAAGCTGTAGCTTTCCCAGTAGTTGCGGTACTGCACCAGACCACCATTGTCGCGCCAGAGTGGGTCATTGCCCACACTGGCCACGCCCACAAACAAATCTACGTCGCGCATCACCTCCGAAAACACCAGCGGCGGCACCTCGGGCAGCGGCACGGCTCCGTGCGGGTTTACAAAGCGCACCTGGTCGGTACTCACGTAGTTCCAGATACCGGCGTCGTTCCAGGCTTGGTCGGCGTTGACTTCGCTCACCCAGAACTGTGCCTGCAAGCCGTGGGCCGGCAGCTCCAGGGTGGTAGAGTCGGACTCATAGCCTTTGTCGTAAGCGCCCATCAGGCGGTACGTCCAGCCGCGGCCCCGCGCCAGGGCGCTGAATTGGTGCTGGCGCAGCACGTGGGCGGCCATGCGGTTGGAGTAGGTGCGGGTGTGCTCCTCGGGAGGCGTCAGCAGGTATACTTCGCGGTACGCCTGCTTGAAGGGCTGGCGCAGCTGTTGTTCGTCCAGCCAGCTGCGCCAGGCCAGCACTTCATCGGTGGAAGCCAGCACCGGGTGCCAGAGCTGTATGGTGTCGGCCTCAGCAGGCTCAGGCAGATTTTGGCCTTGGGCATTGCGCCAAATGTTGTTTTGCCACAACGCATCGTGAAAGGAACCGTCGGGGTGATGGATGCGCCAGATTAGGGCGTGGGTTAGCCGGCCCATGAGACCGTGCTCGAGGTAATAGCGCCGGAAGCGGGGCCAGGCCAGGCACCGGCCGCTGATGTAGCTGCGGTCGAGCCGGTCGCGCTGGGCAGTGTATGCCTGCTGAACCTGCACTTGGGTGAGCTTGAGGTGACGCAGCGCTTCGGCGTGGGTGCTTTTAAGCGCTGCCGGAGCCGATTTTAGCGGCTTCCCGGCTTTACTCCAGTTAAGCTCGGCTTTACCGCCTACCAGGACCAGCACAACCTGATAGTCGCCGAAGGCTTGTTCCGAACGCCCGTCTATCAGCCCGAAGTCCGGCACGGCCATGTCTTCCAGTTCGGCGGGCGTCATGCCCAGCGCCAGCGAAGCCTTTTCGAGGTAGCGCCCAATCAGGGTCTGCGTGTTAGGCTGCTTTACGGCACCGTAGAGGCGCGAAAGTTGCGCCACACCGGGCAGGCCACCCTGGGCTAGCACCCACACGCCCGCGTTGCCCAGGCTTGGTGCCAGCTGACCCTTTGCCGGAATTTTGCGGTAGCACTTGGCTGTCAGATCCGCTACGAAATGCAGCATGGCGGTATTCAGCACGGATACGCTGGTCCAGAGCAGGCCCTTTACCGCATCCTGGTTGGTCTGGCTCAGAAAATGCCACTCAGTATAGGTATAAGTCTGGCCGGCGTAGTTGTTGGTGCGGTTGAGCTCCTGCACCGGCAGCCTGGCTAAAGCCCCCAGCCATACCTCGTAATGCTCGGCCACGCTGGGGGTGCCGATGGCTGCTACGGCAGCCTCGGCTTCTTTCTGAAACTTAGCCGTGGGCTGCCCACCACTGGCCTGCTGCCAGAGTTGCAGCAGGCGTAACCACGGCCCGGCGTTGGGGTCTGCGCTTAGACCGCGGACAAACTCATTCAGGGCTTCGCCAAAGGCGTCATCGGCAGCAAATACCACTGTGGGGAGTTCTTCAGCCCCGCTGAGCCGCAGTATTTCCTGGAGCTTGGCCCGTAGCTTCACCACGCCGGCATCAGCCGTGTAGGCCGCCGATTTTGCTAGCAGCTTGCTTAGATAAGTTAGCAGCTCTTCGGCCAGCGGCTGCTTTTTCGCTTGCTTTTCCAGTTGGCCCAGCGTCAGAAGCACCGGAAACAGGGACAGCACTTGCCCCAGCGTTTTCGAGCTGTCTTCGAGCCCGTAGAGGTGAAACAGCTTAATCCAGGCGGTGGGGGGCAGCGCCAGCGTGGAGCGAAGCAGCACCTGCAGCAAAGCATCCAGCTGGTACCGGGTTGCGTATTCGTTGGCCGTACTGCCCATGGCCTCCACCGTTGCCAGCACCAGTCGCCCTTTGTAGGCAGGATCCTGGTTTTTCAGCGTTTGGTAGGCCAATAGGTCCGACAGCTTCAGCTCCCAGTAGCCCAGGTTGCGGTCCTGAATTTCGGTAAGGAACTGTTCCAGCACCGGCCGCATTTCGGAGGCCTCGGGACTGGTGCTACGCAGAATGTTGGCAAACGACTTTTTTTCCTTGGTGGTCATAGCAGAGAAAGTGTGGGTGGAAGAGCTTGGGCTGGCCCACACGCGTAGGCGGCTCAGCCAGTCAGACCAGAAAGGCCTCATCTCAGCCACCAACCAAGGGCGTGAGCTTAATGAAGCTGGCCGTAGCGCCGGTGCCCACCCACACTTCTTCGTCGAGGCTTTCTACTTGCCGGTTGTTGACGAGCACAAAGTAGCCGTTCTGCTGAAATCCTTCCAAGGCCTTGTAGAGCTGCTCTTCGACGTCAATAGGTTTAGGCTGGCGCAGCCGAAAGCCGTTCAGCACCCGCTCCGACTGCGTGGGCTGCACCAGCCCATTGAACACCCCCGACTGCCGGCGATTATAGGCTGCTACTTCCTGCTGTACACGCTGAGCAATCAGGTCACGTACTGTGAGCGTTTCCTGCGCAATTTCCAACTCCAGTTGGTTGAGGATGCTGCCGGTAGCGGTTTCATCCTGGATGGTAAGGAGGGCCATAGATAAGCTGTTTTGCTAAAGATTTAAATTTACTAATTTTTTTAGCATCAACCAAAAAACTGGCGGCGGCTTTTCTTTATCGGCGCCGCAGCCGTACTCAACTTCTGACTTCCCATCTTCGCATTTCAATTTCAGCAAATGCCCGTTCCCTCCGCCGATTTCAAACGCGCCCTCAAGCGCCTTATGGACAAAGAAAAAGAAGCTCTGCTTTTGCGGGCCGCGCGCCGCGACGCCGAGCTTTACGACACACTCTGCTACGAGTTGCTGCCCGAGGTAACCACGGAAACTGTATTCGAGCAGGCCTCCGACCAGATTCACGAGCTGTTTGCGGTGGGCGCTACCGGCCGCTTACTTAACCGCAGCCTCACCAAGGCCCTAAGCAAAGCCACCAAGGAAGTAGCCCGGGCCCGCCGCATTACTAAGGACAAGCGCCTGGAAATCGACCTGAACCTCTACACCCTGCGCCACATCTTCGAGAACTATACCGGCCAGTTTGAGAGCGTGTATGCGGGCTTTTACACCGGCACGGCCCGCCTGGCGGCGCGCACCACCCAGCTTGTGCTCCAGAACCTGCACGAAGACCTTTGGCTGGAATACAAGCCCGAGCTAGATGACTTTTTGCAGCAGCTGCACGCCCGCAGCAAAAGCCGCAGCCTCAAGTTTGAGCTGCCCCGGGAGCTGGTGCTGCCGGATTAACGGTAGTAACTGCACAAAAAAGCCCCGCTGGATTGCACCAGCGGGGCTTTTTCTACTACCTGATCTGCCAATCATCCATTCGGGGCGGGCCAGGCAGTAGGCCACTTACTTCTTGGCAATAACGTTGAAGCTCAGCGTAAACTCGTTGTCAATGGCTTTGTCGCCGATGCTTTCGAAGAACGACTTGGAGCCGTAGCGGATGTCGTACAGGGTACGGTCGATGGTGGCCACGCCGCTGGCGGCTGCTACCCCGTTTTTCACCCCGATTTTAGCGGGGAAGGTCACGGGCTTGGTAATGCCTTTGATGGTCAGGTCGCCGGTAATGGTGGCGTTGTTGCCCTGGGCATCGGCCTTGATGGGCGCAATGCTGGTGATTTTGAACGTAGCCGTGGGGTTTTTCTCGATGCTGAAGAAGTCATCGGAACGCAGGTGACCTACCAGCTTGCCGTTCGTGCCTTCGTCTTTGATGTCCTCTACTTTCAGCGAGTTCATGTCGGCCGTGAACGTGCCGCCTACCAGCTTGTTGCCGCGCACCAGCACGTCGCCTTCCTTAAACTGCACCGTGCCGTTGTGCTGGCCGGTTACTTTCTTGGCCAGCCAGCCCATGGTGCTCAGTTGGGGCTGTACTTTATATACCGTAGCAGCTGCCTTGTCGGTACCCGCCGTGGTTTTCTGGGCCATGGGCTTTTGAGCGAAAGCGGGAGCAGCAGCCAGAACAGCGGCCACGAGAGCCGGGAAAAACATTTTTTTCATGACAATGAAAAAGAAAAGGGAAAAGAAGTACGCGTAAAAAAGTTAGTCTCGAAGTTTATCCAGCAGGTAGTTGAGCTGCTCAACCTCCTGGTCCGACAGCTGCCGCAGCCCGTGCGCCTGCTGCTCTACCATGGGCTGCATGGTTTCCAGCAGTGCCAGCCCCGCCTCCGTGATGCAGATGTCCACGGCCCGACGGTTGCTGGGGCACACCCGGCGCGTTACCAGCTGCTTGGCCTCCAGCTTATCTACAATGCGCGAGGCGTTGCTGGTTTTATCCAGCATGCGCTCAATGAGCAGGTTCACGGTGGCCGGCCGGGGATGCTGGCCCCGCAGGATACGCAGCACGTTATACTGCGGAAGCGTCAGGTTGAATTCCTTGAAAGCCGCGGCCTGCCGCAGCTGCAGCCAGCCAGCCGTGTACACCAGGTTGATGTAGGCTTTCTGGTATTCGCTTTGAAAGTTGGGCTGTTTGATTTCGTCTTCAATTCTCATGGATTGGGACATGCTCTCCAGGAATTACGCTGCAAATATATGTACATACATTTAATGTACAAACATCGTTTCCTGAAATGGAAGATTATTTTTTCGGAAGCAAGTTCCCATTTATCCCTGATACCTTCGGCTGCGTATCAGGCTCATACTCCTGATTTCAACCCGCTATGCGCCATTTCCTGTCCTCTGCTTTCGTTGTGCTGGCCCTCACGGCCTCGCTAAGTGCCACTGCCCAAACCAAAACCACGCCGAAACCCGCCGGCGCCGTTACCACGGGTGCCTCCGACCGTTTCCTGATGCAAAACGGCAGCGTCGTGCTGGTGCAGAATGGCCGGCCTACCCCGCTCACGCAGAACGTGCGCCTGGGCAACGGCACCAAAGTCAATTACAAAAGCGGCATTGTGGAGCTGCCCGGGGGCAAAATCACGACCCTTCAGGAAGGCGACTACGTAACCAGCAAAGGCGAAATTGTGTTTGCCACCCCAGCCAGCGCGGCTGCGGCCCGGGGCCAGAAAGCCGAGCCTGGGGCCAAGTTTGACCCTTATGTAGAGCGCGGTGCCGCCCTCTCCCCCGCCGACGTGGACGCCCGCCTGACCACGCTGAGCACCCGCCTGGATCTGATGGCCCAGAAGATTCAGCTGCTCAACCAAAAGATTTCTTTGCTGAGCGTAAATGCCCAGCGCCCCACCGATACAGCCCAGCTCGACCAGCAGATCCAACAACTGGAGCAGCAGCTACAGCAGCTTAAGTAAGCCCGTTACCTGGTTGCGGTACGGCAGACTGCGCCACTATGGCCCCTTGGGTTTCCTGCACGAAGCCGAAGGGGTCTTTTTTTATAACCAGAAAGCCGTCCAGGTCGTGCACTTGGGCCAGGCCGCTTACCTGCACCGCCGACCAGATGCCCAACGACGTTTCGACCATGCAGCCTACCATAGCTTGTAGGCCGTGCGCGTGCGTTTGGCGCAGGATTTCCACCCCCTGCCGGTAGCCGCCGGCTTTCATGAGCTTCATATTTACCCCGTGAAACTGCCCGGCAATTTCCCTAAAGTCGGCGTGGTGCGTCACGGATTCATCAGCAAACAGCGGGTATGGGCTGCGTGGGCGCAGGTACTGATAGTCGGGCACGCAGGCGGCTGGCAGAGGCTGCTCCAGCACCTGTACCTGCAGCCCCGCTACTGCTTGGCACTGTTCCAGAAACTGCAGTAGGCTGTCGGCATCGGGCCAGGCTTCGTTACCGTCCACGATAAGCGGCTTGCCGGGCAAGGCGGCCGCTACGGCCCGCAGCAAAGCCAAGCCACTTTCCTGGTTTACCTTCACCTTCAGCAAGGCAAACCGGGAAGCTTGGTGCTGCTGCAGAAAAGAGGCGACGTCTTCGGGCGCCATAATGGGCAAAGAAAACGCGGTGGGCACCGCTGCTGCCGGGGCCGGCACGCCCAGGTACTGCCACACTGGCTGCCCGAGCCGCAGCGCCTGATAGTGGAGGTAGGCGGCCTCCACCGCAAAGCGCAATGCCTGCGCTACGGGGTGAGCCTGCAGCAGGGCAGCCAGTTCCTCCTCGCTGCCTACCTCGCTCAGCCCCGCGCCCTGCAGGGCCGCAAATTCGGCTTGCAGCCGCTCCGGGGTTTCACCGTAACGCACATTGGGTGCCGCTTCGGCCCAGCCAGCCAGCGGCGGCTCTCCCTGGCTTCGTACTCCAATGAGCAGGTTGACTTTCGCATCCGAGGCATTGCGGGAAATTTTCCAGGTATAGCGCAGGGGCAGCGGGCGAGCTTCAATAGTCCAGAGTAGCATAGGGCGGATATAAGCAGGAAAGTGCCAAGGTAAGCAGGAGGCGAGGTTGCGGCACTACCAAGCTTCAAAGCTTAGGAATAATGCCGGCACAAGCTGCGCCGGCCTAATAACCTATCTTTGCTAGCACTTCCCACTTCTATCCTGCCTGATTTTCGCATGAAGTTCTCGCGTTATGCTTTGTTGGCCGGGCTCCTGCTCGTGCTGGCCGCCGTTCTTACCGCACTCGTCAACGCTCACCTGCTGGCCCTCGACCCCGTAGTGCCGCTCATTGCCCGCTGGGGAGCCCTGGCCGCCATGGTAGCCTACGCCACGCAGCGCCGCTCCCTCACGGTCTGGATTGTGGTTAGCATGTTCGTGGGGGCCGAGGTAGGCGCCGACTTCCCCAAAGAAGCCCAGAGCCTGAAGGTGCTCAGTGACGTGTTCCTGCGGCTGGTGAAAACCATTATTGCGCCCCTGGTATTTGCGACGCTGGTCGTGGGCATTGCCGGCCACGCTGACCTTAAGAAAGTAGGCCGCATGGGCGTGAAGTCCCTGATTTACTTTGAAATAGTCACCACGTTTGCCTTGTTCATCGGGCTGGCCGCTATTAACCTAACCAAGGCGGGTCGTTTGTCGCCGACGGTGCTGGCGGCAGCCCGGGCCAATAGCAACGTAAACGAGGTCATTGCCCAGGCGCCCAAGCAAACGGCGGCCGATATTATCACCCATATCTTCCCGGAAAATATTGCCAAGTCGGTAGCGGAGGGGCAGGTTTTGCAGGTGGTCGTATTTGCCATCATCTTCGCCATTGGTCTCGCTATGGTACACGGCAAGCACCGCCAGGCTATGCTGGATTGGTCGGAAAGCTTGTCGGAGGTGATGTTCAAGTTCACCAACGTGGTTATGTTCTTTGCCCCGCTGGGCGTGGGTGGTGCCATTGCCTACACCGTGGGCAAAATGGGCTTCGGGCCGCTGCTGAATGCCGTGCAGCTGCTGCTCACGCTCTACGCGGCCCTCATTGCCTTCCTGATTCTGGTGCTGCTGCCGGTGGCCCTTATTGCGCGCATTCCCATCAAGCGCTTCATTCAGGCCATTGCGGAGCCCGTCAGCATTGCCTTTGCCACCACATCCTCGGAGGCTGCCCTACCCCGGGCCATGGAAGCCATGGAAAGTATTGGGGTGCCGCGCCGGGTGGTGGCCTTCGTGATGCCTACGGGTTATTCTTTTAATCTGGATGGCACTACGCTGTACCTTTCCCTGGCGGCCGTATTCGTGGCCCAGGCAGCCGGCATCGAGCTGTCGTTTGGGCAGCAGCTGGTGATGGTGTTCACGCTGATGCTCACCAGCAAGGGGGTAGCGGGCGTGCCACGGGCGTCGTTGGTTATTCTGCTGGCTACGGTGGCCTCGTTCAATCTGCCCGACTGGCCGGTGTTCATCATCCTGGGCATTGATGCGCTGATGGATATGGCCCGCACTGCCGTAAACGTAATCGGCAACTGTCTGGCCTCGGCGGTTATTGCCCGTTGGGAAGGGGAGTTTGTGGATAACTACGTAGCCTCCGACCCGGTGCTGGATTTGGCCGAAGCCGACAGCAGCCTGGCGCACCCAGCCTAATCCAGCATTTGTACCACCTAGTCGGCCCCGGTTCTGTCTGCAGAGCCGGGGCTTTGTTTATTGGCAAGCCTTGCATACTCCCGGCATGCCCGCAACCCTGGAGCCCATGCCGGGGCTTACCGGTCGGGCTTACTTTCAGGCTTTGACAGGATGCTCAAAGCCATCTAGCGCCATTATCAAAATTTTCTTTTTATAGTTATATTATATTTTACAACATATTCAGGTGATTTGGCCACTTAAACCTTACATTTTGTAGCATGCTGCTGTTTAAAAATATAACTTAAGCAACAATATCAAGCTAAAAAGAAATAGAACAAAAAATAATTGTTATTATTCTATTTTTGCGTGCACGTATTTATCTATCAGTATGTTACCTTCGAAATCTTAAACCCTGTCCCTCCCCGCTACTCTTATGCTGACACTACGCTACGTTATGGTGCTTTGTGCTTTTCCGGCATTGTTTCTGGGCAGCTGCCGCTCGGCCGACCGAATCATGTTTAAGCCCAATCCCTCGGCTCTGTCTACCCGCCTGCCAGCCCTGGAAGTAGCGGTAGAAAATGGCCCCCTCAACCGCATCGAGGACGAGGCCACGACGGATCCTATTCAGCTGTTTCAGCGGGAGGCCAAGCAAAACCTGCTGGAGTCGAACGACAGTAGCGCCAAATTCGGGTTCGTAAAGCTGCAGGTAACCGAGGCCAAGCTGACGCGGGCTGGCAAAGGGTTTCACGTTATTCAAATGCTGGGCATGCTCACGCCTAGCCTGCTAGGTATTCCCGTAGAATATTTCCGCACGCGCCTGCGCGCCGAGCTGCAAGTGCTGGATGCCAACGGCGAAGTGGTAGGCTCTTACGTGGGCACGGGCAACTCTAATGTGCGCGTGGCCATGTACCACGGCTACTCCCAAACCTCAGCGCCCCGCCTGGCCGATACCGAAGCCCTGCGGCAGGCTCTGGCCCAGATCAAGCCCCAGCTCGATAGTGCCTCTGCCCGCCTGCGCACCCGGCTTATCAGCACCGGCCCCATGGAGGTAGCGGGCACGGCAGCTGGCTACGAACTCCCCCCCGCGGCGGCATCTACTACGCAGCCAAACGAAGAGTAGCCCTGCCTCAGACCGGCAAACCACTTGAATACCAAAAGAAAACCCGCTTGGGCTACCTGCCCGAGCGGTTTTTCTTTTGCCTCATTAAACTCCAGAAAGTCCGCTGGCTCTATAGCAACATGGTCGGTTTGTTCGTTGCTGTCTTTATGAAGCCATTTTTCTCTTCCCTGGCGCGCCTTGCGGTGCTGTTGGTATTTCCTGTTTCACTTTCTCTGGGGGCGCCCCGTCCGCAGCCTCCCGGCCACCGGGAAGCGCGAACCTACGTGCGCCAGCAAGTACTGCCTCTGGTACGCCAGCAGCGCCTGAAGCTGGAGCCCTACCTGACGGCCGCCGACCAGGCCCGCCTCGCCGATTACCGAACCCAGCTTCGCCGCCTGCAGGAGCAGCACACCCTGCTGCGGCGCCCGGGACCGGAAAAGCAGCGCACTGAAGCTCAGCACCAGCAGGCCCGGGAACTACGCGCTGCCCGCCAGCTGCTGCTCCGCGAAGTGGCCCAACTGGCCCAACCCTACGAAACGCTTATTGCGCAGCTGGCTTCCGATGTGCAGCCTCAGCGGGCACAGTGGTCTACCGACTTGCGGGTTATCCGGCAGAAGTATGCCTCCGGCTCTCTGGTTCGCGCCGCCTCTGGCCGCCCCGCCCCGGAGCTCATCCAGCCCGACGTATATTTTGCCCCGGTGCGCTTTCTGCTGCTGGTACCGAAAGCAGCCCCCACGCTCCGCCCCGGCGCCGTCACTGAGCAGGCAAAGGCCACGGGGCCTATCACCATCTTCCCCAACCCCATAGTGCCGCTTAGCAAGGTACAGTACTTCGTGCCCAAGCCGGGCAATGTGCTGGTGGAGCTACTCAACAACCAGGGCACCGTGGTGCGCACCTTGCTGCAGCAAACGCAGGAGAAAGGGGAACATGCCTTGCCCCTGCCCACCCAGGAGCTGGCACGCGGGACCTACTACGTCAAAATCACCACGCGCACCGGCACCGAAACCCAGCGCTTCGTGAAAAACTAGCGGGCGGGGCCCCGCCGTGCTGCCGGCGCCCTATCTTTACGCCTGATGGCACCACGTTTTTCTCTCGGCACTTTATTGGTTGGGCTCCTGGCGGGTCTGGGAGCCTGCTGCGGCAGCACTGCCTGCGACTGTCAGGATGCCCACGCCGATGCTTTTTACCTGCAGTTCAGCCTCGATTCTGCGGCAACGGGTCAGGGGTTTCGGGCGGCAGAGCTGGACACCATCCAGCTGATTCGCCGCACCATCAGCGAGAAAGTCCCGCGCCGGGCCGATACGGTGCAGGTGGTGCGCAGCCGCCAGGCGCTGGCCGCTCCCCTCCTGCTGGAGCGCACTACGCCTTTCCCGGCCCGCGACACGCTCCAGACGACCGACTATACCTACAGCCTCCTGCTGCCTAAAGCGAATCCGGCCCAGCGCTACGAGCTGACGGATGTGGTTATTGACGGCGGTTTTGAGGCCGATGGCTGCTGCACCTGCTACCAGAACCGCAAAAAATCCCTGCGGGTAGACGGACAACCCTATGATGTGGTCGACCCGGCGGCCAATAACGGCGCCGTTCCCATCAAGCTCGTCCGTAAGTAGGCCACCCAAGCGGCGCTTTTCGCGTATAGGGCTGCACGGCCATTGGCGCAGCTTGTTTGCCTTGGCGCCGCGCCTCGACTCCCGTTTATGACCACTACTGCCACGCTGGAACGCCCGGCCTCAACCGGTTTTTTTCCGTTTAAAACCTCGCTCAGCTTTGAGCCCCTGATTCGCTACTGGGAAAGCCGACAGCAGGATGCCAACCAAGGCACGGCCATGCTGGCGAAGGCCATTATGACGCAGGTAGAGCAAGCCGCCTGGAGCCGGGGCAACATCACCGACCTGCGCGACCTGGAATGCGGCTGCGACCTGACGGAAACGCTGATGCTGGCCGTGTTTCCGCCAGCCTCCTTTGATACCGATATCAGCGGCGTGACGCCCCCGTTCACCCGCTACAGCTTCTACCAGACCCCGCGTTTTGCCGAGGTGCTGCTCAACGCCAACCATAGCGTGAAGCAGCCGCTGAATGTAGACGCCGCCACCATGGAAATTTACATGGCGCGCATGGCCTATATGCTGATTCTGGACAAGGTCTACGGCGTGAAGCTGCCCCTGAACAGCACCATTATTTTCACGGTGCCCGACTACAGCATTGGCCTTTACCGGCACTACGGAGTAGAGTTCAACTCCACGTTTGTGGAAGTGCAGGTAGTAGATACCGCCCCGGAGCTTACCTCCGAGCAGATCGAATACCTCAGCCACAACCTGCACCGGCTGGATGTCTGGAAGGAAGTGCTGCCGCCGGAACATTTTGAGCTGAGCGGCTTCAACATCATTCACTTAGTAGACGTCACCGACCAGGAAATTCTCTCGGAGCTCAAATACGACCTGCTGGAGCGCGACGTGCTGCAAGCCTCCGACCGGCTAGAGCAGATCCAGGAGAAGCTGCGGGTGCTGTTTGGGCGGCCGTTTTTACAGCTGGGCATAGCCGCCTACGACGAAAAGAAGCGGGCCTTCGTGGACTTTGGCCGCAAAATCAACCATAGCTTTATTACCAAGCAGCTGGCCAAGCAGCAGGAAGCCAGCGCCGGTTTTCGCCAGCTCTACGCCCGCCTGCTCATTGACCGCCAGCCCCTGGTGCTGGAAAACGTAGAAACCGCCGACCTGCCCGAAGATCTGCGCCAACAGATTCTGGCCCTGGGCATCCGCTCGGCTATTCTGGCCCTGCTGCCCTATGGCGACGATACAGTAGGGCTGCTGGAGCTCGGCTCGCCCCAGGTGGGCGACCTGGACGAGTTCTGCCTGGAGAAAGTAAATCAGTTTGTGCCGCTGTTTGCGGTGGCCGTGAAGCGCAACGCCGAGGAAATTCAGACGCGGGTGCAGGCCATTGTGAAGGAGAAATTCACAGCCATCCACCCTACGATGGAGTGGCGCTTTACCGACGCGGCCCTCAACCTGCTCAGCCAGCTGGAAGACGGCAACAAGAACGCGGAAATGGAAGACATTGTCTTTCACGAAGTGTACCCCCTGCACGGCTCCAGCGACATCCGGGGCAGCAGCACGGCCCGCAACGAAGCCATCCAGGGCGACCTAATTGAGCACCTTACCCTGGCCAACAAGGCCCTGAAAAAAGCCTCCGAACTCCAGGCCCTGCCCATTCTGGATGAGCTGAAGTTCTACGTAAACAAAAACCTGCGCCGCCTGCGCCAGGGACTGGTAACGGGGGACGAAGTCACCATCCTGGACTCGCTGCGCACCCAGGTAGAGCCCTTGTTCGAGTACCTGGCGCAGAACACCCCGGAGCTGCGCCCCGTGATTGGCGAGTACTGGAACAACATCGACCCGGAGCTGGGCATTCTCTACAAGCGGCGCAAAGCCTTTGAGCAGAGCGTGACCATGCTCAACGATATGGTGAGCGACTACCTCGACGAAGAGGAACAGAAGGCTCAGCAGATGTTTCCGCACTACTTCCAGCGCTTTAAAACCGATGGCGTAGAGTTCAACATTTACGTGGGCGCCTCCCTGGTAGAGAACAAGCCCTTCGACCTAATTTTCCTGAAAAACCTGCGCTTGTGGCAACTCCTGGCCATGGTGGAAATCACGCGGCGCACGGCGGCCCTGAAAAAGCAGCTGCCCCTGCCCCTGGAAACCACCCAGCTGGTGCTGGTACACGGGCAGCCGCTCAGCATCCGTTTCCGGCAGGACGAGCGGCAGTTTGACGTGGACGGCGCCTACAACATCCGCTACGAAATCATCAAGAAGCGCATCGACAAGGCCACGGTGCAGGGCACCGGGGAGCGGCTCACCCAGCCGGGCCTCCTGGCCCTGGTGTACAGCCAGGCCCGGGAAGCCACCGAATACATGGAGTACATCGACTACCTACAGGACCGCAACCTGCTGGAGCCCGAGGTAGAAGAACTGGAGCTGGAGGAGCTGCAGGGCGTGAAGGGCTTACTTGCCCTGCGCGTGAAAGTTAAACTCTAGCACCAACCGGAGCAAAGCCAGCCACATTAGTCCGGCCGCAAAACCGGCCAGCACATCGGTAGCGTAGTGCACGTGCAGGTAGATGCGGGTGAGGCCAATAAGCAAAGCCCAGCCCAGCAGTACCAGGGCCCACCCCGGCCGCCGGGCGTGGCGCCAGAGCAGCCAGGCCAGGCACCCGTACAAAGCCATACCGATCATGGCGTGGCCGCTGGGAAAGCTCAGGCCGGGCTGGGGCAGCAGAGCCGAGAGGGGCCGCCCGCGCTGGTAATGCACCTTCAGCAGCTGGTTGAACAAGGCCGACCCGGCTACGGCCAGCAGCACTTCCCAGGCCTCACGGCGGTAGCCGGCCCGGGCCAGCCCTCCAGGAATCAGCAGCCCAGCTGCTACCAGAAAAGGCAACGAAGCAAATAGAGTGATACCACGAGCCAAGGGCGTCAGGCCCGGCCAGGCAGCTCGTAGGGCGTCCATCTGCTGAAAAGCCCAGCTATCCAGGGCCGCCGACTTCTCCACGAACACCACCCGGGTGAGGTAGAAAAACAGGAGCAGGGCCGCCCCAAATACCAGCCCCAGCACCGCGGCTTCGGTGGTAAAAACAGCTAAGCGGGCCAGCAGACGGGCAACAACGTTTCGCATACGCATTTTCTCAACGCAGCCTTTTCCTGGGAGGTCAGGACGCCCCGCAGACGAAGGCCCAAACAAAAAAGCCGGCCCTGAAAAGGGCCGGCTTTCGTGGTGCGCTCGGAGAGACTCGAACTCTCACACCTTGCGGAACTGCCGCCTGAAGACAGCGCGTCTACCAATTTCGCCACAAGCGCAGCTTTTGTCTTGGGCTTAAACTCCGAGGGGTCTGGCCTTTTGACGTTGCAAAGATACGCGCCTAATTCCGGGAATGTCAAGGCAGGCGTTACTTTTTTCGTAAAATAAATTGCGAATGCGCGCTACTAGGCCTGTTTTTCAGTTAATTGCGGGCTGTGCTTAAACTGTTTTTTGACCGTTTTTTCCAGCCTTCGGAGTAGCGGAATAGCCATGAGCAACCAGGTGCCACCCGCCAGCAGGCCCGCCAGTACATCGGTGGCGTAGTGCACCCGTAAATACACGCGAGTGGCCCCAATCAGCAGAATCAGCAAACTCAAAAACCCGATCAGGGCTATGCGCAGCCAACGCTGCTGCCGTACGTGCGTGTACACCAGGTAAATGAGCAAGCCGTAAAAGCAGGCCGAAATCATGGCGTGGCCGCTGGGGAAGCTCAGGCCGCTGGCCGAGGTGAGCGGCAGCAGGGGCCGGGGGCGCTGGTAGAGGTTTTTGAGCACCAGGTTCAGGCAGATGCCGCCCAGCGCCACAACCGGCACCATGAGCGTGTACCAGCGGTGCCGGCGCAGCACCAAGAACCAGGCAATCAGCGCCAGGGACGCGGGCACGATGAAGTTGCGCGAGGCCAGAAAGGTAATGGCCTCCACCCACGGCTGCCGCCCGGCCCCAAAGAAGGCCTTCGTCCAGCGGAAAGCGGCTTCGTCAAACGGGGCGGCATCCTGGTCCAGCACTTCCCGGCTGATGTAGAGAAACCCGGCTACGCCCAGTACCCCCACCAGTAGCACCAGGGCAAACTCCGTGAGAAACAGAACGGCTCCGGCCAGCAGGCGGCGCAGGTGGTGGGTCATAGAAATGCAGGGATGCGTAAAGGAGTGAGTAGCTTTAACGGCCCCGTGGCAGAAAAGCTGCATTGAGGTGCTGGTTTGCCCCACGCCCGGCCACCTCCAGGCAGTTTAATATTTCGATTTTTTGGCTGTTTCTCCTTTCCATAACGACGCTGGCTTCGACCGGGTGGCGGCTTTCTACGACCCACTCTCCCGGCTGGTGTTTGGCCGCAGTCTGCAGCGGGTCCAGCGGCAGGCCCTGGCTTGCTTGCCTACGGGGGGCCCACACGTCTTGCTTATTGGCGGGGGCACCGGGTGGGTGCTGCCCGAGCTGCTCCGCCTCCGCCCCCAGGCCCAGGTGCTGTACCTGGAAGCCTCGCCCGAAATGCTGCGGCAGGCCCGGAAAACGCTGCGCCGGCAGGCCCCCCAGCACATGGAGCAAGTAGAGTTTCGGCTGGGCACGGAGGCAGCCCTGGCCCCGCAAGAGCAGTTTGATGCCGTGCTGACGTTTTTCCTGCTGGACCTCTTCGCCCCGGCCCGGCTCCACGAGCTGGTTCAGCGGCTAAACCGGGCACGCCGACCGCAGGCGCCGTGGCTGGTCGCCGATTTTGCCCCGCCCCGCGCCTGGTGGCAGCACGCCCTGCTAAAGGCTATGTACTGTTTTTTTGGTTTTACCACCGGCATCAGCGGGCGGCAGCTCCCCGATATCCGCGCTGCCCTGGCAGGCGTGGGCCTGCTGGCCGGGCCGGCGCAGTCTGGCTACGGAGGAATGGTAGAAGCGGTGGGGTTTTACCCGGCGTGAAATTGGTAGCCCGGCGGCCGGCGGCCCCGCGGCCCCAAGGCTACGCATAGCACTTTCCCAAGGAAGGCAACTGTACTTCGGGCGTAGTAGCTTCGTTGTTGGTTCGTAGTAGCTTCGATGTAGCTTCGTATAACCCGCAGGCAGAACGGCAGAACGCCGGATTGTACTCTTCCCGAACCACCCCCGGCAGCAGCCTGCTGGCGGGTGGCCCGCTACCGGCTACTACCGCCCCCACTTGCCCGCCCGATTGCCGCCCGGGTAAGCGGCTGGTTGCCGGTCGTCTGCTACATTTACCCTACCGACTTCTTCCCTATCTTCCTGCTCTATGCCAAAATCTACCGTTTCTCTTCTGCTGGCGCTTGCCTGGCCACTGGCTTTTGGGGCGGGTGCGCGGGCCCAGTCTCCCGTGCGCTACGCGCTGAGCTTCCCCAATGCTGTGCACCACGAAGCGCAGGTACAGGTGACTTTTACCGATTTGCCGGCGGAAAAGCCCCTGCAGGTGCACATGGCCCGCTCTTCCCCCGGGCGCTATGCCCTGCACGAGTTTGCCAAGAACATCTACGAGGTGCGGGCCACCGACGCCCAGGGCCGTGCCTTGCCCCTCGCCCACCCCGACCCGTACAGCTGGACGGTGACGGGCCACGGCGGCACTGTCCAGTTCAGCTACACGCTCTACGGCGACCGGACCGATGGCACCTATGCCGGGATTGATGCCCAGCACGCTCACCTCAACATCCCGGCAACCCTGGCCTACGCCGACGGCCTGGAGCAGCGCCCGGCCGAAGTACGCTTTGCCCTGCCGCCCGGCTGGCAGGTAGCTACCCAGCTGCAGCCCACGGCCACGGCGGGCGTATACACCGCTCCGCACCTGCAATACCTCATGGACTCGCCTACATCCCTGGGCCCGCAGAAGATGCGCTCCTGGCAGGAGCAGGGAAAAACCATTGAGCTGGCCGTGCTGCACACCGGTACTGATGCCGAGCTGGATGCCTACGCCGACCAAACCAAGAAGATAGTAAAGGAAGCCGCGGCCATCTTCGGCGGGCTGCCCGACTACGACTTCGGCCGCTATACGTTTGTGGCCAACTACCTGCCCCAAGCCAGCGGCGACGGGATGGAACACCGTAACTCCACTTCCGTTACCAATGCCCGCCCGCTGAGCAAGGAGGGCGCCCTCGGCAACCTGAGCACCGTGTCGCACGAGTTCTTCCACGGCTGGAACGTGGAGCGCATCCGCCCGCGCGACCTGGAGCCTTTCCGCTTCGACCGGGCCAACATGAGCAGCTGCCTTTGGTTTGCCGAAGGCTTCACCCAATATTACGGCGACCTGCTGATGCGCCGCTCGGGTGCCCTCACCAATGAGCAGTTTGCTGCCAACGACCTGTCGGGGCTGGTAAATGCCATGCTGAATGCTCCGGGAGCTAAGCGGTTCTCGCCGGTGCACATGAGCCAGCAGGCGCCCTTCGTGGATGCCGCCGCCGCCATCGACCCGAATAACCGCTCGAATACCTATTTGAGCTACTACCTTATTGGCGGGGCCAATGCCCTGGCCCTGGACCTGGAGCTACGTCAGCGGTTCAAAACAGACCTCGATGCTTTCATGCGCGAAGTGTGGCAGCAGCACGGCAAGCCCCAGCGCGACTACGCACCGGCCCGGCCCTATACCCTGGCAGATCTGCAGCGCATCTTAGGCAAAACAGCCCGGGATACTGCCTTTGCCGGTCAGTTCTTTCGTCAGCACATTCAGGGGCATACATTGCCCAATTTTACGGCATTGCTGGCCCCGGCGGGCATGGTGGTGCGCAAGGCCCACGCCGGCCGTGCCAGCCTGGGAGTCAGCCGCCTGCAGTTTGTCAACAATCAGCTCACCGTTGGCTCGGGCACCCTGCTCGGCGACCCGCTGTACGTGGCGGGCCTCGACCGGGGCGACCAGCTGCTCAAACTGGACGGCAAGGCGCTGAAAGACCAGAAAGCATTTGAGAAGCTGCTAGGCAAGCACAAGCCCGGCGACGTGGTGCAGGTAGAGGTACGCTCCCGGGGACAGGTGCGCACCCTCCCGGTTACCTTGCAAGAGGATGAGGAGCTGGAGGTAGTACTTACGGAGAAAACCGGGCAGCAGCCCACCCCCGAGCAGTTGGCCTTCCGCGCCGCCTGGCTGGACGCCAAAGCCAAGTAAGGACTGAAGGCACCGAACTCAATCGGCTACCTACTTCCTTCAAAAAGCACTGGTAAATCCCCGTAGCTCTGCCCCGGTTTGCTGGCGGCCAGGGCTACGGGGATTTGCTTTCCGGCAGCCTGCCTTCGGCCAGCAGTGGTTTGAAGCTGGGTGGTCCTGATAGAAAACAGCAGCGCCAAAATACCCACATCCGGGTATTGTAGCTGCTGAGTTGGCCTCGCATCTTGCTAAGCTTAAACTGCTAGCAAATCACTACGCTACCAGGCGGTTGGCTTTTTGCCGGCCGCCTGGTCCTTTTTGCTTCGCTCCTCCCTCCTATTACCTGCCTATGCAACTTTCTACCCGTCTGACGCTTATCCTGGGCCTGGCCCTCTCTACCCCGGCCCTAAGTCAGCCCACGCTCAGTCCGGCCCACGGCAACTACCACGGCCTGGGCGAAGTGCTCTGGAACCCGGCCACCGTGGCCGACAGCCGCTACCTGTTTCAGCTGCAGCTTTTTTCCCTGGATGTCACGGCCTCCAACACGGCGTATGCCTACACCGGGCCCTGGTCGCTGAAAAACCCGGGCAGCGGCCTAGAATTTTCCCCCGAGTACCTCACCCTGCGCAACGACAAGCCCCGGCATTTGGTGGGGCTGGGCCTCGATGCCCGCGGCCCCGGCTTACAGGTGCGCCTGAATGCCAACAACGGCCTGGCGTTTCAGACCCGGGTGCGCACCGCTTTCCAGGGCAATGCCGTGTCGGCCTCCTTGCTGCAGGATGCCGTAAACGAGTTTGAGGGCGTGCGCCGCTCCGATGATAATACGTTCAATTTCAACATGAACGCCTTTGCGGAGTGGAACCTGACTTACGGGCGCACAGTCATCAACGACGAAGCCCACTTTCTGAAAGCCGGAATTACGCTGAAGCGGCTGATTGGACTGGGGGCCGCCTATATACAAAGCCGCCAGCTCGACTACGAGATATTGCCTGATAACGCCACTACCGGCGATACGGTGCTGCGCCTGCACCGCTTTGAGGGTGGTGCGGGCTTTTCCAACCCCAGCGAGCTGGCTAACCTGGACCTGAACACGGCCCGGCGCTGGCTCACGAAAGGCTCCGGCCCCGGCAGTGGCTGGGGCGCCGACCTGGGGGTAGTGTACGAGTTCCGGCCTGACCATGCCACGTATTATTACACCACCAAAAAGGGCGAGCGGCGGCCCGACGCTTCGCGCAACAAGTATAAATACCGCGTATCGGTGGCCCTGACCGATATTGGTGGCATCCGCTACCGCACCAACGCCGCCGCTTACGACGTGACGGCCTCGAACCTGGGCGTCAGCCAGGCTGATCTGGAGGGCATCGACGAAGACAACGTGGAGGAGCGGATTCGCGCTATCCTGCGCACCGACCGCTACGAGGAGCAGACCAGCTTCCGGATGGGCTTGCCCACCACCCTGAACGTGGACGTGGACTACCACCTAAGCTGGAAGTTTTACCTCAACGCGGCCGTGCGCCAAAACCTGCGGGGCCGCTTTGCCCCCGGCATGCGCACGTTCTCCTATGCCTCGGTCACGCCCCGCCTGGAAACCCGCTGGCTGGAAGTGGCTACGCCCGTGCTGCTCACCAATAACTACCGCACGGCGGCTTTTGGGGTATCGGCGCGGGCAGGAATCTTCCTGCTGGGCACCAACGACCTGGGCTCCCTGCTGGGCGGTAAAAACCGGATGGGCAGCAACGTGTATTTCGGCGTTTCGCCCCTGAGCTGGGCCAACTGGCGGCCTTCGGCTAAATCCCGCAAGAGCAAGGTCAGCAAGGTGGCGCCGGCCCTCAAGCAGCCGGTAACGCCGCCTGCCACCCCGGCAACAAGCACCCCTGCAGCGCCCGATTCCCTGGCGGCTCCGGTTTCTGCACCGGTTACCGCCCCAACGGACTCGCTGACGACGCCAGCGGCCGCCCCCGCCACTGCACCAGCAGATTCCAGCGCTACGCCCGCCGCTACGCCAACGACAGTACCTACTACCCCGGTTACGCCGGCTCAACTCAGGCTTCCATTTTTCCTTCCCGGCCGCTATACGGTGCTGCCCCGGCAATATTGCTTCTCAACCCGGCACTGGTCCAACCAGTACGCTGCCTGCTTCCGGGGGCCGCGGCACAGCCCCGTCGGCAGCTAGAAACCGGCGTACAAGCTCAGGCCAAGCCACACCAATGCCCCAATGCAGCCTAGCACTAGGATATTGCGCCCATGCTGGCGGTCGGAGGCAGTGAAGGCGGGCCGCTGGGAACCATCGTGCAGCTGTTTCTGGTGCGAGTAGAGGTGCCAGCCGATGAACACCGCCAGCAGCCCGCCCAGCAAGGCCATCAGATAGCCCGCCAGAATCCAGGCCCGCTGGCTTTCCTCGGGGCGGGCCAGGACCTGCAGCCGGTTGCGGCGCAGCAGCCGCACCACGTCGGCCGATACATCGTGGCCCCGCTCGCGCAGTAGCTGGCGGGCCAGGGTCACGTCAAAGCTGCTCCACTCATCGGCTTTGGTCAGCACCTCAAACAGTTCATCCGTGCTGAAAGCCAGCAGGTAGTAATCGGGAGCGAGGGTATCGGCCTGGGGCTGGTTGGCTGCTTCTTCTAGGCGGCGTACCGTTTCAAAGTCAGCCGGGTAGAGTTTTACTTCCAGTCGCGGGTTGCTGGCGGCATGCCCGAAGTTGACATCAAAGGGCGGCCGATCGTAAACCGTTTCAAACGGAATCTGGTGCTCCCGCAGCAGGGCTAATAACGGGTAGGCGGCTCTGGCCGTGGGAAAGGCCTGATAGGTGCGTAGCTCTGCCATAAAGAATAGAACAGGAAGCTAGATAACCCAAGTTGCGGGCTATTGCGGTCATAAAAAAAGTCTGTTCGGCGTGAACAGGCTAGGTTTGGGTCTCTGACCTCCCAAGCCCCTGCCACTCATGCGCGAACAGACCGTTGCAATGTACT
>NZ_VTHL01000023.1:0-79730 GCF_008271285.1 Hymenobacter lutimineralis | reverse complement strand
GGCCGGCTCAAAGAAGCGCGAGGCTTGGCCACCCGCTACGAGAAAACCGCCGCCTCTTTTTTAGCCGTCGCTCACCTGCTCGCCGCCCTGGATTGGATGCGCTGACTGTCCACACTCTCTAGCAGGTAAGTGAGAAGGCCCCGCCATAAGCGGCCGAATAGGCGCATTCCAGTGTGCGCAAGCAAGCTGCCGTAGGCCCACGTGGTGTAGGCAAATACCGGCACCATAAACAGCATACTGACGGTGCCAATCTGTGGGGTGCCGCTATACTTGTACATAACCGGCAGGTACAGCAAGCTGAAAAAGTTGCACATGGCCGTGATAAAGGCCGCAATGATCAGGCATTCGGCATAGTTGTAGCCGCCGCGCCGCAACAGCCAGCGGGCAAACAACGCCCACACGGGCACCATGGCCACGTAGCACCAGCTCAGGTACTTCATGAAAAACTTGGTGGAGGTCATCTG
Source organism: Hymenobacter lutimineralis (assembly GCF_008271285.1). Classification (NCBI taxonomy): domain Bacteria; kingdom Pseudomonadati; phylum Bacteroidota; class Cytophagia; order Cytophagales; family Hymenobacteraceae; genus Hymenobacter; species Hymenobacter lutimineralis. Next base: position 79,266 of record NZ_VTHL01000023.1, on the reverse strand, counting down.
CATCTGCCACACGGCCTCGGGCATGTTGGGGTCTTTGGGGGGAAAGGCCTGAATGTGCAGCACCGCCCACAGCAGCGCATACAGCCCCGTTATCATGAATAGCAACGACAGAGGCCGGAAATGGTCGACGCGCTGGCCGGCCAGGTAGGCCCGGATAGTGGGGCCGGGGCGCAGCACCATTGTTTTCAGCGTATATAAAATGCCCTTATCAACGTGCCAGATAGAATGCAGAATGTCGTGCGGCATGTCCGTCAGGGTGAGGCGATGCGTGTGGTGCGCATCCTGCCCGCACTTCCCGCAAAACCGGTCTGGCACGGGGTGGCCACAGTTCAGGCATGCCACCGCCGCGTGCCTGGAAGTGTGGCTTAGGTGGGAGGCCAACTCCGGGGCGAAAACGTCGGAAGACAAAGAAGCGGTCTGCATAGCACGGGCGTTTTGTGGCGAGCCGGAAGATAGCCAGTTATGATTTTCAGACCAAATGCCTCACCAGTGGGGCAGTTATCACGCGCCCAGCCTGCCGTCTGCCAGTTGGCCGAGTTCAGTCGAGGTAGCAGCTATTGCTAAGCCTGAAAAGTCGAACCGTAACAAGGAGGGCCTTTGCTGATAAACACTGGCTATCTTTGAGGGTCGCACCCATTCCAACGCCAGGCTTGCTGGCCCGCTTAAGGTGTTAGGGACAGTAAGCAGTTGCGGCCGGACTATCAAGCTGCTAAGTAGTTGTTTCGCATGTACGACGTCGATATCTGTGTGCTGGGCGCGGGCCCAGCGGGCGCTACCGCCGCCCTGCACCTGGCCAAGGCTGGGGTACCGTGCCTAGTAGTCGACCGGGCCGTATTTCCGCGCGACAAAATCTGCGGCGATGCCCTGGGCAGCGGCGTGCTGCCGGAACTGGCCCTCATTGATGCTGCCCTGCCGGGCCGGTTGGCTGCTTCTTCCCGCCAGCTGCCCACTTGGGGGGTACACTTCTCGGCCCCCAACGGCCGGGGCATCCAGCTGCCGGCCCTTCCTGCCTTCACCCCGGACACGCCCCCCGGCGGGCACATTATCAAACGTCTGGACTTCGACCTGCTGCTGGTGGAAGAGCTGCGCCAGCGGCCCGAAGTCACGCTGCTCGAAGGAGTAAACATCAGCCGACAAGAGTGCACCGCTGATGGGCGCTGGCTGGTAGAATCGGCCGATGGCCAGACCCGCATCCGGGCGCGGCTGCTATTGGTAGCCAACGGGGCGCAGTCGGCTTTTTCCCGGCAGGTGGGCGGCCACGCGCTGGACCCGGCCCACCATTGCGCGGGGCTGCGGGTATACTACCGGGGCGTGCGGGGCCTGCACCCGCACAACTACATCGAGCTGCACTTTCACCAGGAGTTTCTGCCGGGCTACCTCTGGATTTTTCCGCTCCCCAACGGCGAGGCCAACGTAGGCGTGGGCATGCTTACCTCGGCCGTAGCCGCGCAGAAAGTAAACCTGCGCGAGCGGCTCCAGCAGATGCTGACCCAGCACCCGGCCCTGAAAGAGCGGTTTGCCGACGCCGAGCCCCTGGAAACCGTGCGCGGGTTTGGACTGCCGCTGGGCTCCAAGCGCCGCTCCCTTTCGGGGGAGGGCTACCTGCTCCTGGGCGATGCTGGCTCCCTTATCGACCCCGTCACGGGCGAAGGCATCAGCAACGCCATGCTTAGCGGGCGGCTGGCAGCGGCTACGGCCCGGCAGGCCCTGGCTGCGCAGTCGTTTGGGGCCGGTATCCTGGCCACCTATGATGACGCCATCCACCAAAACCTGGGTCGGCAGCTAGAGCTTAGCTACCGGATGCAGCGCCTGCTGCGCTTTCCGCGCGTCATCAACTTTTTCGCCAACCGGGCTGCCAACAACCCCCGCTTGTCGGATGCCATTACCAACATGTTTCTGAACCGGGACTTGCGCCAGCAACTCTGGCAGCCGGGGTTTTACGTGCGCCAGCTGCTGGGGCCGCGGCGGGGGCCCGTGGTGCGGGCCGGCATTCGGATGGTGCGGGAGCTGCAGCGCTGGTGGCGCAAGTAGCCGCGCCTAGTTCCGCAACCCCTACCTTCGGGTCGAACCTGCTCTGCTTCCGCCATGCCCCTCGACCTCGTTACCTTTCTGCTGCATACTCCCGAAGCCGAGAAAACCACCGTGTACCTGCACTCCGACGATGAGGACGACGACACGCTACGTACCTGTGCAGCTTTGTTGGTAGCCCAAACCCAGGATCAGAAGCTGTTTATCACCCTGGAAACGCCGCGCCGCTACTTGGCCCACACCCAGCACCCCGACGAAGACGAGCCCGAAATCGAATTTCTCCACGACTATGAAGAGGTAGAAGCCCTCTTGGAAGATGCCGGCCTCGACGGCCTCCACGATGGGGAACGGGGCATCCTCTACCACAACCTGCTGTACCTGCTGATGAATGGGTAAATGGCTGGATGGGCATAAGCATGAAAAGGCGCCTGTCATCTAATTATTTACCCATTCCCACTCACCGTCGCTTGGCGTAATCGGCAATCAGGCCCTCACAAATCCAGTTGGCCAGGGCCTGGCGGTTGTCGGGCACCACAAAGCGGCGCTGGTCTTTCTGGTTGCGGATGTTGCCCAGTTCCATGAACACGGCCGGGGCGTGGCTGTTGCGCACTTCGTAGAGCGTGCCGCGCTCCGACACGTTGCCGGAATAAGGGCGGTTGGGCTGGGCCCGTTTATAGCGCGCCGTGAATACCTTGTGAATGTTCTTGGCCAGGCGCAGCCCCAGGGCGTTGTTGGGATGGTGGTAGAAAAACACGTCGATGTTCTGGCCCACGCTGCGGCTGTCTACATGCAAGGCTAACAGGCGCTGATACGCGCGGCCGTGGCGGCTATGCAGGCGGTTGACCTCGGCAATGCGTTGGCGCAGGCGCTGCACTTGGCTGAGCGGAATGCGCCGGTTGGGGTGCTGGACCTCGTCGTAGTCAGTGGCCAGCACGGCCTGGTCGCGGATACCGTCGTTGGGGTCCTGCACCATCACGTACACCGTGGCGCCGTGTTCCAGCAGCACGTGGGCCAGGCGCACCGTCACATCGTAGGCATACTCATCCTCGGCCAGCTTATAAGTGCCGTACTGCCCGATGGCGCCGGGGTCGGGCCCGCCGTGGCCGGAGGACAGGTAGTACACGGCCCCGCGCAGGGCCTGGTCGCGCACCTGCACCCGGGCGTAGGCGGGGCCAAACAGCGCGGCCCGCGTTACGGGTGGCGTTTTGGCGGCCACCGCCGGTGCCGTTTTGGTGTTAGGCTTTTTGCGGGCGGGACGGCCCACCGGGGGCAGCACATAGGCCCGGCCCGCCATAAGGCCCTTAGTGCCCAACCGCGCCCTGTTGAGCTGCCGAAACTGGCGCACGTGCTCGGCGGAGCGCAGGCCGTGGCGGCGGAGCAGGGTCTGAATAACGTCGCCGCGCTTGGCCACCACCCGGCGAGGACGCTGAGCCAGCGTTTGAGTGGCCAGCAGGGCCAGAAAAAGCAGGAGAAGAACTATTCGCAACGGCAGGGGAAAGCAAAATCGGGAAATGGAATACCAACTACGGGAAAAGCGGCGGGAAATATGCAATTGGTCTATATATCGGGCAAAAAATGGAGGGAATGAGCTGCAAACCCCACCATTGCCCGGCGCCGCGGCCTAACCTTCCCGAAACCTCAGCGTAAGAACGCCCCAACCTTTCCCCAAAAACCCATGAAAACGCCCTTTCTTTCTCTGCTCGCCCTGTCGGCCCTGACGCTTGGCAGCTGCGACAGCCTCAACAAGCCCTCCACGAAAGACGAGCCCCAGGAAGCTACCGCCGATACGGCCGTGGTGTACCGCGACGGCAAAACTGCCGAAGGTATGGCCAACGATGCCGCTAACAGCGCAGAAAACGCCTTCGACATTGCCTCGGCCAAACTCACGGATGCCACTTTCCCCGAGATTAAAACCAAGGGCGTAACGGTGCGCGGCAACGAAGACTACCAGGTGTACTCCGTGGATGAGACCGTGCTCTTCGACACCGGTAAAGCCACCATCAAGCCTTCGGCTGCGGCCACCTTGCAGGAGGTTATCGGCTCCATTGGCCAGCGTTACACGGGCAAGCAAATCCGCGTGGCTGGTTTTGCTGATTCGCGCGGCGACGCCAGCTACAACAAAGACCTGGCCCAGCAGCGCGCCAACGCCGTGAAAACCTACCTCGTGGACACTGGCAAGATGCCCGCCGCCAACATCAGCACCGAGAGCTTCGGCGAGCAGCAGCCCGCTGCCAGCAACGCCACCGCCGCCGGCCGCAAGGAAAACCGCCGGGTAGAGCTGGTTGTGCGCGTACGCTAATTCCTTGCTCACTTCGCTTTGAAACCTGCCGTCCGGCTTCAGGACGGCAGGTTTTCTTTTTGTAGGTAAGGTATTGAAGGTGCTCAGTTCGTCATATGGCTTAACGCGTTAGGCTGCAGCTGCAGCCTGACGTTCTGTATTGCTTGCCTAGCTTTCCTTTTGCTTAAAGTTGACTAACCTTAGCAACTCCGGCCACTGCCAAACCCGCTTATGCCTACGCCCATCCCCAAAAAGCTTCTGGCCCGTCAGCACGAAATAACGGCCGACTTCACCCGCCTCGTGCACGCGCACGTGGACGATCTGGCCGCCGGTCGAGCTACCGAAGCGTTGGAAATCCGGGATTTTGCCGACCAGCTGTGTATTCATCCCACCCACCTGAGCAACACGCTCAAGCTCACCACCGGCGAAGCCCCTTGCGCCATTTATGAGCGCAAGCTGGTGGCCGTGTCCAAAGAGCTGCTGCAAGACCCGCAGCAGAGCATAGCCACCGTGGCCGCGCGCCTCACTTACGACCCCTCCAACTTCACCAAGTTCTTTAAGCGCTTTGTGGGCCTCACGCCCCGGCAGTACCGGGAGGAGGCACTGCTGGCGCAGTTTGCTCCTGAAAAAACGGAAACTGTCACCAGTTAAACTGAACTACTCACCAGAGCGCAGGGCGTAGTGGGGCAGAACTTTGCGGAGTCATTTAACCTACTTCGTTTTTATGAGCACGCGCAAAATAGCTCTGGTAACCGGCGGCAGCCGGGGCCTGGGCAAAAACATGGCCCTCAACCTAGCCCAGAAAGGCATCAGCGTACTGCTGACCTACCACCGCCAGCAGGCCGACGCCCAGCAGGTAGTAGCCGAAATTGAAGCGCAGGGCGGGCAGGCCGCCGCGCTGCCGCTCGATGCCGCCAACATAGGCTCCTTCGACGGCTTTCTGGAGCAGGTGCAGCATACGCTGCGGGCCACCTTCGGGGCCGAAAAGTTCGACTTCCTCATCAACAACGCCGGCACGGCCCTGTACGCACCCTTTGCCGACACCACCGAGGGACAGTTTGATGAGATGCTGACTATTCACTTCAAAGGTCCCTTCTTCCTGACCCAGAAGGCGCTGCCCTTGCTCAACGACGGGGGACGCATCATCAACATTTCCTCGGGTCTGGCGCGGTTTGCCAACCCCGGCTCTTCCACTTATGCCAGCATGAAGGCGGCCATAGAGGTACTCACGCGCTACCAAGCCAGGGAGCTGGGCAGCCGCGGCATTGCCGCCAACGTGGTAGCGCCCGGCGCCATTGCCACCGACTTCGGCGGGGGCCACGTGCGCGACAATGAGGACTTAAATCAGTACCTAGCCGCCGCCACAGCCCTGGGCCGCGTGGGCCAGCCCGACGATATTGGTCCCATCGTAGCTTTCCTCTGCACCGACGAAGCCCGCTGGATTAACGCTCAGCGCATTGAAGCCTCTGGGGGCATGTTTGTATAAGGGCGTGGAATTGACAGGCTTCCTGTTACCAAAGAAACGCCCGTACGAAACTCGTACGGGCGTTTTCAAGGCTAATTGAGGGGCTACCGGGCAATGGCAGACGGGACTGGGTGTTGGGTTTTGTGCTCGATGAAAGCCTGAATTTGCTCCCGGTTCAGCAGGATCATGATGTTCATAGCAATAATCAGCGTAATCAGGTAGCCGCCCATGGCCGCCGCCCAGCCGCGCAGGTAGCGCCCCCACGCCGATAACGCGGTGCCTTGCAGCAGACTCCCATAGGCCCAGGTTTGGTAAGCCAGCGTCAGGAGCATTACTCCCATCATCAGGAGCTGCCCGCGGCTGGTACCGTTCAGGAAATACAAAACCGGCAGCACCACCAAGGTCAGGAAGTGGGAAGTACCGGTTACGAGGGTAGCCACCGTGATGCACTCGGCGTAGTTGAAGCGCCCGCGCCGCAGAAACAAACGTACCACTGCGGCCGTGAGCGGGAGCAGCGCCACCGCAAACCAGTTGATGTATTTGGAAAAGAAGGTGATGAAGCGCTCCTGCACCGCCCGCAGCTCAGCCGGCATGGCCGGGTCGTGCATGTTGTAAGGCCGCAGGTGCAGCACCACATACAGAAAGGTGATGAGCCCGGTGATGATGAGCAGGTAGGAGAGGGGCCGGAAAAAGGGGGCCCGCTGCCCGGCCAGGTACCGCTGCAGCGTGGAGCCCGGGCGGCGCAGCATTTGCTGCAGCGTGTAGGGCAGTCCTTTATCCACGTGCCAGATGCTGTGCGGAATATCGTGCAGCCAGTGGCCCAGCGTGATGCGGTGCGTGTCGGCAGCCTGCCCGCAGTGGGCACAAAACCGGTCGTGCAGGGCAGTTCCGCAGTTCAGGCAGGCGTGGGGCGCGGCAGCGGCGGGGGCAGCCGTAGCCGGACTGGGGGCGGATGGTGCGTGCATAGCAGGGAGACTACGGGAGTTGAACCGCGCTAAAAATACAGAATGGCCCGGCACCTCAGGCAAAAAAATAGCCGGTCGTAAAGACCGGCTGTCGTCGTCAAAGGAAAAGCAAGCCAGCTATGGGCGGTTAGCGCAGGGTAGCTCGGCTGCGTTTTTGCGCAGGGCCAGCAGCAGTGGGGCATACGCTTGGGCTTCCTGTTGGGCGGCCAGCTGCTGCAGCCGCGTGAGCACATGCTGTTTGAACTCAAAGGTAGAAAAGCGCGGGGAGGGTACGGGCGGTTTCATAGGAGAAGCAGGCAATAGGGTAGGGCAGAACGGGCGGGGGAACTAAGAGCTTCTACGCGGGCAAGGCCGGAAGGGTGTGGTAGTCTACCGGAATTTAACTGCGTAAAAACCAGAATCTTCGGGGTGGTCAGTGCTGGCCTCCCCGAAGATTCTGGTTTTGAAAACAGCGCAGTGCTTAGGTATGAAACAGCGGACGTGCCGGGTTCCAGATGCCCCACGGAATCATGAGCAGCACCAGCACCAGGGCAATGGCAAACCACGTGAAGGCTTTCTTGTGCTTGAGCACGGGGTCGGAGGCCTTTTTGGAAAGCGTACGGCCTACCTGGGCGGCTACTACCGCCAGCAGCATGCCCACCAGGTGCTCTACGGCAAAAAAGCGGCCGGTAGGGTCTTTCATTACGGCGCTGCCTGCAGTTTCGAAGGCTTTTACGCCCCAGGGGCTGATAAAATAGAGAATAATGCCCAGCAGCAGCTGCAGGTGCATAGAGCCTACAAAGGCGGCCCCCATGCCATTATCGGCCCCCACATAGGGCTTGCGGCCCTGCCAGCCACTAAGCGCGCGAAACAAGGCAATCAGCCCAAAGATGAGGACGAGCCAGCGCGTCCAGGAGTGCAGTAACAGTACGGTAGAGTACATAGCGGAAAAAAAGGTGAAGAGAAGCAAGTGAAAGCGGGAGCGGGGCGCGAAGGTACAACCTGCCAAACGGGTTCTGGTTGCCTGAAAAGTATGGCTGGAAGTAAAAAGACTTAGCGGGTAGCTTCAAACAGGCTGGGGGCTACCTCGTGCTTGTGACCTTCAAACTGAAAAAGCTTCTCGGGCACAAACCGCTCCTCTTCCTGGCGCAGAATAGCCAGGTTGCTGATGCTGAGCTTCAGGTTGAAGGTTTGCTGGTTGAGGTACTGCAGCACCGGCCCCAGCAGGTCGGGAGTGGTATCGTGCAGGGCCAGCGAAATATGCGGCAGCCAGCAGTCGGGCCCGCTGAACTTGTCGGTGCGCAGGCACAGGGGCCGGGTGGCCTGCCGGATGCGGTGGTGCAGGTGGTTGAGCGCATCGGAGCGCAGCACCGGAATGTAAATCACGGGATTAGGGCCCGGAAATACGCCCAGCCCCGTGGTGAAGGCCGGAAACGGCTTGCTGGTGCGGGCTATGTCCTGCAGCACCGCCTTCAGGGCCGAGAGCTTGCGCACGCCCGCCAGCTGGTAGGTAATGTGCGGGTCGGGGGTAGCCTGCACATCATCCAGGCCAAATTCTACTTCCAGGTTTTTGATAATGCCGTTGATGTGCGCGGCACTCTGGGGGTTAAGCAGGGAGGTTATGGCCAGCATAGGCTCGGGGGACGAAGAACCAGAAGACGGACAGACAGCTGAAAGAGGTGAGATAGACAAGCCGGTAGGGTTTGCGGGGAAGGTAGGGAGAAAACGGTAGCCTGGGGCCCATGTCCTGTGCAAGGTACACGGGTAGCCGCTTACTTGGCACTGGTGCCGCCGGAGCTACCCGGGCAAGGAGAGGAGCCGCCGGAAGCGTTTCAATACGCGCCGGGCCAGGGAGGGGCGGCCTACGCGCTGCGACGGGAACGGACTACTGCCTTACGCCGGCCGGTTGGCCTGCATCTGCTGGTTGAACTGCGCGCTCTGCCCGCGCGGAATGCTCAACGACTGCCACTGAGTGCCCCGCAGCGTTTTGGCGGTCTGCACGAGCTGGCCGGTGTGGTATGCATAGTGCGCTACCTGGCGCTGCAGGGCCCCCAGCGCCGTGTAGGCTTCACCCCGGATAGTGACGGGATGCAGCAGCTGGCCGGGTGGCATAGCCGCCAGCAGGTCGAACAGCACTTGCCAGGCCGCTTCCCACTGGGCCAGCAGCGCGGGCGGGTTGATCGTGACGGGCTGCTCAAACTCCTGGTCGCGCTGGCGGTCGGGCTTTTCGCCATCCGTGGTCCAGAAGTCGGTGAAGCGGGAGCGGAGGTTGCCAATCATGTGCTGCAGCAACACGGCCGGGCTATTACCCTCCGGGCCGGGTACCACCAGCCAGTCGGAAGGGGCGAGCTGGGCCAGGGCCCGGTCGGCTAGTCCTTTGTAGGTAGTGAAGCTGTGGCGGATGCTGTGCAGCACGGCCTGGCTTAGCGCATCGGATTCTGCCATAGATAACAATGCTGGTCGTAAGGCAAGTAAAAATAAGGCATCTAAGCCAGTGCCGCCCCACCAGGCAGAAAAAGCCAGCTTGGTGCCGCCCAGGTTCAACCATTTGCCAGTCATTACGTTCAGGTTTCGTTTGCTTGCTTTCTGCCGCTACCTCACCGTGCCCGCTTCTACCTCTGCTCCAGCTGCTGTGCCGCCTGTACGCCCTCGGGTGCGGTGGGGCTGGTGGCTGGTGGCTGGTCTAGGGCTAGTAGCCGGGCTGGCGCTGGCCGTTCACTTCCTGCTCGACCCCTGGCTGCGCCGCCAGGCCGAAACGCAGGTGGCCCGCCGTACCCACGGCCGCTACCAGCTGCGCCTGCGGGAGCTGCACACCAGCCTCTGGCGGCGCACCCTCACCGTGCGCGGTATCGACCTGGTGCCCACGCCCGCCCTGCTGGCCACCGACTCCCTGGCCCTGCGCCTGCACGCCAGCAGCCTGCGCGTTGCGGGCATTGGGCTGGGGGCTTTGCTGCGCCGGCAGGTAGTGCCCATCGACAGCCTCGTGCTGCAAGCGCCCCACCTGCGCCTGACGGGCCGCAGGCTGCCGGCCGCCAACCCAAAGCCCCTGCACCAGCGCCTTCCCCGTCAGCTGCCAGGACTACGCTTGGGTTATCTGAGTATTCAGGAGGGCCAGGCAGCTTACCGCCCCACCACCGCTGATTCAATTTCCTTTCGGCGGGGCACGCTGGTAGGGCAGGATATTCTCCTGGCCGCGGCCGGTGTCGCTGACACCCAGCGCGTGGTGTATGCCGCCGCCTGGCAGCTGCGAGTAGCCGACGGCCAAGCCAAAGGGTATGGCTACCGGCTGCAGTTGGGGGCGCTGGGTTTTGCTACAAAAAGCGGGCTGCTGCGGATAGACTCATTGCGCGTGCGGCCCCTGGTGCCCATCAGCAACCGGCGCAGCGAGCTGGTGCGCGTGGCCCTCTCTTTGCCCGTAGTCCGGCTTACGGGCCTGCAGGTCCGGTCCCTACGTCAGGGAAGATTTACCGCCGATACGCTTCGCCTGCAGGGCCCCGACCTCTCCTTTACGCCCGCCCGCCAGCCCCCGCCGCCCCTGCATGAGCTGGTAGCGGGCGTATTTCCCCGTTTCCGGCTGGGCAGTTTCTTGGTGGTTGATGGACGGGTCCGCGCGGCCGGGCTAAGTATGGCGCCTCGTGCAGAACAGGTAATGGTGCAGGCCCAGGACCTCCGGCTGGAAAAGGCCGCCAGCCAGGCACCGGGGCGTATTTTCTACGGCCGCAGCTGGGGGGTGCGCACCGGGCCGGGGAGTATGCTGCTCGATGCCCCCTACTACCGCCTGGCTTACCAGCGCTTAGACTTCTCGACTACTGGGAAAACGCTGCGACTCTCAAACAGTGGGGTACAGCCTACCATGTCCCTGGAGGCATTGAGCCGTCGTAAGGGGCACCAGATGTCGCATATCCGGCTATGGGCCCCGCAGCTGCAGGCTACGGGCATAGACTGGGCGGCCCTCACGCAGCGCGGCTACCTAAAGGTGGATGAGCTGGCCCTGCCGCGCCCCGTGTTGCGGGTGGCAGGGGACGGGCGTTATCCCATCAACCCCAGGCTCTCGGTGGTGACGCCGGAAGCCCTGCGCCGCTTGCCCTTTCAGTTTGAGCTGGGCCGCTTACGCATTCAGCGGGGCGACATCTGGTTTCGCTACCGCTCGGCCCGCAGCCCGCAGCTGGGCCGCGTAAGCATCACGCAGCTGAGCGGCACCCTCACCAACCTCAGCAACAACCCCCGCCGGGTGCGCCTGGCTCCCGTGGCCGTAGCACGGGCTACGGCCTTGTTTCAGCAGCGTAGCCGGGTGGGCGTTACCATCCGCTTGCCTTTGCTCCGGGCCGATGGTCGACATACCGCAACAGGCACCTTTAGCCGGGCCCCCTTCAGCATTCTGAACCCGATTACGGTGCCCGGGCGGTCGGCCCGCTTTAAAAGCGGTGACGTGGACCAGGTGCGCTTTGCCTTCACGGCCGACCGGCAAGGGGTGCGCGGGCAGATGTGGGCCGCCTACAGTAACCTGAAGCTGGAACTGCTGACCGAGCACAAGGACCGGGGCGTAAAAAAGCTGCTCGTCAAAGCAAAGTCCAAGCTGGTGGATGGCTTGCTCATCCGCAACAACAACCCGCGCAAACCTGGGCAGGAGCTCAAAACAGGCGTTATTGAGTCGAGCCGCGACCGGCGGCTGTCGGTTTTTGCTATTTGGCAGCAGGCCCTGATCAGCGGAATGCTGCACAGCATGGGCGTGCCGCGGGGCATTGCCAAGAAAACCAGCGAAGCTTCTTCGGCTCCCAAGACCATGCCGCCGCCCGGCAGCCTGCGCTAAACCCTTTCGGGGCCGCAGGAGTTACTCCGGTCTATGCCGCGCGCCAACACTCTTCCTCGCAAGCTAACCAAGGGCAACCTGCCCACCAAAACGTGCCTTACCTGCGGCCGGCCCTTCGAGTACCGCAAGAAATGGCGGGCCTGCTGGGACGAGGTGAAGTACTGTGGCGAGAAATGCCAGCGCAACAAGTCCCGCCCAACAGCGCCGGCAAGCGCCTAAACAGCCGGAAAGCAGCCCCGACGGAAAGCCGTAACGTCGGCCGCCGGGTCAATTCGGAAATGTGCCAGCGGCGGATCTATCTTACGCCAAAATCACTTGCATGAACCGCCGTATCTTCCTTCGCAACAGCTCCCTGGCTGGCCTCACCCTGGCTACCTTTTCCCTTGATGCCTGCACTGCCGACCCTGCCTCCTCGGCAGCCACCGCTGACGGCAGCGCGGCCCCGGCCCCCGATACCTTCGAGCTCCAAGAGGCTACGGTAGCGCAGCTCCAGGATAAGATGAAGAGCGGGCAGCTTACGGCGCGCCGCATCACGGAGCTCTACCTGGCCCGCATCGAAGCCATTGACAAAGCCGGGCCCCAGCTGCACGCCGTACTCGAAACCAACCCCGATGCCCTGAAGCTCGCTGACCAGCTCGACGAGGAGCGCAAAGCTGGCAAGCTGCGCGGGCCGCTGCACGGCATTCCGGTGCTCATCAAAGACAACATCGACACGGCCGACCAGCAGCAAACCACGGCCGGCGCCCTGGCCCTGGCCGGCCACAAGGCGCAGAAGGACGCCTTCATCGTGCAGAAGCTGCGGGCCGCCGGGGCCATTGTGCTGGGAAAAACCAACCTGAGTGAGTGGGCCAACTTCCGCTCCACGCGCAGCACCAGCGGCTGGAGCAGCCGCGGGCACCAAACGCGCAACCCCTACATCCTCGACCGCAGCCCCAGCGGCTCCAGCTCCGGCTCGGGCGTGGCGGCGGCCGCCAACCTGTGTGCCCTGGCCATTGGCACCGAAACCGACGGCTCCATTGTGTCGCCGGCCTCGTGCAGCGGGCTGGTGGGCATCAAGCCCACCGTGGGCCTGTGGAGCCGCTCGGGTATTATTCCTATTTCGGCCACCCAGGACACGGCCGGCCCCATGACGCGCACCGTGCGCGACGCGGCTGTACTGCTGGGTGCCCTGGCCGGCGACGATGCGGCCGATGTGGCTACGCAGGCCAGCAAGGGCCACGTTCAGCCCGATTACACTACCTTCCTGAAAGCCGATGGCCTGCGCGGCAGGCGCCTGGGCGTGGAGAAAAACCACCTCACCGGCAACTCCGATTCGGTGGCCCTGCTGCAGGCGGCGCTGGCCGTGCTCAAGGCCCAAGGCGCAACCGTGGTGGAAGTGGAAGTAGAAAAGCAGATCGACCCGCTGGGCGAGGCCGAGTACGACGTGCTGCTCTATGAGTTCAAGGATGGGGTAAACAAGTACCTGGCTACGGCCGGCGCCCCGGTGAAAACCCTGGCCGACGTCATCCGCTTCAACGCCGACAACAAAGCCAAGGCCATGCCTTTCTTCCAGCAGGAAATCCTGGAAGCCTCTGAGAAGCTCGAAGGCCTGAGCAGCCCCAAGTACCAGGCGGCCTTGCGCAAGTCGAACGGCGGTGCCCGGCAGGTGCTTGACAAGGTATTAGCCGACAACAAGCTGGACGCCCTGGTGGCCATTACCAACAGCCCGGCTACGCCCATCGACCTTATTAACGGGGATTCCTGGAAGGGCCCCGGCTTCTCTTCCCCAGCCGCTATGGCAGGCTACCCGCACATTACGGTGCCCATGGGCCAGGCGCACGGTATGCCCGTGGGCTTGTCGTTTGTGGGCGGGGCCTGGCAGGAAGGCCCCCTGCTCACGCTGGCCTATGCCTACGAGCAGGCCTCCAAGAAGCGCGCGGCACCCACCTTCCGTGCCCCGTTTGTAGGCTAAGTAACGTAAAAAAAGCTTCCCTGGCCCCCACTCTGAACGCATATTCAGGGTGGGGGCCAGGGAAGCTTTTTAGCAACGATTTAAAGCTACTCTTTATCGTTGGCCGGCTGCTCGCGGGACGATTTTTCGGTGGAAGAGCTGGCGCTGGCGGAACCGCCATCTTCGAGGGGCTCGGCATCAAGGTTAAGCTCGTAGCCGCCGCTGCCGTAGGTGGGTTTGCCAGCCGTCTGGCCAACTACACCGCCGGTCTGGCGGCCCTGAGCCGCATTGGCGGCACGGTCATCGTTTTCGTCGGGGGTTATGGAGGGGGTGGTGGTTGCCATGGCTTAAGGTGTTTTTAGGTAGTCAGATGCCTTGCTATACGGAACCAGGGCCACCTGGGTGGGCATTTAGGTAACTCTCCAGGCGCTTGCTCCGCTCATGCCCGGCGCTTACTACGCTCACGTCAGGGGGAACAAGGGCGTGTGTTAGGGGACGTACTGCTGGGAGAGGCTGACGGCCAGGCCCTGCCGAGTTTCGATGATAAAGGGCGAAAGGCCCAGGGCCTGCGCGTCTTTTTCCTGGAGCTGGGCGGGAGTAGCCGTGTATTCTTCCAGGCCGGTTTCGGCGCTGCGCCACAGCGTAATGGTGGCCGTGGGGCTGAGGCGTACCGTGCGTAGGCGGGGGCTGTCGTTGATGATGTAGTAGTCGTTGAAGACGGAGTAGGTGGTGTCGCCGTCTTGGCTCACATCCTCGGCCGCGTCGCCCTTGCGGCGGGCTGCGGCCACGGCGGCTTCCCCGGTCAGAAACTGAATGTAGTCTACCGTGGCGTAGTACTGGCCTTTCTGCTGGTACACGCGCCGGAGGTAGCCGTGGTTGCGGCCCGTAGCGCCCACCGTTTCCGTGGTCGACATTTCAGCGGTCAGGTTGGGCGGCACCACCTCTGCGGTTTGGTTGGTGGCCGTTTCCTGCTCGGTGGAGGTACAGGCACTCAGGGCGAAGAAAAGGGCGGCGGGCAGGAAAATCGACTTCATGCCCGAGTGTACGCGGGCAGGGGAGAGGCGGTTTGCTGCGTAATTTTACCCCTGCCACGTACCACCTGCTCTATGGCCCCTATAACCGACATCTCCCAGCTGGACCTGACGCGCCGCTACACCTAGGCCGACTACCTGACCTGGCAGCTAACGGACTGGGTGGAGCTCATCCGGGGCCGGGTGCGCCTGATGAGCCCCGCTCCCCGGCGCCGGCATCAGGATATTACCCGCAATATTGAGTTGCCGATTATGCAGTTCCTGCGGGGGCAATCCTGTAAAATCTACCACGCCCCCTTCGATGTGCGCCTCGTGCGCAGCACGCCCAACGGCGACGCCAGCATCGAAACCGTGGTGCAGCCCGATATCTGCGTTATCTGCGACCCGCAGAAACTGGACGACCGGGGCTGCCTGGGCGCCCCCGACTGGATTATCGAAATCCTCTTGCCCGGCAACGTCTCCCGCGACACCAAGGAAAAGTTCGACCTCTACGAGGAAGCCGGCGCGGGCGAGTACTGGCACGCCCGAACAGAAAAACGTGGTCGTCTACCTGCTAGGCGACGACGGCCGCTACCACCTGCGCGGGGAGTTCTACACGCCCGGCCTGATACCGGTAGCCACGCTGCCGGAGCTGCAGATGGAGTGGGCGGAGGTATTTGAGGGAGTATAGAATGGGTAGTGGCTTGGTCTTTGCTTTTTTTATTTGTTCTATCTGAACCTACGTAAGTACAAGTGTCTATATGAGCCCTTCGTCGTCCCGTTGGCTGTGGCTGCTCCTCTTTTTGTCGTACTCATTTATAGCTAGAGCTTATAATGAAAGCGAAGGCATTGCTGCGCTTGAATCAGTACGTCTCTTCCTGCTTAAAACTGCTTTCGTAATTGTAGCTGTGCTAGGGCTAAGCTTCTGGAAAGGTGACCTCAGGCGGTTGTTAAATTCTCCCACGGAAAGGCGCGTGGTCATTTTTGTTTTGGTTTGTTTAAGTATAATTATATTCGGATTGGTAGGCTTGATAACTTACCTAATTAACGATTCAGGGTATAGGTAAGTGGGAATACCATCCTTTTAAACCGCTACCTTTGCGGCCTGATACCCCGCAAAGTAGGATGATTTCCATTACCGACCTCGACTTTCACTTCGGCTCGCGCACGCTCTACGACAAGGCCAGCCTCCACATCAAACCCAAGGATAAGATTGGCCTGATCGGGCTCAACGGTCGGGGTAAATCCACGCTGCTGCGCATTCTGGTGGGCGAGTATAAGCCCGATGGCGGCTCCATCTCCATGAGCAAGGACGTGAGCCTAGGCTTCCTCAACCAGGATTTGCTTTCCTACGACTCGCACGAGCCCATCCTGATTGTGGCCATGCAGGCCTTCGGCGAGGCCTTGGATGTGCAGAAGAAGATTGACGAGGTGCTGCTGGAATTTGAAACCAACTACACCGACGACTTGGTGGAAAAGCTGGCCACCCTGCAGGAGCGGTTCGAGGCCCTGGGCGGCTACACCATGCAGGCCCGCACCGAGGAAATCCTGGAAGGCCTGGGCTTTACTACCGAGGAGCTGCAGCGCCCCCTGAAGCTATTTTCGGGCGGCTGGCGCATGCGCGTGATGCTGGCCAAAATCCTGCTTCAGCAACCTTCCCTGTTGCTGCTCGACGAACCCACCAACCACTTGGACTTGCCCTCCATTAAGTGGATTGAAAACTACCTGGCCGGCTACGAGGGTGCCGTTATCATCGTGAGCCACGACCGGGAGTTCCTGGACCGCACCACCAACACCACGGTGGAGGTAACCGGCGGTAAGCTGGTGCCCTACGCCGGCAACTACAGCTACTACCTCGAAGAAAAGGAGGAGCGCAACGCCATTCAGAAAGGTGCTTTCGAAAACCAGCAGGCCCAGATCCGGCAGGCTGAGCGGTTTATTGAGCGGTTTAAGGCCAAGGCCAGCAAAGCTAAGCAGGCCCAGAGCCGCGTGAAGGCCCTGGATAAGCTGGAGCGCATCGAAGATGTAGCCGCCGACGACGCAAAGGTGAACATCAAGTTCAACTTCACCGTCACGCCCGGCCGCCACATCCTGCGCATGGAGCACGTGAGCAAGAAGTACGGCGAGAAAATCATCTTCCGTGACACCCACGTGCACATCGAGCGGGGCGACAAAATCGCGCTGATTGGGGCCAACGGCAAAGGTAAATCTACGCTCATGCGCCTGGTGGCCGGGCAGGAGGCCCCCACCAACGGCACCCACCAGCTGGGCCACAACGTGATTATGTCGTTCTACGCCCAGCACCAGCTGGAAAGCCTGCGCATCGAAAACGAGATTCTGCAGGAGATGGTAGAAGCCGGCTCCAAGCGTTCCGAAATGGAGCTGCGCTCGGTGCTGGGCTCCTTCCTGTTCACCGGCGACGAGGTGTACAAGAAAATCAAGGTGCTGAGCGGGGGCGAAAAAAGCCGCGTGGCCCTGGCCAAAACCCTGATTTCGGAGGCCAACTTCCTGCTGCTCGACGAACCGACCAACCACCTGGACATGCAGTCGGTGAACATCCTGATTCAGGCCCTGGATCAGTACGAAGGCACCTACATCGTCATCAGCCACGACCGGTTCTTCGTAGAGAACGTGGCCAACAAAATCTGGTACATCGAGGACTTCCAGCTGAAGGAATACCCCGGTACCTACGCCGAGTGGGAGCAGTGGATGGAGGACCGCGAAAAGGCCGCCAAGAAAGCTGGTCTGCCCAGCCCCTCGGCCCCCAAGCCCCAGCCCAAGGAAGAGAAAAAGGTAGAAGCCAGCCCCGCCAAAACCCCTTCGCCCGACCAGAAAAAGGCCCTCAAGGAGCTGGCCGAGGTAGAAAAGAAGATTGAGGAAAGCGAAAAGGAGCTGGCCCGCTACGAAACCCAGCTCGCCGACCCGCAGATTTACCAGAACGCCGCCCAACTCAAAGACGCCACCCTCAAATTCGAGCAGGTGAAAAAAGAGCTGGCCCAGCTCAACGACCGTTGGGAAATGCTGGCCGAAATGTAAACGCCCGCCTCACTTACATCAGAAAGCCCCACCTGAAACTTCTGGTTTCGGGTGGGGCTTTTTAATGCTTAGGCAGTTGATTTCGCAACTCAAAGGTGGTAATTCCCAGGAACGTATACACCATTCAGGAAACTGCTATAGCTGTCGAGCAAGCCAAAACAGATAAAGCTCCGGGTCCTTCTATAGGTACTGAGCTGCCAAATTCAGGGAGCTGCCGCTGGGTGTTGCGTGTTGTTTGTCTTTAAGATTAATTCTGTGCCCTTTGTTGATGCCGTAGCTACAAATTGAACCCGAAATGAAACCCCGGTTCTCCCAAGACAAACTTGGGCCATTTATCGTCCAGCTGTTTAAATCCATCTGGCATTCTGGTGTGGTAAGCGCGGTGGGTAATGGCAACGGATGGTTGAATAAAAAATCTGTCTTTAAAAAGTTTAACGTGATACCCCGCCCGGTACGTATTGAAAATCTGAAACCCATCATCTATTCTTTTGCCTTCTTTATTCGTAAAAGTCTGAAAAGTAGGCATTACGTTAAGTTCGGTGTAGAGTCCTTTCCAAAAAAAGCGTTGGTACGTTACTGATAGGCCATACTCGCGAACATACCCCGGAAATTCTTCCTCCAGCTTACCGTATGCTTGGTTGAAGAATGGATGAATACCATTGGGCCAAGCATATTTCCAGGTTTTCGGCTCTAAGGTAATGACGTCTTTGCCGGTAATCCGGTAGCCAAAATTAAGCTGGACGAAGTCGGGAGGGTTTGTAGGAGCCAGATTGCCCAAGAGGAATATAGTGCTGCCAACAAACCATCTTTTGTAAGTGCTATCTGCCTCAGTATACTGAGCCTTGGCTTGTAGTGTGCTGGCCGTTAGGGCCAGGCTAAGGAATAAGAGGTTCTTTTGCATTTCTTTCCCCTTTGTGTGAAACGATGCTGCAAAAGTTGGTTGACGAGCTCCCGGAACTCGTTCACTTAAGTTAAGAAATGCCCCTCATTCTTTGTCCTTCTCTGTAATTCTTGCTCTTAATCGGCTCAATGATTGAGGTTTGATGCCTAAGTAGCTCGCTAGCTGGTGTTGGGGAACCCGCTGAACCAGGTCTGGGCGATTTTGCAGTAAGCTCAGGTACCGTTGTTCTGGGGAAGAAGTCTTGAACTCGTCAAAATTGATTTGGTGCTTGGCTAGTAATTCTTCTGATAACATTCTGCACATTATTTCAAATTTGGGGAATTTGCTATTTACTTCTTTTTCCAAATCAGGATTTGAAACGGTAATGATGCTGTCTTCGACGCAGCTGATGAAATAGTCGGAAGGATTTTTACTTGCAACGCAATGAGGCGTTAAGGCATCCAGCTCCGTAAAGAACGCGGTGGTTTTTTCTTCACCATCTTTGATGTAATACTTTCGAATACATCCTTTCAAAACAAAGTAAGAATCCTGTGACTTCTGGCCTTCTTTAAGTAAAATAGTTCCTTTCTTAATATAACGGAATATGTCGAGCGAGAGGAGAATGTTTTTCTCATCTTCTGTTAAAGAAATATAGTTTGATATAAAGCCAAAAAGTGCGTTTTCCATTTTTTTGGGAGGAGATGGAATTGGTCTGAGGGTTTACGGCTTGGCGATGGTAGGGCGCTTCAGCAAATTCTTGCGCTGCCCGGGCAAGCCCCGAATCACCGGCCTGTTAGGGTGGCGTTGTTGCCGCTTCGACCAGGCTAATCGGGGCTGCTCGTAAGCAAAAGAACCTGCTTATTTGACGGGTCCACAAGAGTGTAGGAAATAAAATAGTTTCTCGCCTGATTCCTACCAAGTTTGTAGGAATCGGCTTTCCTTTTTCAGAATATCCTACAAGCGCCAGGCGGCGCCGCTTCGCCCACAAACCGCGTTCCGCCCGTACCTTCGCGTCTATGCGTTACTTCGCTCATCTGCTCCCGGGGTTGCTGCTTGCCAGCGCCGCCTGCGTGCCCCTGGGCACTCCCATCACCGACCCTAATGCTACCGGCACCAGCCAGAGCACGCCCGTAGCGGCTGCGCCCACGCTACGCTACGAGGATGCCACCTACTCGCCCGATGTGCGCTCCGTGCAGTGCTACGTGGCTACCGGCCAGGCCACGCAGGTGTTTACGCCCCCGGTGGTGTCGCTGGCCCAGGACCTGCCCGTCACCCTGGAGTTTGATGTACTCAGCGAGCAGGGCCAGCGCCTCACGGCCCGGCTCGTGCACTGCGACGCCGACTGGAAGCCGTCCATCCTCACGGATATGCAGTTTCTCAGCCAGATCAACGAGCAGACAATTACCGACTACCGCACCAGCGTGAACACCAAGGTGCCCTACTACCACTACCGCACCCAGCTGCCCCGGGTCAAGATTTCGGGCAACTACCTCTGGGTGGTGCAAACCACGGCGGGCGTGCCCGTGCTTTCGCGCCGGGTGCTGGTCTACGACAATCGGGTGGAGGCTTTCCTGCAGCCGGGGCCTATAGCGGCGGGGCAGCAGCGCTACACTATGCAGCAGCTCAACTTCGGCATCCGCTACGGGGGCTACCCCATCGTCAATCCTGCCCAGGAAGTGAAGGTGGTGCTGCGCCAGAACTTCCGCTGGGATAATGCCCGCTACAACCTGCGCCCCACTTTCGTGCGCGACGCTGAGCGGCAGCTTGACTACCAGTACTTCAACTTCGAAAACGCTTTTCCCGGACTGAGCGAGTACCGCTTCCTTGACTTGCGCTCCTTCCGGGCCAGCGGGGCCGGGGTAGCGCGCATCAACCCCGAGGCCAGCCCCCGCGAAGCCGACCTGCTGCCCGAAGCCACCCGCAACGGCCTGGCCTATTCCCAGTACCCTGATGTGGATGGGCAGCGCGTACTGGAAAGCCGCGAGTACGGCACCGGCGCCACCAACGCCGACTACCTGAACGTGACCTTCCACCTAAGGGCCCCGCAGCCCGCGCCCGGCCCCGTGTATGTGCTGGGGGCGCTATCCGACTGGCAGCTGCGCGAAGAAAACAAGCTCACCTACAACGCCGAGGCCCAGGAGTACCAGGGCCGGCTGCTGCTCAAGCAGGGCTACTACAACTACAGCTACGCCGTGGGTGGGGCGGCCGTACCCAATGAAGTGTACTTTGAGGGCAGCCACCAGGAAACCGAAAACCAGTACGATCTGCTGGTGTACTACCGCCCGCCCGGCACCCGCACCGACCTGCTCATTGGCTACAGCGCCGTGGCCGTAGCCAACGCCCAGATCATCCAGCTAAACCAGGGGCGTTAAGACAAGTAGGCAGCCTAATTCAGTACGTCATGCTGAGCGCAGCCGCAGCATCTGGACCGCTTCGTTGAATGATGCAGGCGAAGCGGTAGAGATGCTTCGGCTCCGCTCAGCAGGACGGCCTGGTTTATCAGACAAGCTGCTGCCCACGGCTCCATTCCAGCCGACACGGCCGGGCTTGCGTAAGCAGAGACTCTCGTTGTCTCCGCTTATCCCCGTTGCATGTCGTTGTATAACCTTGGGCTGGTGGTTTTGGGCGTGGCTATTCTGGCCGTAGCCTGGCTGCCTTCGCTGCTGAAAAAGTTTCCGCTCTCGTACCCCATCGTGTTTGTGGGGCTGGGGGCGTTGGTGTACGCGCTGCCGCTGGGGTTGCCCTCGCCCGACCCGATAACGCACGTCGAATTTGCCACCCACCTCACCGAGCTGTGCGTGATTGTGGCCCTCACGGGTACGGGGCTGAAAATCGACCGGAAGTTTTCGCGGGTGCGCTGGCGGGCTCCGCTCAAGCTGGTGCTTATCCTGATGGTGGTGTCCATTGCCGGCTTCTGGGTGGTAGCCTGGCGGCTGGCCGGCCTAAGCCTGGCCTCAGCGTTGCTGCTGGCCGCCACGCTGGCCCCCACCGACCCCGTGCTGGCCGGCGACGTGCAAGTGGGCAAGCCTGGGGAAGGTCGGGAAGACAACGTGCGCTTTGCCCTAACCGGCGAGGCCGGCCTTAACGACGGCCTGGCCTTTCCTTTCGTATACCTGGCGTTGGCTCTCTTGCCGGCCGCCGTGCCTGTAGTGGAGCGCCTCACCGACTGGGCACTGATGGACGTGCTGTACCGTCTTGCGGCGGGGGTAGCGGGGGGCTGGCTGGCGGGTAAGGTGCTTTCATTCCTGATTTTTGACTTGCCCCACCGCATCCGTATTAATCCTGAAGCCTACGGGTTTGTGGCCCTGGCCGTCACGCTCACGGCCTACGGCATCACGGAGCTGGCGCACGGCTACGGCTTCCTAGCCGTGTTCATTGCGGCGGTTACGCTGCGGGCGCATGAGCGCAGCCACGAGTACCACACCGAAATGCACGAGTTCACGGACCAGCTGGAGCGCCTGCTCATTGTGGTGATTCTGCTATTGTTTGGGGGCGCGCTGGTGCGGGGGCTGCTGGAGCCGCTCACGTGGCGCGGGGTAGGGCTGGGGCTGTTTCTGCTGTTTCTGCTACGGCCCATGGGCGGCATGCTCACGCTCTGGCGCAGCCGCCTGAGCTGGCCCGAGCAGTTGGTCATTTCGTTTTTCGGCATTCGCGGCATCGGCTCGTTTTTCTACCTGGCCTACGCTCTCAACAAGCAGGCATTTCCCGATAGCCGGGAGTTGTGGGCCATTACGGGCTTCACGGTGCTTACCTCCATTATCCTGCACGGGGTGTTGGCCACGCCCGTGATGAACTGGCTGGACCGCTGGCACGGCCGCCCCACCACCCTGGAACTGGACGAGCGGGCCGAGGCTGAAATTTCCCGCTGAGCCCCGACATTTGAGCTGGTGTAACCTCCGCGCCGGTGCTGCGTTGCTGGCAGTATCCGTAACAATACCTGCCGCCTGCAGCGGCTACGGACTCTTCCTCTTCCCACCTGGCGCGGGTGGTCATCGGCTTTCCTGCGCTTTACTCTCTCCGTTCTATGAAGTCCCGTATTCTCTTTCTCAGCGGCAGCCTGGCCGCCGCGCTACTGTTCAACTCCTGCGCGACCAACCCCGTTACCGGCAAAAAAGAAGTCATGCTGGTGTCGGAAGGGCAGGAGCTGGCCATGGGCCAGCAGTCGGACCCGGCCGTAACGGCCCAGTTTGGCCTCTACCCCGACCAGAAGTTGCAGAACTTCATCAATGAAAAGGGCAAGCAGATGGGCGCCATCTCGCACCGCCCCGAGCTGGCCTACAACTTCCGCATCGTCGATTCGCCCGTTATCAATGCCTTTGCCGTGCCCGGAGGCTACGTATACTTCACGCGCGGCATCATGGCCCACTTCAACAACGAGGCCCAGTTTGCGGGCGTGTTGGGCCACGAAATCGGCCACGTCACGGCCCGCCACTCGGCCAAGCAGCAAACCAATGCCATCATCGGGCAAGTAGGGCTGGTGGGCGCCATGATTGCCTCGCCCAAGCTGGCGCAGTTTGGCGACCAAGCCATGCAGGGCATGCAGCTGCTGTTTCTGAAATTCGGGCGCGACGACGAAAGCCAGTCCGACGAGCTGGGCGTGCAGTACTCCAGTAAAATCGGGTACGACGCGGCCCAGATGGCCGACTTCTTCCAGACCCTGCAGCGCGAGCAGGAAGCCAGCGGCGCCGACCCTATTCCCGACTTCCTCTCCACCCACCCCAACCCCGCCGACCGCTATAACCGCGTGCACCAGCTGGCCGACCAGTGGAAAGCCAGCAACGGTAACCCCACCAACCTGAAGATCAACCGGGACCAGTACCTGCGTATGATTGACGGCATTGTGTACGGCGAGGACCCCAAGCAGGGCTTCGTGGAAAACAACGTGTTTTACCACCCTGAGCTGAAGTTTCGCTTTCCGGTGCCAGCCGGCTGGAAGCACCAGAACACGCCCCAGCAGTTTCAAATGGCCGACCCCGGCGGCAAGGCCCTGCAAATGCTGATGCTGGCGCCCGGCAACTCCCTGGAAGAGGCCGCCCAGGCTCTGGCCAAGCAGTTCAGCCTCCAGCCCACCGACTCGAAGAAAACCACCATCAACAACTTCCCGGCCCTGGCCTTCGTGGCCGACCAGGTGCAGCAGGACCAGCAAACCGGCCAGCAAGTAGCGGGCGTGCGCGCCCTCACGTACCTGATTCAGGACGGAAAAACCATTTTCGCACTGATTGGCGTTTCGGCGCCGACTGACTTTGATGGGTTTGCGCCGCAGTTTACCAGCGTGGCCCAGGGATTCCAGCGCCTCACCGACTCCGAGAAGCTGAACCGCCAGCCTGAGCGGGTGCGCATCAAAAAGCTGACGCTGCGCAGCAACCTCGAAACCGCCCTGCGCCGCTATAACGTGCCCGAAAAGCGCCTCAACGAAATGGCTATTCTGAACGGTATGCAGCTGAACGACCAGGTAGATGCCGGCTCCCTCATCAAGGTAGTGGAAAAATAAGCTGACCGGTTTGGCACGATGCCTGCCTACTATGGCCTGCGCCTGGGTGTGCAGCGCTCGTGCCCGGCCTTGGTTTTGTCTTCCCGTACTTCATTCTCTCCCGATGAAAATTTCCCTGTCCCGTCCCGTTCGCGCCGCCGCCCTCCTGGGGTTGCTGCTGCCGATGGGAAGTCTGGTGGGCCCCACCACGCCCGCCAGCGCCGTTGCCCCCGTGCAAGGTGCCCAGCCCGATCCGCAGGTAGTGGCCCAGTTCGGTCTGCTCGATAACTCGGCCCTGCAGCAGTTTATGGATCAGAAAGGCGGTGCCATGGGCCGCATTTCCGACCGCCCCAACGATGTAAAAGGCTTCACGGTGCTTGACTCGCCCATTATCAACGCCTTTGCCACGCCCGATGGCCACGTGTACTTCACGCGCGGCATCCTGGCTTACTTCAATGATGAAGCCCAGTTCTCGGGCGTGCTTGGCCACGAGATTGGCCACATTACGGCCCGCCACGGTCAGAAGCAGCAAACCCGCTCCACCATTGCCAACGGGGCCCTGATCCTGGGGTCTCTGCTTTCCAAGCGCGTAGCCCAGCTAGCCCAGCCGGCCTCGCAGGTAGTGGGCCTGGGCTTGCTGAAGTACGGCCGCGACGACGAAAGTGAATCGGACCAGCTGGGAGTGAAGTACTCTACCAAAATTGGGTACGACGCCTCGCGCATGGCCGACTTCTTCCAGACGCTGCAGCGCACGGAGCAGGCGAGTGGGGCGGCCAGCGTTCCTACCTTCCTCTCGTCGCACCCCAACTCGGCCAACCGCTACACTACGGTGAAAAAGCTGGCCGCCAACGCCAAGCAGGATGCTGGCGGCCGGGCCCTGGCCGTAAACCGCAACTCCTACCTGCAGCGCCTCAACGGCCTTGTGTATGGCGACGACCCGCGCCAGGGCTATGTGCAAAGCGGCTACTTCTATCACCCCGATCTGAAGATTCAATTTCCAGTGCCTACCGGCTGGAAGTCTCAGAACTCACCCCAGCAGTTTCAGATGGCCGAGCCCAGCGGTAAGGCTGTACAGATTCTGACGGCGGCCCCCGGCAACTCCCTGGAAGAAGCGGCCCAGTCACTGGCCAAGCAGTTGAACCTACAGTCGCCAAAGGCTTCGCGCACCACGCTCAACGGCTTCCAGGCCCTGGCCATCCAGGGCAACCAGGTGGGGGAGCAGGGCGTAACAGCCGCCACGCTGAGCTACATCATTCAGGACGGCAAAACCCTGTATGCTCTCATCGGTATGTGCGGCCCGCAGACGCTGGGCACTTACGGCCCCACGTTTCAGCGAGTGGCTCAGGGCTTCAAGCGCCTCACCGACGCAGCTAAAATCAACAAAGCCCCGGAACGCATTCGCCTGCGCACCGCCAAAGCCGGTCAAACGCTGGCCTCGGCCCTGGCCGCCAACGGTATTCCCTCGAAGCGTTATGAGGAACTGGCCATCCTAAACGGGATGCAGACCTCCACCAAGCTCACTGCCGGACAGCTGTATAAAGTGGTGGGTAAGTAAACCACGGATTCGTGCGGATTTATCGGATTTCGCGGATTTTGTAGACGGCGCATTGCACCCACCTATAACACAAAAAAGACCAGCCCATAGGCTGGTCTTTTTTGTGCGTCGTTTCGGTGGTTTTATTAGATTTAGCTTATAGGCAACGCACCTTGCAACCCATTTTATAAATGCTTGTTATGTTGTTGGACAACCGTTACAATGAATTGACGCATGCTATTATTGGGTGTTCTATGGCCGTGCATCGTATGCTGGGTAGTGGGTTTCAGGAGGCAGTGTACCAGCGAAGCCTAGCAATAGAAATGGAGCAAGCCAAGCTGCTTTTTGCGCGTGAGGTAGAAGTACCTATTTACTACAAGGGTATTGACGTAGGCTCGAGCCGGATAGATTTTCTGGTGCAAAACACCGTGCTGGTCGAGTTGAAAGCGCTGCACGAGCTAAACCAGAACCATTTTGCACAAACTATCAACTACTTGGAAGCCTTTCAACTGGAAGTAGGTCTGCTCATCAATTTTGGAGAGCCAAGCCTACGCTATAAACGATTTCTCAAAAACCAGCCCCGCTCACTTTCCTTGTAATTGTTCTGGTCCCAACAAAAAAGACCAGCCCATAGGCTGGTCTTTTTTGTGTTATAGGTGGGTGCAATGCGCCGTCTACAAAATCCGCGAAATCCGATAAATCCGCGCGAATCCGTGGTTCAGACGTTAAACCGGAAGTGCATAATGTCGCCGTCCTGCACCACGTAGTCTTTGCCTTCCACGGCCATTTTGCCGGCTTCCTTGATTTTTACTTCGGTTTTGTATTCCTGGTAATCGGCCAGCTTGATAACCTCGGCGCGGATAAAGCCTTTCTCGAAGTCGGAGTGGATGACGCCGGCAGCGGCGGGAGCTTTGTCGCCGCGGTGAATGGTCCAGGCGCGCACTTCCTGCACGCCGGCCGTGAAGTAGGTAATCAGGTTCAGCAGCTCGTAGGAGGCGCGAATCAGCTTGTTTAGGCCCGACTCCGTGAGGCCGTACTCGGCCAGGAACATTTCCTTTTCCTCGGGGTCTTCCATGTCGGCAATCTGCTCCTCAATGGCCGCCGATACCAGCACCACTTGGGCGTTTTCGGCCTTTACATGCTCCCGCAGGGCCGCTACGTGCTTGTTGCCGTCGGTGGCAATGCTGGCCTCGTCCACGTTGGCCACGTAAATCACGGGCTTGATGGTGAGCAGCTGCAGGTCGGCCACAGCTTCCAGCTCGGTGTCGTCGGCCGGCACGGCGCGTGCGTTCTGCCCGGCTTCCAGGGCCGCCTTGAAGCGCTGGAGCACGGCTACTTCCTTTTTGGCCGCGGCGTCGCCGGCTTTAGCGGAGCGCTCCGACTTCACCAGCTTTTTATCAATGCTTTCCAGGTCTTTCAGCTGCAGCTCGGTGTCGATGACATCCTTGTCGAACACTGGGTCGACGCCGCCGGCCACGTGCACGATGTTAGGGTCCTCAAAGCAGCGCACCACGTGAATAATGGCGTCTACCTCGCGGATGTTGGCCAGGAACTTGTTGCCCAGACCTTCGCCCTTGGAAGCCCCTTTTACCAGACCGGCAATGTCCACAAACTCGATGATGGTGGGCAGCACGCGCTTGGGGTTCACCAGCTTTTCCAGAATCTGTAACCGCTCATCGGGCACGGTAATCACGCCCACGTTGGGCTCGATGGTGCAGAACGGATAGTTGGCCGACTCGGCCTTGGCGTTGGAAAGAGCGTTGAACAGCGTGGATTTGCCCACGTTCGGCAAGCCGACGATACCGCAGCGGAGACCCATATGACGGTGAAATAGTGAGTTAGTGAGATGGTGAGCTGCACCGCCGGTGCAATTCGTGCCGCAAAGGTAGGGCGTTTTGGGCGGGTTTGCAGCTTGCCGGTTCCGTTGACTTACCGTCCCGGGGCCAGCCGCTAACGCAACGACGCGCCACTGCCTTCGGGAAAGCAGGGCGCGCCGGGGTAGTCGGGGAGAAGGTGTGTAGAGCTTGTTTCGCTAGGCGTGGGGCTGGTTAGTAGGTGTCGTCGGCGCGGTTGGGGTTGTAGCCAGCGTCGCCCGGGCGGCTGTCGTAGCCGTCGTAGGCAGGGCGGGGGCGGTCCAGCTCGGCTACTTCCTCTTCCGTCAGCAGCTCTTCGCGCACATAGTCCACCGCATCCTGCAGGGCATCCACGAATTTGGCGAAGTCTTCTTTGTACAAGAAGATTTTGTGTTTTTCGTAGGAGAATGTGTCGTCATCGCGCAGGCGACGCTTGCTTTCGGTGATGGTGAGGTAGAAATCCTGCCCGCGCGTTGCCTTCACGTCAAAGAAGTAAGTGCGCTTACCAGCCTTGACGCGTTGGGAGTAGATTTCTTCCTGATCGTGACGGTCTTCCACAGTTAAATGAGTAGAGTTGAGGTATTCCAAGATGACTAAATTGTTGCCCAAAATAAGGACTTCCCCCATGATATAAAAATAGGGAAGCCTGGGTTTCGGCCATTACACCCGAAAACTCGCTAAAAGGGAAATTGCACACTGTAAAGACGCCCGGATCGGAGTGCAGCTTTTTGCGGATATTGAGAATCTTTTTACGCCCGGCATTTCGTGCCGTGGTTTCAGCAAGGAGGCCCGCCCCAGACGGCGCGCAACCCGTTTACCTGCTTCTACCCTATATGGCAAAACCACTGGACCTGGCGGCCGTGCGCTCCTTCGAGAACCTGGAATTCCTGGCCCGTCAGCTGGTAGAGGGGTTTATTACGGGCCTGCACCAGTCGCCCTACCACGGGTTTTCGGTGGAGTTTTCCGAGCACCGGCTTTACAACCCCGGCGAAAGCACCCGGCACCTCGACTGGAAAGTGCTGGCCCGCACCGATAAGCTGTTTGTGAAGCGCTACGAGGAGGAAACCAACCTGCGCTGCCACCTCCTGTTGGACGTAAGCCCCAGCATGTACTACCCCGTGCCCGACTTCGACAAGCTGCGCTTCAGCATCCTGAGTGCGGCGGCCCTGTGCACCCTCCTGCAAAAGCAGCGCGATGCCGTGGGCCTCGTCACGTTTGCCGACCAAGTGGAGCTGCAAACGCCGGTGCGCTCCACCAGCACCCACCGCCACACCCTGCTGCTCACCCTGCAGCAACTGCTGCAGCGCCCCGTGGTGCGCCGCCCCACCGACGTGGCCCACGTAATTCACCAGATAGCCCAGCAAATCCCGAAACGCTCGTTGGTGATACTGTTCAGCGACATGCTGGGCCGGGCCCCCGAGGAGCAAACCGCCGCGCTGGCGGCCTTGCAGCACCTGCGCCACCAGCAGCACGAGGTGCTCCTGTTTCACGTAATGGACCGGGCCACGGAGTCGGACTTCACCTTCCAGGAGCGGCCCTACTTGTTTGAGGACGTAGAAACCGGCCAGACGCTCAAGCTCCAGCCCAACCAGGTGCGCGAGCAGTACCGCGCCGCTATGCAGCGCTACGAGCACGAGTTGGCCCTCCGCTGCGGGCAGTACAAAATTGACTTCGTGCCGGTTGATATCCGGGAGCCATTCGACAAGGTGCTCTATGCCTACTTGGTCAAGCGCAATAAAGGCCGGTAAATCTGCATTGTATGGACTTTTTTAGTTTTCTGGGCTACCTGTTTGCTCTAGTGATTCCCAGCGTGATAACCGTGTATGTAGCCCGCATGTACGGCCGCTCCGGGTGGCGCTGGCTGCTGATTTCCCTGGTGCTGCCCTTCCTGTCGGTGTTTCTGATTATGCTGCTCGTGAGCCGGGAAAGCCTGCGGCGGGAGCAGGAAGAAGACGAGCGGCAGCGGGCAGAGCGCGCCCGGCGCTAAATCAGCTTTGCCTAGGTTGGGGCGTTGTCCAACGACTGCCACAGGTATTTACTGGCCAGGGTACGGTGCGGCCGCCAGGCTTCGGCAATTTCCGTCATGCGGCGGAGCAGGGCCCGGCCGGTTTCTTCCAGTTTATAGTGGCGGCGCATGGCATTCTGAATGCCCAGGTCGCCTTCCGGAAAGACATCGGGCTGGTCCAGGGCAAACATCTGCAGCATTTGAGCCGTCCAGCGCCCAACGCCTTTTATTTGGGTGAGATGCAGCGTGAAGGCCTCCGCATCCAGCTGCGAGAGGTGAGCGTGGTCGAGCTGGCCCCGCTGGGCATAGTCGGCAATGGCGCGCAGGTAGCCGGCCTTCTGGCGGGAGATGCCCGCCGCCCGCAGGTCCTCATCCGACAAAGCCAGGACGGCTGCCGGCTCCGGGTAGCCATCGGGTGGGAAAAGGGCCTGCACCTTGCGCCAGATGGCCGCCGCCGCTTTCGTGGATATCTGCTGCGAGACAATGGCCTTCAACAAAGCCAGATACAAATCCTCGTGGGCACTGGGCTGAATAGGCCGCCCCTGGCGGATAATGGTAGCCAGAATGGGGTCGGCTTGCGCAAGGTGCGCGAGGGCGGCAGTAGATGTCATACGCGGGAAAAATGGCGGGCAGGAGGCCAGCAGCAAGGTAAGTACCCGCCGCTAGATATAAGTGCCATTCGGCCGCGGTATGGTCAGTCCGTGTACCTTTACTGCCGATGCCCTTACGTAGAATTATTACGCCTATTCGGGAATTGTCGGAGAGCGGGAAGCTTTCGGGGCTGCTGCTGCTGCTGGCTACCGTGGTTTCCCTGGTCCTTAGCAACTCGCCCTGGGGGGCGCGCTACCTACATTTCTGGCATACAGAGGTAGGGGCGGGGCCGCTCGTCAAAAGCCTGGCCCACTGGGTGGATGATGGGCTGATGGTCGTCTTCTTTTTTCTGGTAGGGCTGGAAATCAAGCGGGAGGTGCTATACGGCGAGCTAACCGACGTGCGCCACGCCTTGCTGCCGGTGCTGGCAGCTGTTGGCGGAGTGGCCGTGCCGGCGGGCATCTACCTGCTGTGCACGGCCGGCACACCCGCTGCGCACGGCTGGGCTATTCCCACGGCCACCGACATTGCTTTTTCGCTGGGAATTCTGTCGTTGCTCGGCGACAAAGTGCCCCCCGGCCTGCGCGTCTTTCTCACCGCCCTGGCCATCATCGACGATTTGCTGGCTGTGCTCATCATTGCCGTGTTTTATACAGACGAGCTGCATATGGGCTATCTGCTGGCAGCTGGCGGCATCCTGGCGGCGTTGGTGGTGGCCAACCGCCTGCGGGTGAAGTGGCTGCCGCTGTATTTTCTGCTGGGGCTGGGCTTGTGGTTTGTGGTGTTGCAGTCGGGCATACACGCTACCATTGCGGGGGTGGTGCTGGCCCTCACCATACCTACTACTGCCATCGAGCAGATTGAGCACGCCTTGCAAAAGCCGGTGAGCTACCTCATTTTACCCGTTTTTGCTTTGGCCAACACCGCTATTGTGTTGTCTGGCGAGGCCGTAAGTGGGCTGCTCTCACCCCTGGGGATGGGGGTGGGGCTGGGGCTGCTGCTGGGCAAGCCAGTGGGTATCTTTTCGGCTACATGGCTGGCTGTAAAAGCCGGGGTGGCCGAACTGCCCGCCAATGTCACCTGGCTGAAGCTCCTGGGCCTCGCCTTCACGGCGGGCATTGGCTTCACCATGGCCATTTTTATTGCCAATCTATCCTTCTCAGATCCGGCCCTTATCGATGTGGCCAAGCTGGCCGTCATTGCCGGCTCCGTGCTGGCGGCCTTGCTTGGCATTCTGGTGCTTCGGCTGGGACACTCCCGGGAGTAAAGCAGCGGCCAGACTTTTTATAGTTCTGCCCAGTTGGTCAGCAACTAGGCAGAACTATAAAACCGGTAAACTACTGCGGGCTACTTACTGGGCAAGGGCGTGCAGGGCGGTCAGTGTTTTCTCCAGCATCGAGTCGTCAATGTCTAGGTGGGTAACGAAGCGAATCATTTGCGGGCCGAAGGAAGAAGCCAGGATGCCTTGCTCCTGCAGGCGGGCCAGGAAGGTTTCGGCGGGCATCGTGTCCTGCAGGCGGAAGATGACGAGGTTGGTTTCTACGAGCAAAACCTCCGCCACATAGGCTTGAGCCTCCAGTGCCTCGGCCAACTGCCGGGCCCGGCGGTGGTCGTCGGCCAGCCGCTCCACGTTATTTTCGAGGGCATAGAGGCCGGCCGCTGCCAGGAAGCCGGCCTGGCGCATGCCCCCGCCCATCACCTTGCGGATACGCTTGCATTTCTGAATAAACGCCCGGCTGCCCAGCAACACCGAGCCCACCGGGGCGCCCAAGCCCTTGCTCAGGCACACGGAAATAGTATCGAAGTAGCGGCCATATTCCAGGGCCGACTGTCCCGTAGCTACCAGGGCATTGAAAATGCGGGCTCCGTCGAGGTGCAGCGGAATCTGGTAGCGGCGCGCCACCTCCGCAATGGAGGCAATTTCTTCCAGCGAGTAGCAGCTACCGCCGCCGCGGTTGTGGGTGTTTTCGAGGGAAATGAGGCTGGTTGTCGGGTAGTGCACATTCACGGGCCGGATGGCGGCTTCTACCTGCGCCGCCGTTACGCGGCCCCGGTTGCCGGGCAGCAATGCCACCGAAGCGCCGGAGTGAAAGGCAATGCCGCCTACTTCCCAAAGGTAAATGTGCGACGTCTGCTCACAGATGACCTCCGACAGAGGCTCGGTGTGGGCTTTGATGGCAATTTGGTTGGTCATGGTGCCGGAGGGGCAGAACAGCCCGGCTTCCAGCCCAAAGCGGGCGGCAGTGGCTTCTTCCAGGGCCCGCACGGTGGGGTCTTCCTCGTACACATCGTCGCCTACGCGGGCCTGGAACATGGCGTCCAGCATAGCCGGGGTAGGACGGGTAACGGTGTCGGAACGGAAATCAATGAGGGATACGGTCATGGAGTTAGCAATCAGGTTTCAGGATTCAAAAATAAGACTTACTTTTGCCCCTCCTTTACTAAATTGACTAAACCGACCCGGATATGAGCGTCACCCGACTGAAGCGGAAGCACCGCAAGAACATTGCGCGCGCCAATAACAAGCAGCGCATCATCAAGCAATTGCTCCTCACCCCCGTTCTGAAGAACGTGGACATTGAAGAGCTGAAAGCCAGCTTCAACGGCGGTGCTGCCCCCGCCCAATCCGAAACCAAGGCTGAGAAGGCTGCTGCCCGCTCCAAAAAGCAGGCCGATGCCAATGCCGAAGCCAGCGTAGCCAAAGACAACGCCGCTGCTTTCGACGATGCCGAAGCAGTAACCAAGCCCGTGAACGAAGACGGCCAGGAAGGTGAGCACCCCAAGCCGGAAATTGCTCTCTAACTAGCCTGCCACCCGCGTCGGTTGGCTCCCATACAGTACGAAAGCGCCTCTACCAGTTGGTAGAGGCGCTTTTTTGCGTTTGGCTACTCCCCGCTGGTGGTTCGTGGGCCCAGCTCTATCACCTGGAGCTGCTGCACCTTGCCGCCCGTTACCTGAAACTTCAGCAGGGTGCGCACTTTGTGAAAGCCATGCCGCCCCGCCGCTCCAGGGTTCAGGTGCAGAAGTTGGTATTTAGGGTCAGGCATCACCTTCAGGATATGCGAATGACCGGAAATAAAAAGCCCCGGGCGACGCTCCTGCACAAGCTGGCGTCCGGCGGGGCTGTAGTGGCCGGGGTAGCCGCCAATGTGCGTCATCAGCACGCGGAGACCTTCCAGGGTAAAGTCCTGCACCAGGGGCTGGGTGAGGCGCACGTCCCGGCCGTCAATGTTGCCATATACGCCCCGCACGGGAGCCAGGGCTTCCAGTTGCGTAATAACTTCGGCAGTGCCAAAGTCACCGGCGTGCCAGATTTCGTGGCACCCAATCAGGTGATGGAGAATACGTTCGTCCAGGTAGCCGTGGGTATCGGAGAGAAGGCCAATCTGTTGCATGCTGCAAGGTACAACTGAACGGTAGGCTGGTGGCAACGTTACCGGGTACTTCTCGTATCTTGCCCGGTCTGCTGGGTATTTCCGTTTGCCGATATTTATGCACTGCTTTGCAAAGGACCCCGGCGCTAAAACTGAATTTCTTGCCTTCTTTCCTCTCATCCCGCGATGAACGTTTTCATCAACGACATTCCGCTGATCATTAAAAAGACCAGCGACAAGGTGTATAAGCACCGCTACGACCTGATTCTGAACGCCGAGGATGAATTCATCTCCAAGGACCTGGTCGGCGACGTGCTCGTGCGCGACGCCACCCCGGCGTTTATCGACCGTCTGCTGCGGCTGATGGAAGTGAAGAAGCTCAAAAAGCTGACCTCGCTGACTTTGCTGGCCCGCAAGAAAAAGTCGCTGATTCTGCACCTGAAAGACCAGTTCCGGATTGCCAAGGCCGCCGGAGGACTTGTGGTGAAGGATGGGCTGATTTTAATGATTTACCGCTTAGGCAAGTGGGATTTGCCCAAAGGCAAGCTCAAAAAGGACGAAGACCCCATGCAGGGCGCTTTGCGCGAAGTAGAGGAGGAAACCAACGTGCAGCTCGCGCTAGGCGAAGAGCTGCCCAGCACCTGGCACTCCTACGCCTACAACGGCAACAAGATCCTCAAGAAAACCAACTGGTACATCATGCAGTGCCTCGACGACTCGCTGATGAAGCCCCAGGCCGAGGAGTACATCGAAGAGGTGCGGTGGATGTCGCCCCAGGAGGCGCTGGCCGTGCTGCCCGATACTTATGCTTCCATTGCCTTGGTGGTTCGCCACTATTTAAGCGAGGTAGCCGGCAACTCTACGGAACCCGCCGTACCGGAACCCGTTAAATAGGGGGTTCTCACTTTTTCCCTGCGTTATGCTCGCTTCATCTACTTCTTCTTCGCGCCGACTGCTGGTCCCGGTTTTTGCCGGCTTACTGGGTCTGGCTGGCTGCATGAATTCCCAGAATGCCTCGGAGACGGAGCGGCCGGCGGCCGAGCGCGGTACGGCTGTCACGCCGGGTAAGCTCGACGTAGCCAGCCTGCTGAAGCGTAACATTGACCAGCTCCGCCGCCAGCTGGGCCAGCCGCAGGAAGCCAGCGACGAGCTGGTGGGTGCAGACCCAAACGCCGATCAAATGAAATCTACCAACGGGGAAGGCTGGATTAATACCTTTCAAACCGAAGGCAACACGCTGGTGGTCACCTTCAACGCCCGCAACCGCCGCGTGAGTGACATTGTGCTGGTGGGTAGCAACGAGGATGACCTGATGCTGCGCGGCGGCCTGATGATGACCAGCCCCGACTACATTGTTATGCCGATTTCGGATGGGGGGCCGGAAAGCAATAAAGTAAAAGGCATACGGGTAATACCTCGTCGCAAATAGCAGGTAATCTGCGGCCAACACGCAACCGGGCGGCTCTTGCTAGGGCCGCCCGGTTGCGTGTTGGCGCTACCTCATTGCTGGGCGGGGGCCGGTAGCTGGAAGGGTACGAAATCGTCGATGTTACCGCCAAAGCGGTGGATTTCGCGGATGATAGTGCTGCTAATGGCGGCCAGGGTAGGAGAGGTGATAAGGAACACGGTTTCCAGGGCCGGATTTACATGGCGGTTGGCCTGCGCAATGGTATTCTCATATTCAAAATCGGTGGTGTTGCGCAAGCCCCGTAGCAAGTAGCGGGCCCCAACCTCCCGGGCGAAGTCGGCGGTGAGGCCTTTGTAGGACTGCACCGACACGCGCGGCTCATCCGCAAATACCTGTTCAATGAGCGTTACCATTTGCTCCACGGGCAGGTAGCGCGTTTTGCTGCTGTTGTTGCCGATGGCAATGATAATCTGGTCGAACAAGTCAGCGCCCCGCCGTACCACGTCAAGATGACCATTGGTGAAGGGGTCGAAAGAGCCGGGAAACAGGGCAATGCGCATACGGTTACTATGTGAAGGAACGAATGAATGAGTGCGTGAATAAGTCAGGCAGCATTAGTGACTCGTGCACCCAATCATCCACAGAGGTGTAGGCTGAACAAATCGAAATAACGGTACTCGAACACGTCGTTGAGGCGGTAGCTGTAGCCCAGGTCGTAGGGGCGGTTGCCGAAGCGAATGTTGCGAACGTACTTGCGCAGGATGGTGAACAGAGCCGAGTCGTGCAGCAAGTCGCCCCACACAATCACCGGATCCTGGTCGGGGTTGAGTTGCAACTCCTGCATCACCAGGATGATGTAGTAGATGAGGTCCTCCGGGGTGGCAAACGTGAACACGTTGCAGAACTCCGGCTTCTTGTCGCGAATAACGATAAGGGTAACCTGGTGCGCGCTGATGCTCACGTAGAGCCGGCGCGGGGCACCCCGGTCACTCTGGTGTACCAAGCCTTCGAGCAGGGCACTGGTATGATGGAGCAGCTTACCCGTTGGATACATTTGGGCAAACCACTCGGCTACCTGACGGTCGGCCGCGAATACGTTCACCATATCCCGGGCCGGGTGGGGATAATAGCGCACCACCTCCTGCAGGGCATCGGGGGTATGATGCAGCTGCAGGTAAGTAGCCTCGTCGCCCTCCCGAAACAAGGGCGCGGGCAGGAGAGTGAAGTGCCGGTTCTGCACGGCCAGGCGCACCTGGTTCCACCCGGCCTGCCCTACCAGATCATGTTGCCCGGCCAGCCCCTGCAACTGCTCGGCCAGCGGCCTGTCTGGCTGGGGCGCGTAATCTTCGAGAAGCACAAACTTGTTGCGCCGCACATCGGCGACGCCCACGCGCAGGCCCGCGGCGCCCACCGAAAGGTAGAGGTTATAGGCAGCTAACTGGTCCGGGTCCAGCGTCTCATCACGCAGGCGCGGCAGGGCGGCGTGGGCGGAGGCGGTGTACAGAGAATCGGGCACGGGCAAAAGGTGAGGCGGAAAGAAAAGGGGCCCCTAAAGGTACAAACCCCTCGGAGTTCTAGCCGCCAGCAGACACACCCAAGCAGCACATCTTTATTCAGCCAGTGAAAAACTGCCGGGCTCTTAGCGCCGATGTGCTTTATCGAAGATTACCTGGGGGATGAACACGTCGTCGGGGCTGAGGATGTGGCGCAGCAGGGGATGCAGTTGCTGCGGGTCGAAGGCGCCCAGCTGGCGCGGGGTGAAGTAGGCCAGCTTGGTGAGCAGCTGGGCGTCGCGGGCGTGCTCGGGGTCGAGGCCCAGCTTGGCTTCGGCGGTATCATCAGCCGGGGTAACTTCAAAGAACAACTCCAGGGCCTGTAGCTCCCCGCGGCGGAACTCGTGCACGTGCAGAAAGCGTCCCACCGTCACCTCTAAGCCCGTTTCTTCCCGAAACTCCCGCCGCAGCGCCTCGTGGATGGACTCCCCAAACTGCCAGCCCCCCCCGGGCGGCGACCAGAACGGAATACCATCGGGCAGCAAGCCCCGATGCGCAGCCAGCAGTACGGCATTTTGGCGCAGCAGCAGGCCGCCCACCCGCACACGCACCTGGCCGGCGTAGGGTTGCAGCAAGGCCGCCGCGAAGTCAGGGGAAAGATCAGCCATAGGTGGTTTGGGAAAGAAGGCAGAAATCAGGGTTGGGCGGGGCAGCGGGGAGCCAGCAGGCGGCGCCCCCGGCGCAACAGCCGCACCGCAAGGTACACTACGAAGCCGAGGGCGGCCACGGCTACCAGCACCGGCAGCAGCAGGCCCAGCACCGAGCCTACCACGGCCAGCAGGTTTTCGGCGGTGGCCAGCACGGGGTTGCCCAGGCCGCCGGTGGTGACGGTAGAGCCCGCCCGCAGCAGGGAAGTGCCCGTCTGGATGAGGCCCGCCGTGCCCCCACCTACTAAAATACCCAGCCCCCAGCGCAGCATAGGGTCCAGCTCGGGCAAGGCCGAGGTCATGAGCAAGGTGCCGGCAATGAAGGAAGCCGGGGTAGTGAGGGTATCCAGGAAATTATCTACGACGGGTACGTAGTAAGCCAGCATTTCGGCCACTGTGGCCGTAGCCAGTACGCCAAACGCCGCCCAGGTGCCCAACCACGCGAAGCCCGGCGACGGTGCCAGGAAGCCCGTGAGGTAAGCCAGGTTGGCGGCCAGCAGCGGGACAAACACCCGGAAGCCGCTGCACGCGGCCAGGGCCAGCCCGAGGGCGCCGGAGAGAATGTAAAGCTTGGGTTCCATAGCAGTAGGGCGGTAGTCGGGTTTAAGGTACGCAACTCTGCGGTTCAGGACTATTTGGGCGGTACCTTTGCCCTCCATGACACCTCCCGAACCTTCCCAGGCAACCACGGCCGACGCGCTGGAAACCCGCATCCGTCGTCGGCTGAAGCGCCAGCATTTCATGCACCACATCGGCGCCAACCTCACGCGCATTGAGCTAGGCCGGGTGGAGGCAGAGGTAGTGATGGAGCAGCACCACCAGCAGCACGGCGGCTTTGCGCACGGGGGCCTGGTGGCTACGCTGGCCGATCTGGTAGCAGGCTTTGCCGCCGTTACCCTGGCTCCGGAAAACCAGAGTCTGGTAACGGCCGAGTTGAAAACCACTTACATGCGCCCCGGCGTGGGTGAAAAGCTCCGCGCCGTGGGGTGGGTCCTCAAGCCTGGTCGCCGCCTGTACTTCTGCGAGGCCGAAGTGTGGGCCGATGAGAAGCTGATTGCCAAAGCCTCGGCTACTATGGCCGTGGTGGAAGCACAAGGGTAGGTTTCACCGGAAGCAACTACCGACCGACGCTGGAAGCAGTGCCGCTGCCGCCACAACATCAGGCAAGCTAGGGACCTGAAACGGGCTTAGCTTTGTTACTGGAATCCTCCTTATGCTCTCACTCCGCCTTCCTTCCGTCCGCGACTTTTTCCCCTACGAGCCCACGCCCGACCAGGCCCAGCTGTTTCAGCAGCTCGACGCCTTTCTGCGCGACGAGCTGCCGGGGCGCAAAGCCTTTGTGCTGCGCGGCTACGCGGGTACGGGCAAAACCACCGTGGTTAGCGCCCTGGTGCAGTGGCTGCACCACCGCCAGCGCAAGTATACCCTCATGGCGCCCACTGGCCGCGCCGCCAAGGTGATGAGTACCTACTCGGGCGTGCCGGCCAGCACCATTCACAAGAAAATCTACCGGCAAACCAGCGGCACGCCCTCCGAGCGGCTGTCGTTTCAGCGGCAGGTAAACCGCACGGCCGACATGCTCTACATCGTGGATGAGGCCTCCATGATTTCCGACGAAAAGGCCTTCGGCGAAAACGGCTTGCTGGATGATCTGATGGGCTACGTGTTTGAGAAGCAAACCAACCGCCTGCTGCTCATCGGCGACACGGCCCAGCTGCCGCCCGTGGGCCAGCTGCTCAGCCCCGCCCTCGACCCCGAGCTGCTGGCTCACCGCTTCCGGGCCCACGTGCAGTCGGTGGAGCTGCGCCAGGTGATGCGTCAGGCCGAGTCCTCGGGCATTCTGATGAACGCCACAGTGCTGCGCGAAGAGCTACGCGAGGAGCAGCCCAAAATCACCTTCTTCACCAAAGGCTACCCCGACATTTTCTCCATGGGCGGCGACAAGCTGGAAGACGGGCTGCGCTGGGCCTACAAAAACTTCGGGCACGAGAATACCACCATCATCTGCCGCTCCAACAAGAACGCCAACCAGTACAACCAGTTTATCCGGCGCATTCTCTTCGATGCCGAGGACGAAATTGAGTCGGGCGACTACCTGATGGTGGTGCGCAACAACTACTTCTGGCTGCCCAAGGACTCGGAAATCGGGTTTCTGGCCAACGGCGACTTTGTGCAGGTCGTCAAGATCATCCGGCGCACCGAGGAGTTCGGCTTCCGCTTTGCCGATGCCCGTGTCCGCCTCGTCGACTACCCCGACGAGCCCGACCTAGAAGTAAAGCTCCTGCTCGACACCCTGTACACCGAAAGCCCCGCCCTGCCCGCCGACCGCAGCAAGGCCCTCTACGACGCCGTGAGCGAGGATTACGCCGATATTGCCCTGAAGAAAGACCGCTCGGCCGCGTTGCGCAAAGACCCGTTCCTGAATGCCCTGCAGGTGAAGTTTGCCTACGCCCTCACCTGCCACAAGGCCCAGGGCGGGCAGTGGCAGGCCGTCTTCGTCGACCATGGCTTCCTGAAGGATGAGATGGTGAACTCCGAGTTTGCGCGCTGGCTTTACACGGCCATCACGCGGGCGGCAGAGCGGTTGTTCCTGCTGAACTTCAACCAAAAGTTGCTGGCCGAGTAGCACGTAGCTGCAACCTATCCAGCGAATTGTGGGTTTCTCACCAAACGCTCATGTCGGTATTCTTAAACTGGCAGGATAATTGGCGCGGGCCGCAAAACGCTTACTTTTGAATAATACCTACCTTCTCAACTTCCCAGTCATGAAAAAAGTCCTTGTTCTGGCCCTGTCGCTGATGCTGGGCGGTGCCGCCGCCCAGGCCCAATCTACTCCCGCTGCCGCCACGCAGGCCGCCGGCCCGCAGATTCAGTTTGCCGAAATGAAGTACGACTTCGGCGTGATTAAGCCCGGCGACGTGGTCGACCACACCTTCACGTTCAAAAACATCGGCACGGCGCCGCTGGTCATTTCCAACATCCAGGCTAGCTGCGGCTGCACCACCCCCGAGTGGACGCGGGAGCCCGTGATGCCCGGCAAGACCGGCACTATCACCGCCAAATTCAACTCGGCCGGCAAAATGGGCATGCAGAACAAGGTCCTGACCATTGACTCCAACTCGGCCTCCGGTCAGGTGATGGTATCCTTGGTAGGCGAAATCCGGGAAGGCGGCGCTACTACGGCTGCCGCCGCCAATCCCGCCAAAACTGAGGTAACCGCCCCCGCCGACGCCAACGTGAAGCAGAAAACCAAAATGGGCGACGCCAAAATCAAGGCCAAGCACAAGAAGAACTCGTAGGTCGGTTTTGACCTCCAATAAAGAAGGCGCCTCGTGGATACGGGGCGCCTTTTTTGTGTTCTGTTCGCACGTTATTTGGGCGCCTTGGTAAAGCAATCAGCGGGGTGGTACTAGCCAGCAGAAGCCCACCCGGCTGCGCCTGATGGGCCACCACCTCCCAGGCTACGCTCAATGCCATATGCTTCGCGCCACCTTGGAAAGAGTCACTACTACGGGCGCCCGCAACGAGAAAAGCCACCCCCTACACCCCCAGGTTCAGAACTATGGCTGCGTGCACATAGTCGGGGAGCCGGGCGGGTAGTATTTTATTATGAGAATACGGCTATATTTCTTTCCCGGCTCCAACGCCCGGACCCCGGTTATTTATTCACTCCTTTATGCCTGCCCAATGGCCAAATACCAATCCCGATTCGATAATTTCTTTCTCAACCTGCGGCTGAACCGCGCCGAGTTTGGCGACATGGCGGCCTTCACGCTGGCCGCCCTGCGCAAAGCCCCCGAGGCCGCCACCACCTTCAAAGACCTTATCACGGCCCTTGAGGCCGCCCTCACCGCTTACCAAGCCGCCCACAGCGGGCAGCTTTCCGGGGCTGGCAAGGAAGCCACCCTAACGGTGGCTCAGGCCCTTACCGATTTCAAGGGCTACGTGAAGCGCGTGGAGCGTAAGTACGTGAACCCCGCCTACGACGAAGGATCGGCCGACCTGGAAGCCATTTTCCCCCGGGGCCGCAGCGGCCTCACCGGCAGCAGCCAGGCCACCGTGCTCGAGGCCTTTACCGCGTTTCTGAATGCCCTGGCGGCCCGCGCCGCCGTGTTTCCGGTAGCCTTGCGCGAGGAGGGCGCCGCCCTGCACAAGGCCCTCAAAGGCGCCCTCCAGCGCGCCGACGGTGCCCAGAAGGACACCAAGACCGGCCGCACTGACCTCCACGACGGTCGCGAGGCCACCTGCCGCCAGCTGTTCCGCGCCTACGCCCTGCTGCTGCTCACCTACTATGAAAACCCCAGGCGCGCCGCCGCCTTTTTCGATTTAAGCCGGGCGTTGATTTCAAAGTCGGGAGGCAAGCCGCCTAAGGAGTTGCTACCACCTCAGTAGCGGGGAAAGCCACTCTGTAGCAAAGAGGCCGTGGTACGCGCGTACCACGGCCTCTTTGCTGCTGAAACGGCCGCCGTACGCGCGTACCATTAGCATTTTGCTGCTGAAACGGGCATGGTACGCGCGTACAGCGGGCATCTTGGTCCTGAAATAGGCTTGGTACGCGCGTACTATGGCATTTTGGGGCCTGGACGGTCATAGTACGCGCGTACCAAGCCCTCCTGGCTGCCGAAATGCCAATGGTACGCGCGTACAGGCCGAAATAACTTACCTAATGGCTTTAGTCGAAGGGGGCGTAGGCTGCAATGCGCCAGTGGCCGGGCGACTTAAGCACCAGGCTCAGCTTGTAATCGACGGTGAAGCAGAGGTCGGCTGTGCGGACGTAGCCGAGCGGGCGGTTGCGCATATCGGAGACGCGCACCCAACTCGCGCAGCTGGAATTAGGCTTGTTCGGACAATACAGCTCTGCCCAGTTTCTACCCGCATCCTGTTCCTCATCCACGTTCACCACGCTGTAGGGTAAATGCGCCCGCACTGCTGATGCGGCCGAGGCTTGCACGTGTACTTCCGTGGCGGGCTTCAGGCATACGGCCGCGGTATACCAGTCAGCGCCATTTGCGCAACTGATGCGCTCAGTGGCTTGGGCGTAAGGCAGGCGGAACTCGCGACCTTCGTCGCCCTGCGTGAATACACCGCCTAGCGCCAGAATCCGCCGAAGCTTGGGCCAGATGGGCGAAGCCGTGCCCCGGTGCAGCTCTCAGGTACGAGCAAAATCGCGGGACCCGTATTCGCCCCCTCCGTAGCTCGAAACGGTATTGGTGTCGACTAAGGCCAGTAGCCCCTGCGCATCCCGCGCCTCAACAATGCGGTTGAGGTTTGCCAGATAGATCCGGAGGGAAGAATCCTGCCGGCTTTCATCGGCGGGCAAAAGCTGGCAGGCACGCAGTCCCGCCGAATCGATAGGCTGCGTGAGGTCGTACGGCTTTTTGACGGTTTTCTCATCAGCCTCGGCGGCTACTGGCGCTGGTGGTGCTGCCGAGGGCGTTGTCGCCAGTGTATCGGAGGAGCTTGGGGCGGCAGTCGAATTTTCTGGGGTCCGGGCACCATCCTGGCTGCAAGCGGTACCAATAAGCAAAACAGCGAATAGCCAGCGAAACGACATAGTCATACAAGTAGGGGCCACTAAGCTAGACGTTTTGTTTAGCAATACATCGGAGTAGCTTGGTGACGTTGGGGCAGTCCAAACGACCTTTTCGCGGCGTATCTTTGTTGATTCCCTGCCGGCCTGGTGCCGGTGCTATCATCCACGAGAGAGAACCCCGAGAGTTGAAAGTCTGCATTGCCGAAAAGCCCAGCGTAGCCCGCGAAATTGCCCACGTGCTGGGCGCCAGCCGCAAAATGGATGGCTACTTCGAGGGCAACGGTTACCAGGTTACCTGGACGTTTGGGCACTTCTGCCAGCTGCGCGAGCCCGAAGACTACCGCCCCGAGTGGAAGCGTTGGAGCATCCACGACCTGCCCATGCTGCCCGAGAACTTCGGCATTAAGCTTATGCGCCGCGACGACGGGGTGGTGCGCCAGTTCAACGTCATCAAGAACCTGCTGGCCTCGGCCGAGGAAGTTATCAACTGCGGCGACGCCGGGCAGGAAGGGGAGGTCATCCAGCGCTGGGTACTGCTGGAGGCCAAGTACCGCAAGCCCATCAAGCGCCTCTGGATATCGTCGCTCACCGAGGAAGCCATCCGCCAGGGCTTTGCCAACCTGCGCGACGGGGCCGAGTTCGAGAAGCTCTACCAGGCCGGCAAAAGCCGCGCCGTGGGCGACTGGCTCCTGGGGCTGAACGCCACGCGCCTGTTCACGCTCAAGTACGCGCCCGGGCAGCGCCAGGTGCTCAGCATCGGGCGGGTGCAAACGCCCACGCTGGCCTTGCTGGTGGACCGCTACCACGAAATCCAGAACTTCCGGCCCGAGCCTTACTGGGTGCTGCGCACCGAGTACCGGGGCACGATGTTCAGCCACGTAGCGCCCGTAAAGAAAGGCAAGGACGATGATGAGCCCGACGAAAAGGCCCGCCTGAAAGCCCGCGGCTACTTTGTAACCCAGGAGGAAGCCGATGCCGCCATGGCCGCCGTGAAGGACGTGCCCCTGATGGTAACCAACGTCGAAATCAAGAAGGCCCTGGAAAGCCCGCCTGCCCTGTTTGACCTGACCTCCCTGCAGGTGCAGTGCAACAACCAGCTGGGTCTCTCGGCCGAAGACACGCTCAAAACCGTGCAGGGCCTCTACGAAAAGAAAGTGGTGAGCTACCCCCGCGTGGATACCACCTTTCTGCCCGACGACCAGTACCCCAAAATTGCGGGCATCATGCGCGGACTGGGGGCCTACGCGGGCCTCACCGCCCCGCTGCTGGCCGCCAAAATCAAGAAGAGTCCCAAGGTCTTCAACAACAACAAAGTCACCGACCACCACGCCATCATTCCCACCGGGGCCAGCGCGGGTGGCCTGGGCCACCACGAGCAAAGTGTGTACGACATCATCGTGCGCCGCTTCTTGGCCGCTTTCTACCCCGACTGCGAAGTCTCCAACACGACAGTAACCGCCGACGCGGCCGGCCGCACCTTCCGGGTGCGGGGCCGCCAGATCCTCAATCCCGGCTGGCGCATCGTCTACGGCGACCCGGAAAAGCAGCAGGCGCCCTCGGCCCCCAAAGCCGCCGGCGAGGGCGACGATGACGTGGTAAACACCGTGCTGCCCAGCTTCGAGAAAGGCGAAAGTGGCCCCCACAAGCCCCGCCTGGACTCCAAGATGACCCAGCCCCCGCGCGAGTATTCCGAGGCCATGCTTCTGCGCGGCATGGAAACCGCCGGCCGCAACGTAGACGACGAGGAGCTGCGCCAGGCCATGAAGGAAAACGGCATCGGCCGCCCTTCTACGCGGGCAGCCATCATCGAAACCCTGTTCAAGCGCGGCTACATCCGCCGCGACAAAAAGAAGGTGGTGCCCACTGCCACCGGCGTGGAGCTGATTGGCCTGATCCGCAACCCCACGCTCAAATCGGCGGAGCTGACGGGGCAGTGGGAGCGGAAGCTGCGCCAGATTGAAGGCGGCCAGCTGGAGCCCGAGCAGTTTCTGAACGAGCTGAAGGGGCTGGTGCGCGAAAT
This sequence comes from Hymenobacter lutimineralis, assembly GCF_008271285.1. NCBI lineage: Bacteria > Pseudomonadati > Bacteroidota > Cytophagia > Cytophagales > Hymenobacteraceae > Hymenobacter > Hymenobacter lutimineralis. Next base: position 34,897 of record NZ_VTHL01000023.1, on the reverse strand, counting down.
GGTGCAGGAAGTAAAGCAAGACGGCTCCGGCCGCGGCATCAGCATCCACAAGCCCGAGCTGGCCGACCTCACCGGCCAGAAAGCCGCTGTGGGCGCCAAGGCCAGTGCGCCCAAGGCCGCGCCTACGCCCGCCGTTCCGGGGGCGCTGGGGCCGTGCCCGGCTTGCGGAGGCGGCCACGTGCTGCGCGGCAAAACGGCCCTGGGCTGCTCGCGCTGGAAGGAAGGCTGCCAGTTTCGCCTGCCTCCGGAGTTCGAGGGCAAAAAGCTCACCGACAAGCAAGTAGGCGACCTGCTCAAAAAAGGCCGCACGCCCGTGATGAAGGGTTTCCTGAACGATGCGGGCGAGAAGTTCGACGCGGCTATCCGCCTCACGCCCCAGCGCACCCTGGAGCTGGTGCGCGCCGCCGAGAGCAAGCCCACCACGCCCACCGACCCCGGCCAGATACCGTGCCCGGTGTGCCGTCTGGGCCAGATGCTAAAGGGCAAAGGTGCCTGGGGCTGCTCCCGCTTCCGCGAAGACTGCCAGTTCCGCGTGCCCTTCGAGTGGGGTGGCAAAACCCTCACTGACGCCCAGATGAACCAGCTCCTGCGCAAAGGCAAAACCGGCGTCATCCGCGGCTTCGTGTCCAGCAAAACCGGCAACCGCTACGAAGCCGTGCTGCAAGTAACCCCCGAAGGCCGCATCGAGCCGATTTTCGGGCAGAGCTAACCCCGTCTGTCATGCTGAGCGGAGCGAAGGACCTTAGCATGTTAGGATAGATTCTAACATGCTAAGGTCCTTCGCTCCGCTCAGCATGACAGTAAACGTACTTTTTATAGATTCCAGAGGAGCAATAGTTAGTCAAAACAATGAAAGTTAATAGTATCCTGTTCTTACTGTTCGTGTGGGTTCCGTCAGCATTGGCTCAGCCAGCGGGTCAATTAGGTGCGCTAAATACAGACGCTGCTGTTCAGCAGATGGTCCGATCGTTGGATGACTATTACAAGAATTTCGTTGTGGATTCCCGGCTTCGTTTTGCCGACAAGCGCGTACAGCAGCTGTACAAGCGCGAGAAAGTGAAGGCATGGGAGAAGGCAGATATTGACGGGAATGGTTTGATAGACATGCTCATTACTGGTACACATTATGATGAGAAAAGTAAAGTCATCTGCGTGTTGAATATGGGCGACAGTCTGGTCCTGGAAGATTTCGGCCGACAGTTTTACCGTTATTGTCCGGTAGCGCGCATTGTCTATCAAGGAGTCCAACCGCTGATTGCGTATGCGGATTACGGTAGGCCCTTCCTGATCACGGAACCGTTAGAGAAAGATGGCCGCCAAGAATTCCTGCTGTCATACCGTTTTGGGGGATTGATAGAATATAATCCTGCTCCAACAAGCGCCCGAGTTGATAGTCTTCTGTATACCTCTCACTTCGCCTATCATGAGGTTGAGGAAATATCAATACGTATTGGACCTCAGGACAGCGTTATCTATAAATCTTGCGAGTATCCAGTGCTGGATGAGGCAAAAAAGAAGTGTGAGGACTTGGCTACTAAGCTCACCAGTCGTGCACAACAACAAGTGGGCGAACTTTTGAATTACCTGCAACCAGACAAGCTGAACCGTACCTATCGGATCGGCCACAATCACGTGCCATACATTGTGCTGCACGTGGTGTACGCAGATGGTCGTCAGGTGCAAGTGGACGATAAGGGGGGAATAGGCTCGTTTGGCTTGACTCGCTTATACACATTGCTGCATTCTCTTCGCAAGACTCAGAGTTGGATACCAACTAAAAAATGATAATTCCATGTCTCCCCAACTCGGAAAAACCCTTATTTTCCTTGGCCTCGCCATTGTGCTGCTGGGCGCGTTTCTATGGCTGGGTGGGGGCCGACTGCTGGGCTGGTTTGGCCACCTGCCTGGTGATATTCGGGTGGAGCGGCCGGGGGTTCGATTCTACGCGCCTATAGTGTCTATGCTGCTGGTGAGCCTGCTGCTAAGTGCTGTGCTCTGGCTGTGGCGGCGGTGGGGTGGGTAAGGCGCGGGCCGTCGGGCCGTCGTACTCGACGATATTCTCCACCATTCCCCGAAAAATGACGGCGTGGAAAGGCACCAGGGAGTACCAGTAGAGGCGACCTGCCAGACCCCGGGGCCGGAATACGGCCAGCTGCTCCAGGGTGTGGGTGCCGTCGTCGTTGGGCAAAATCTGGAACTGCAGCCAGGCCTCGCCGGGTAATTTCATTTCGGCATAGAGCAGCAGGCGGCGGGCGGCACGGTCGGCTACCAGCACGCGCCAGAAGTCGAGTGGGTCGCCGGCGCGCAGGTCGGTGGGGGAGCGGCGGCCCCGGCGCAGGCCCACGCCGCCCACTAGCTTATCCAGGAGCCCGCGTACCCGCCACAGCCAGTCTACCTTATACCAGCCCCGCTGCCCGCCAATCTGCCACACATTGCGACGCACAGCCTCCGGGTCGCGCCGGAAGCGCAGGCGCCGGCAGTCCTGCAGAATACCATGCCTGGGCAGCTGAATGTGGTCCATGTAGGCCGGAGGCATCACCCCGCTGCTCAGGGCATCGCTCCAGCTGCTTACCACCTCGTTCTGCTCGATGCGCTGGTAGGCCAGCTCTACGGCGGCGCGGTAGGGCATGCAGGCGTGGGGCACTACGGCCTCAATGCTGCGGGCCGGGTCCACGATGGTGTCGTTGCGGAGGCTTTCTACCAGGCTTTGGGCCAGCGAAAAGGTGGTGCTGGTCACCAGATACAGCCACCAGGAGGAAAGGCGGGGCGTGAGTACGGGCACCGTAAAAATATAGCGCCGGTAGCCCCGGATACGGGCCAGCTCCAGCAGCATCTGCCGGTACGTCAGCACATCCGGCCCGCCCACGTCAAAGGAGCGGCCCTGGCAGGCGGGGTTGTCGAGCACGGCCAGCAGGTAGTGCATCACGTCGCGGATGCCCAGGGGCTGACAGCGCGAGTTCAGCCAGCGCGGCGTCACCATCACCGGTAGTTTCTCCACCAGGTCCCGGATGATTTCAAACGAGGCCGACCCTGACCCGATGATGATGCTGGCGCGCAGGACCGTGAGCGGGGCGCGGGCCTGCTTGCGCAGCACCTTTTCCACAGCCTTGCGGGAACGAAGGTGCACACTCAGGGCGCGGTCGTTGGCAATGCCAGAAAGATAGACCACCTGCCGGGCCGTGGTGCGGTTGAGGTACTGCGCGAAGTTGTGGGCCGATTCCTGCTCCAGCCGGAAAAAGTCTTTGTCGTGCCCGCTCATGGAGTGCACCAGGTAGTAAGCCGCCTCCACGTCAAGCGGCAGATCAACCAGAGAATCGGGCCGTAGCAGGTCGCCCTGTACTACGCGCACCTGTTGGCGCACCGCCTCGGGCATGGTCACGCGGCGCGCATCGCGCACAAGGCACGTGACCTGATGACCGGCCTGTACCAGCAGAGGAAGCAAACGCTGGCCAATGTAGCCATTGGCACCAGTAAGCAGAATGTTCATGGCCAGGCGGTAAGTGGTGGGACTATACTAACTTCCCGTTACGGGTTTAGTTCGGTAAGAGGTCATAGGAGTGTCCCATTCCTCTGTTGGCCGAACGTTAGGCTGGAAGACCAAGTAGGCTGTATAGCCTTGAACGGCTTAAGGAGCTACACTTAGTCGGCCTTTTTGACCAGAGCAGGAGGCACGCAAAACCACTTGCCGCAAAGGATTTCGGCGTAATATTTACATTATCGTTTATGTAGATGAAGACGGTTTTAAAATTTATCGTCATAAAACGGAAGTGCGCTGTTGGTTATCTGTGACAAATTTGTTAACCTTGCCGTGTTTCCCAGCCAACAATAGTTCTGCTAACCTGTTGCAGAAGCGGAAACAAGGTCCATTGCCCACAACCAGGGCGAGGGCCGCATGAACCCCTCTTTTTTTTGCCTTCTTACACAAACGATTGTGAAAGTATCAAAAACACAATCGTTTGTGTTGTCAATAAAAATTCCCACATTTCTTCCCTTATGAAAAAGCCCATACCCCTTGCGCGCCGGCTAACGCTACCGGCACTCCTGTTCTGTGCTCCCCTGGCGCTGCTGAGCGCAACGGCTCAGGCAGCCCACCGGCCGGACACCAGTAGCCTCGGGCTGCGGCTGGCCGACTTAACGGTGAGCGGCCGGGTGACGCAGGAGAACGGTGACCCGCTACCAGGCGTGACGGTGCTGGTAAAAGGGACAACCAACGGTACGTCGACCAACTCCGATGGGTCATTTGTCATTTCCGCGCCATCCGGCAGCACCCTCCTGTTTACGTACATTGGGTATGTGCGCAAGGAAGTAGTGGTACCAGCAGGCAGCACGGGGACAGTAACTGACCTAAACGTGACGCTGGTAGAAGACGTGAATGCCCTGAGTGAAGTAGTCGTGGTGGGCTACCTCACGCAGGACCGTCAGAACGTGTCCAGCGCCGTGAGCAGCCTGGATGTAAAAGAGGCTACCAAGTCGCCGGTAGCTACGGCCAGCCAAGCCCTGCAGGGCCGCATTGCCGGCGTGCAGGTGCAAGGTTCCGGTGGTCCTGGCGACGCCCCCGTTATCACCATTCGGGGCATTGGTACCCTTGGCAACGCGGCCAGCGGCCCACTCTATGTAATTGACGGACTCTGGACGGAAAACATCCGTGACCTGAACCCTAACGATATTGCCACTCTTACGGTCCTGAAGGATGCTTCCTCCACGGCCGTTTATGGGTCGCGCGGAGCCAACGGGGTTATTCTGATTACCACCAAGAAAGGCAAAGCCGGAGCACCCTCCATCAGCTTTAATAGCTACCGTGGGGTAGACAACGTGTACAAGCGCTACAACCTGACCAACGCCAGTGAGTGGGCCGACCGCGCCGTGGTGGCCTACGCCAACGCCGGCCTCGACCCCCTCAACAACGGCCAGAACAGCTTGGCCGGGGCCGTGAAAGGACCGGGTGGAGCTTTCAACCCGAACATTGATACCGACTGGCAGGATGAGTTTTTCCAGACCGGTACTTTGGAAGATTACAACCTCACATTCTCGGGCGGCAGCACGGGCGACAAAGCCACAACCAACTTCCTGATTTCCGGGGAGTACTTCCACCAGGAAGGCATTGTGAAGGGCCCCGACTTCAAGCGCTACAGCCTGCGCCTAAACTCGGGCCTGAGCCGGGGCCGCTTTAAGCTCCAGCAGAATGCCCAGTTCACCCACCTGGATGTAACCCTCCTCAACGGGTTTCCCTTTATTGATGTGCTCACCATCATTCCGAGCATTCCGGTGTACGACGCGGCCAACGAAGGTGGCTACGGCACGGGTTCCCCCATCCTGAATACGTTTGCCACCAACCCTATTGGCGCCCAGGAGCTGCTGCGCCGTACCCAGGCCGATAACCGCCTGGCCGGCAACATCAGCGCGGATTTTAGCCTTTTCGACTTCCTGACCTATCGGCTGAACCTCGCTCTCGACGGCCACACCTACAGCAACGCCGATGCCCAGAAGGCCGGCATCATTCGCCAGAACACCCGCATCCCCACGGCTTCCCTATCGGAGTTCCTGGGCTATGACTTGTTCATGATGGCGGAAAACACGCTGAACTTTAACAAGAGCTTCGGCGACCACAACGTGAACGTGCTGGGCGGCTACTCCCAGCAGGCCTACCGCCAGCACAACGTAAGTGCCCAGACCCAGGGCTTCACCACCGTGCCTCAGTACTACTTCGAGTTAAGCGCGGGACAGGAAAAGGGCGTGATTTCGGGCATTTCTACCGAGAATGCCCGCCGCTCCTTCTTCACCCAGGCTACCTACGACTACAAAAACCGCTACCTGGTTTCGGCCAGCTTCCGCCGCGACGGCTCCTCGAAATTTGCGCTCCAGAACCGCTGGGGTAACTTCGGGGCCGGCTCCCTGGGCTGGCGCGTCAGCGAGGAAAATTTCTTTGAGGGTCTGCGCCCCGTGATTAGCAACCTGAAGCTGCGCGCCAGCTACGGCGTGAATGGCAACGACGGTCTGTTTGGCTCCTACGGCGGCAACTACCTGACCACGCCCATTGTGGGGCAGAACGTGAACTACGTGATTGGCACCGACCAGCGCATCGTCAACGGCTCGGCCCAGCTGGCGCTGGCCAGCCCCGACCTGCAGTGGGAGGAGCGCTACACCAAGGACGCCGGCCTGGACCTTAGCCTGCTCGACGGCCGCCTCAACTTCTCGGCCGATTACTACATTGCCGAAACCCGCAAGGCCCTGGCGCCGGTGCAGGTGCCCACCTACCTGGGGCACTTCGGCGACGTGCTCTACCAGAACGCGGGCAACCTGGAAAACCGCGGCTTCGAGCTGGAAGTAGGCTATCAGCAAACTAAGTCGGACTTCACCTACGGCGCCAATTTTACGTTTACCACTATCAAAAACCGCATTACGGCGGTGCCGGTGCAAGGCCAGACCTTCGGGGGCGGCGAGGGCGTGACGCGCTCCGAGTTGGGCACGTCGTTGGGTGAGTTCTTCCTGATTCCCTTCGATGGCATCTTCCAGTCGCAGGAAGAAGTGAATAACTACAAAAACTCGGCGGGCAAGGTGATTCAACCCTACGCCTCGGCCGGCGACGTGCGCTATAAGGACGTGAACGACGACGGTAAAATCGACAACTCCGACCGCATCTTCGCCGGGCAGTCGATTCCGAAGCTGCAGATGGGCCTGAACCTGAATGCCGGCTACAAAGGCTTTGACCTATCGGTGTTCCTGCAGGCGGTAACGGGCAACAAGATTTATAACGTAGCCCGCCGGGCCCTGGAAAGCTACAACGGCCCCAACAACTACAATGCCGACGTAACGCCCTGGACGGCCGAAAATCCCTCCACCACCACGCCTCGTCTGCTGCAGGGCGGCGGCGCCGGCGCCCTGGGCGAGGCTGCTGCTTCCAATGCCATGTTCAACACCACCCGCTGGCTGGAAGATGGGTCTTACTTGCGCGTGAAAAACGTGCAGCTGGGTTACACTGTTCCCAAACTGCTCACTAGCCGGGTACCCAGCCTGGGAAGCGTGCGGGTGTACGTAACGGCCCGCAACCTGTTCACCTTCACCAAGTACACGGGATTCGATCCAGAAATCACCGGAACCGGCTTCTTCAGCCGGGGCGTCGACGACAGCGCTTACCCCAACGTGCGCAGCTTCACCGGCGGCCTGCAGGTGAACTTCTAATCTGACCCGGAACGTGCTGCTGAGCGCTTCCCCCACCTTACCGCTTTTGCTTCCGATATGAAACTCCATAAAGTAGCCACCCTTGTGCTGGCCGGCAGCCTGTTCCTGACGACGGGCTGCGAGAAAGACCTCCTGGATAAAACCAACCCCAATGCGCCCTCAACTTCTCAGTTCTGGAAAACCCAGGACGATGCCGTAAAAGGGGTATTTGCCTGCTACTCGGGTTTGCAGCAGTTTGCCTGCTACTACCGCAGCTGGCACTTCATGGCCCACCGCTCCGATGAGTCGTACAGCCAGAGCCCCTTCGTGGAGCTGGCCAACTTCACGCGCTTCATCACCCCCGACAACAACTTCTTCATCTCCTCCTTTGCCTGGAATGACTACTACCGCACGATTTACCGCACCAACCAGGTGCTGAACAACGTGCCCGGTATCAGCATGGACGAGACATTGAAAAAGCGGCTGCTGGCCGAAGCACGCTTTGTGCGCGCCCTCTCGTACTACGACCTGGTGTACTTCTTCGGCAACGTGCCCCTGATTGTGGACGAGCCCGTGGTGACCACCCGGGCCGTGCAGGCCACGCCCGCCCAGACGGAAGCCCAGATTATTGCTGACCTGCAGGCCGCCATTCCCGACCTGCCTGTGACCTACGGGGCCGCCGACAAAGGCCGCGTGCCCAAAGGTGGGGCCCAGGCCCTGCTGGCCAAGGTGTACATGCACCAGCGTAAGTACACCGAAGCATCGGCCCTGTTTACGGAAATTATCAACAGCGGCCAGTTTGCCCTCGTTTCCAACTACCTCGACAACTTCACCGATACCAATGAGAACAACAGCGAGTCGTTGTTTGAGGTGCAGTTTACCGGTGCCGTGCTGGAAGTAGGGCAGGGGCAGGACAACGCTTCCGCTTCCGAAAGCCACGACCGGCCCAACTTCTTCGGCCCTCCCGGTCCTACGTTTGCCGACGTGCAGCCCCGGCGCTGGCTGCTGGAGGCCTACACCGATTCCACGGTGTCGTTTGCCCCGGGCAGCACCACCAAGCACCTGATTGACCCGCGCCGGGACATTAGCATCATTCACGCCGGCAACCCCGACCGGTTCTACGGCAAGACGTTTGGCGAGTGGAACTGGAACCCCAACCAGCAGTACTGGCGCAAGTACCTCAACGACCGTACCCGCACCAACGAGAACTTCACCTCCGGCATCAACCACCGCGTAATTCGCTACGCCGATGTACTGCTGATGCAGGCCGAAGCCCTCACTGAGCTTAACCAGCTGGCCGCCGCACTGCCACTGGTAAACCAGGTGCGCCGGCGCGTCGACCTGGCCCCCCTCACGGGCAGCTACACCCAGGCCCAGCTGCGCCAGCTGATTCGTAGTGAGCGGGCCAAGGAACTGGCCGGCGAAGGCACGCGCTGGTTTGACATCCTGCGCTGGGGCCTGATGGACGACCAGGCCGGCATCGAGGAGCTGAAGTCCCGCGACGTGGATTTCGTCAACTTCCGCCTCGGCATTTCCAAGCTGCTGCCCATTCCGCAGCGCGACATCGACATTGACCCGGGCGTAAAGCAAAACCCGGGCTACTAACGCTGCTACGGCCGGCGGCCCCGCGTGGGGTCGCCGGCTTCCTGCTTATGGCTTTTCTAACTTCTTCCTGGCTGATGGGTACCGGGAGCTGGTGGCGCGGGGCGCCCCTGGCTGTACTGGCCCTGGTGCTGAGCTGCGGCGGCCCCGACCCCGCGCCGCCTGCGCCCGCGCCCCCCGCCCCGGCCAACACCTTCACCAATCCGCTGCTGCCCGTGGGCGCCGACCCCTGGGTAGCCCAGCGCGACGGCTACTATTACTACATGCACACGGCCTATAACGACCTGCGCATCTGGAAAACGGCGAAGATGAGCGACCTGGCGTATGCTGCCAGCACCATTGCCTGGCGGCCTCCCGCCTCGGGACCGGCCTCCGGCAACCTGTGGGCACCCGAGCTATATTTCTTTGACGGGAAGTGGTACATCTACTACTCCGCTGGCCCCGAGGGCAGCGACCTGGGCCGCCAGCGCACCTGGGTGCTGGAAAACGCCAGTCCCGATCCTACCCAGGGTACTTGGACGAATAAAGGCCGGATTTTCAATCCCACGGAAGACTTCTGGGCTATTGATGGCACCGTGCTGGAGCAGAACGGCAACCGGTACTTCATCTGGTCGGGCCACAATGGGCAGGACGGGGTGCAGCGCCTCTACATTTCGAAGATGAGCAACCCCTGGACACTGGAGGGGCCGCGGGTAGAGCTTTCCCACCCCGAGTACAGCTGGGAAACCGTGGGGCCACCTTACGTAAACGAAGGTCCCGAAATCCTCAAGCACGCCGACAAAACCTTTCTGGTGTACTCGGCCAGCTTCTGCGGCACCGATGACTATTCCCTGGGCCTGCTCACCACCTCGGCCACGGCGGATCCTATGCTGCCGGCCTCCTGGCACAAATCCGACAAGCCAGTGTTTTCCAAGAACGCAGGCAGCCGCGCCTATGCCCCGGGCCACAACGGCTTTTTCGTATCGAAAGACGGGACGGAAAACTGGCTGGTGTATCACGCTAATGCCAATCCAGGCGAAGGATGCTTTGATGAGCGCAGCCCCCGGATGCAAAAGTTTACCTGGAATGCCGATGGTACGCCTAATTTCGGCAGCCCCGTTCCCATCAACACGCCCCTGGTTAAACCCAGCGGCGAGTAGGCCCCGCCTCCGGGGTAATTTCTTCTGATTATTTTCCTTAAGCGTATGCGTACTTTTCATTGGATACCCGGCTGGTGCCGGTTGGCCTTCCTGCTATTATTGCTGGTTGGCGTGCGGCCTGTCTTGGCGCTGCAGGGCCTCACCGGCGTACACGACCCTTCCACCATCATCAAGGAAGGCAACACGTACTGGACCTTCGCTACGGGCGATGGTATCTACAGCCTCTATTCCACCGATCTGGTGAACTGGCAGCCGGGGCCCCGAGCGGTGTTCCCCAACAAAGCTTACCCAGGGTGGATCAACGGCAAAGTGCCCGGTTTTCAAGGGACCTTCTGGGCGCCGGATTGCATTTACATGAACGGCAAGTACTATTTGTACTACTCCTGCTCCACGTTCGGCTCTAGCGTGTCGGCCATTGGCCTGGTTACTAACGTGACGCTCGACCCGACCAGCCCCAACTACAAATGGGTTGATCAGGGCGAGGTAATTTCGACCAACGCGGGCAGCAACGTGAATGCCATTGACCCCGCATTGTTTAAAGACAGCGACGGGAAAGTGTGGTTTAGCTACGGCTCCTACTGGAGCGGGCTGCGCGTGCTGGAGTTGGACCCCTCCACCGGCAAACCCATCAACGGCTCCTCCACCACGCAGTTTTCGGTGGTAAACGGCGACCCCGAAGCCGCCTTCCTGACCAAGCACGGCAACTATTACTATATATTCTTCAACCGGGGAGCCTGCTGCCGGGGAGTAAGTAGCACGTATGTCATTCTGGTGGGCCGCTCTACGTCGCCTACCGGCCCGTTTCTGGATCAGAACGGCGTTAACCTCAATCAGAATGGCGGCACTACGGTGCTGGCTTCGTCGGGGCGCTACGTGGGGCCGGGCCACGCGGGGCTGCTGGAGGAAAACGGCGTAACGTATTTCTCCCACCATTACTATGATTCTTACGACAATGGGGCGCCTAAGCTGGGGCTGGCCCAGCTCACTTGGAGTGCCACTGGCTGGCCCAGCGTGAGTCGCAACTGGGTGACCCCGGGCCGCTATTCCATCAAGAACCAATCCAGCGCATTGGTATGGAATACCCTGAACTGCTCCGGGGAAGCCGGGAAGGCTGTGGAGCAAAATGTGGCCTCCGGCCTGAACTGCCAACTTTGGGACCTAACGGCTCTGGGCAACGGCGACTATAAAATCACCAGTGCCCAGGGGGGGCTGACGGCCGGGGTGGCTAACTGTGCCGAAGAAGCCGGGGCCCTTCTACAATTAGACGCGTATAAAACACAGGGGTGCCAGCAGTTTCACCTGGACCGGGCGGCCGACGGAACGTTTGTGTGGTCGGCTCTGAACGGCAACCGCGTGATTGGCGTGCCGGGGGGCGCTTCTACTGCCGGCACCCAGCTGGCCCTGGCCAACTACACCGGAGCGGCCGCGCAGCGGTGGGTGGTAGCCACCCCGGATGTAAGTACCGCCTCCAAAGCCGGTCAGAAACTACCGGGCGTGAGCATCTTCCCGGTGCCGGCGGCCCGCACGGGCTTTACTCTGGAGCTAGGAGAGCTGTGCGCCTCTACGGCCGTGACAGTAGAACTATTCAATCTGCAAGGGCAGGCTGTAGTGCGGCAAACGCTGGAGCGCCCGCAGGCCCGGCAGCAGGTGGCTACGTCCCTGGCGCCCGGCTTGTATCTGGTGCGGGTGCGGCAGGGAGTGCGCCAGTTTTCGCAAACCCTGGTGGTGCACTAAGACTTCCGTAGTAAAGTAGGGCAGGAGAGGGGGAGCGGAGCCGCTCTGGGGCTGCAAATCCAAGCGGCGGGTGAGCAAGTGGCCAGGGGAATTTCCTCTGGCCACTTGCATAACTATGCATTTTGAAAACCGGAAAAGAGCAGCAGAGGAAGAAAAAAAGCGGATAAAAAAAACACAAACGATTGTGTAAACCAATTATAATTTATACTTTGGTTGCCAGATTCAGCCCCCAGCCCGGCGCTTGCCGGCCCAACCAGAAAAGGGGATGACTTCCCGGTTGCCCAGCCGACCTCCCACGCATCTAACTCCCACCTGACTGTTCCCGTAATGGTACGTTCTTCCTCTTTTGGGCTGCTGGTAGGCGGCTTGGCTACGCTGCTGGCCGCTACCGCCTGTGAGCAGCAAAAGCCGGCTGGCTCAGCTGCCGAAACCACCGCTACCTCCTCCGATTCCACCCAAACCGCTGCTGCCGCTGTGCCTGCTTCCGCTTCTTTTGGCAAAACCACCGACGGCACCGAGGTGCAGCTCTTCACGCTTACCAATGCCCACGGCCTGAAGGCGACCATTACCAACTTTGGTGGTACGCTCACCAGTCTGCTGGTGCCTGACAAAGATGGCAAGCTCGGCGACGTGGTGCTGGGGTTCGACGACGTAAGCGGCTACCAGAGCCCGGCTTTCCGCAAGTCGAATCCCTACTTCGGGGCCCTGATCGGGCGCTACGGCAACCGCATCAAAGCCGGAAAATTCACCCTCGACGGCAAGGAATACACGCTGGCCAAAAACAACGGGGCCAACACCCTGCACGGGGGCAACAAGGGCTTCGACCAGGTAATCTGGCAGGCCGAGCCCGGTTCTTCGGCCGAGGGCCAAACGCTCAAGCTCACCTACCTGAGCAAGGACGGCGAGGAGGGCTACCCCGGCAATCTACAGGTGACGGTCGTGTACACGCTCACCAATGACGACGCGCTGAAAATCGACTACTCGGCCACCACCGACAAGGCCACACCCGTCAACCTCACCAACCACGCCTACTTCAACCTCAACCACGGCGCTGGTAAGGATATTCTGGGCCACGAGGTGACCCTGCCCGCCGACCGCTACACCGTAGTAGACGCCGGCCTGATTCCGACCGGGGAGTTGCGCCCGGTGAAAGGCACGCCCTTCGACTTTACCACGCCCCACGCCATTGGGGAGCGAATTGCCCAGGTGCCCGGCGGCTATGACCACAACTGGGTGCTCAACCAAACCAGCGGCCTGCACGCCGCAGCTACGGTGTATGAGCCCGCCACCGGCCGCACCATGACGGTAACCACCACCGAGCCCGGCATCCAGTTCTACACCGGCAACTTCCTTGATGGCACGCTCACCGGCAAGGGGGGCACTGTGTACGGCAAGCACGCGGGCTTCTGCCTGGAAACCCAGCACTTCCCCGATTCGCCCAACCAGCCCAAGTTCCCGAACACCATACTCAAGCCCGGCGACACGCTCAAGTCCTCCACCAGCTACCAGTTTGGCATTCGGAAATAGGGGGAAATGAGTTTAACACCTCATCTGCGCCAGAAACACTGGTGCTGCACTTGGTAGGTCAACCTCGCCTTTTCATTAGCACACTAGCACATTCCCGCACATTAGCACATTCATTTCTCCCGTGGAAAACTCTCAAACTGCCACGCCGGGCGCCGACGCCTACGTAATTGGCGTCGACTATGGCACTGATTCCGTGCGGGCGCTGCTGGTCAATGCCCGCACCGGCGCCGAGGTGGCGCAGGCCGTGCACTACTACGCCCGCTGGAAAAAGCTGCAGTACTGCAACCCCGCCCGCAACCAGTTCCGCCAGCACCCGCTCGACTACATCGAAGGGCTGGAAGCCAGCATCCGCCGCGTAGCCCAGCACGTGCCCGCCGAGCAGATTGTGGGCATAGCCGTGGATACCACCGGCTCCACGCCCGGCGCGGTGGACGAGCACGGCGTTTCCCTGGCTCTCAAGCCCGGCTTCGAGGACAACCCCAACGCCATGTTCGTGCTCTGGAAAGACCACACGGCCCTGGATGAAGCCGCCGAAATCAACCACAAAGCCCGCACCTGGGGCGGCGAGGACTACACCAAATTTGAGGGCGGCATTTACTCCTCCGAGTGGTTTTGGGCCAAGATCATGCACGTGACGCGCGAAGACGCCGCCGTAGCCCAGGCCGCGCACTCCTGGATGGAACATTGCGACTGGGTAACGCTGCTTCTCACTGGCCAGGACCTGGCTACGTTTAAGCGCAGCCGCTGCGCCGCCGGCCACAAAGCCATGTGGCACGAGAGCTGGGGCGGCCTGCCCTCCGCGCAGTTTCTGAACTACCTCGAACCTTCTTTGGGTGAATTGCGCAATCGATTGTTCGAAGAAACCTATACGGCCGACGAAATTGCCGGTCATCTTTCGGAGGAATGGGCGGCCCGTTTGGGCCTGACAACCAACACGGTAGTAGCTGTGGGTTCCTTCGATGCCCACGCCGGTGCGGTGGCGGGCGAAATCGAAGCCTATTCCATGGTGAAGGTGATGGGCACCAGCACCTGCGACATTGTGGTGGCTCCAACCGCCGAAGTCGGCAGCAAGCTGGTGCAGGGCATCTGTGGGCAGGTGGATGGCTCCGTAATTCCCGGCATGCTGGGCCTGGAAGCCGGGCAGTCGGCCTTTGGTGATTTGCTGGCCTGGTTCCGGCAGCTGGTGGAGTGGCCCCTGCAGGCCTTGCTACCGCAGTCGGGCACGCTCACCACCGAGCAGCAGGAGGCCCTGCGCGAAGAGCTGAGCGACAAGCTGCTGGTGGAGCTGACCAAGGCCGCCGCCACGGTAGACCCCGCTGAGTCGCAGGTGCTGGCGCTGGACTGGGTGAACGGCCGCCGCACGCCCGACGCCAACCAGGCCCTGAAAGGCGCTTTGGTGAACCTAACCATGGGTACTTCGGCTCCGCAGATTTTCCGGGCGCTGGTAGAGGCCATCTGCTACGGCTCCAAGATGATTGTGGAGCGCTTCGAGCAGGAAGGCATTCCCATCAAGCAGGTTATCGGCATCGGGGGCGTGGCGAAGAAGTCGCAGTTCGTGATGCAGACCCTGGCCGACGTGCTCAACCGTCCCATCAAGATTGCCAAGTCGGAGCAGGCGCCGGCCCTGGGCTCGGCCATGTACGCGGCCGTGGCCGCCGGCATCCACGCCGATGTACTGACGGCGCAGAAAACTATGGGCAGCGGCTTTGCCGAAACCTATGAGCCTAACCCCGCCCGCGTGGCCGACTACCAGGCCCGCTACGAGCAGTACCAGGCCTTAGGCCAGTTCGTGGAAAGCCAGACCAAGCGCGAAGCTTCCGTGGTTGAACCTTCTTTAGCCGAGCAAACCGCATGAGCCAGTACCAGGACCTGAAACAGGCGTGCTACGAAGCCAACATGCAGCTGCCCAAACTCGGGCTGGTGCTGTTCACCTTCGGCAACGCCAGCGTGGTAGACCGCGACAAGGGCGTATTTGCCATCAAGCCCAGCGGCGTACCCTACGATACGCTGCGGCCCGAGGACATCGTGATTGTGGACTTCGACGCCAACACCGTGGAAGGCTCCGGCCGGCCCTCGTCGGATACCAAAACCCACGCGGTGCTGTTCCGGCACTGGCCCGAAATTGGGGGCATTGTGCACACGCACTCCACCTACGCTACCGCCTGGGCCCAGGCTCAACTGGATATTCCCATCCTGGGCACTACCCACGCCGACCACCTCACGGCCGACGTGCCCTGCGCCCCGCCCATGGATGATGCCATGATTGCCGGCAACTACGAGCACCAGACCGGCTGGCAGATCATCAACGAGTTTGAAAAGCGCGGCCTCTCGCCCAGGGAAGTGGAGATGGTACTGCTCAGCAACCACGCGCCCTTTACCTGGGGCAAAACGGTGGAAAAAGCGGTGTACAACAGCGCCGTGCTGGAAGAAGTAGCCCGCATGGCCTACCTCAGCTGCACCCTCCGCCCCGATGTGCCCCGCCTCAAGCAAGCCCTCATCCAAAAGCACTACGAGCGCAAGCACGGCGCCAACTCCTACTACGGCCAGCGCTAAACGCTCAATGAACGTGTCATGCTGAGCTTGTCGAAGCATCTCTACCGCTTCGTTTTCACGATTGAGTTAGTCAGAGGTAGAGATGCTTCGACTCCGCTCAGCAGGACCAAACATTCCCACGATACTTCATCCCGACCATGATTGACCTTTCCCACTACGAAGCCTGGTTTATCACCGGCAGCCAGCACCTCTACGGCCCCGAAACTCTGGAGCAGGTGGCCCAGCATTCCCAGCAGATTGCCGAAGCCCTAGGCTCGGCCCTGCCCATCAAGATTGTGTACAAGCCGGTACTAACTGGCCCGGATGGCATTACCAAGCTGGTGCAGGAAGCTAATACCACCCCGGGCTGCGTGGGCCTGATTGCCTGGATGCACACCTTCTCGCCGGCCAAAATGTGGATCAACGGCCTGAAGATTCTGCAGAAGCCGCTGGCTCACCTGCACACCCAGTTCAACCGCGACATTCCGTGGGCCGACATCGACATGGACTTCATGAACACCAACCAATCGGCGCACGGCGACCGGGAGTTTGGCTTCATTGGAGCCCGCCTGAAGGTGAAGCGCAAAGTGGTGGTAGGCCACTGGCAGAGCGCCGACGTGCAGGAGCGCCTTAGCATCTGGGCCCGCGCCGCCTGCGCCTGGGCCGACTGGCAGGGCGCCCGCATCGTGCGCTTCGGCGACAACATGCGCTACGTGGCCGTGACTGAGGGCGACAAAGTAGAAGCCGAGCTGAAATTTGGCTACTCGGTGAACACCTACGGCATCGGCGACCTGGTAGCGGTGATTAACGCCGCCACCGACGAGCAGGTAAACGAGCTGCTGGCTACTTATGAGCAGGAATACGAGTTGGGCGACTCCCTCAAAGAAGGCGGCGACCAGCGCGAAAGTCTGCGCGAGGCAGCCCGCATTGAAGTGGGCATGCGCAAGTTCCTGCAGGATACCGGTGCCATCGGCTTCACGGATACTTTCGAGGATTTGCACGGCATGGCTCAGTTGCCCGGCATTGCCACCCAGCGCCTGATGGCGGAGGGCTACGGCTTCGGCGGGGAGGGCGACTGGAAAACCTCGGCCTTGGTGCGGGCTATGAAGGTGATGGGCGCGGGCCTGCCCGGCGGCAATTCCTTCATGGAAGACTACACCTACCACTTCCAGCCCGGCAACGAGCTGGTGCTGGGCTCCCATATGCTCGAAATCTGCCCCAGCATTGCCGAAGGCAAAGCCAAGGTAGAAGTGCATCCGCTGGGCATTGGCGGCAAGGCCGACCCGGCCCGCCTGGTGTTCAACTGCCCCGCCGGCCCGGCCCTAAATGCTACCATCGTGGACCTGGGTCACCGGTTCCGGCTGGTGGTGAATGAGGTGGAAGCCGTAGCGCCCGAGCAGGATCTGCCCAAGCTGCCCGTGGCCCGCGTGCTCTGGAAAGTGAAGCCCGACCTGAGCACCGGCGCGGCGGCCTGGATTCTGGCGGGCGGCGCCCACCACACCGGCTACAGCCAGAACCTGACGGCCGAGTACCTCGAAGACTTTGCCGAAATGGCGGGCATCGAGTACGTCATCATCGACGACGAAACCAAGCTGCGCACCTTCAAAAACGAGCTGCGCTACAACGACGTGGCCTTCAGCCAGCGGTAGGGGCAGCAGCAGTAATTGCGGGGCCGGGCTGCGGGCCGGCTCTGCAATTACTGGCGGCAGCATAGCCCGCAGCAAACGTGTGCGGCCTATCTTCCGGCTCTCAACCTCTATCCTTTTTCACCTCTCCTCATGAGCAATAACCTTACGACGCTAGACCTGCTCGTCTTCTTCGTGTACCTGATCGGGGTTTCGGCCTACGGGTTCTACATCTACAAGAGCAAGCAGAAGGCCGAGCAAAGCACCAAAGACTACTTCCTGGCCGAAGGCTCCCTGACGTGGTGGGCCATTGGCGCCTCCATGATTGCCTCCAACATCTCGGCCGAGCAGTTCATCGGCATGTCGGGCTCCGGCTTCAAAGTAGGGGTGGCGGTAGCGGCCTACGAGTGGGTAGCGGCCGTGGTGCTCATCATCGTGGCCGTGTTCTTTATGCCGGTGTACCTGAAGAACAAGATCTTCACGATGCCGCAGTTTCTGGAGCAGCGCTACAACTCCACGCTCAGCTTGATCATGAGCATTTTCTGGCTGTTCCTGTACGTGCTGGTTAACCTCACCTCCATTCTGTACCTGGGCGCCCTGGCGCTTAGCAACCTCATTGGCGGCGACTCTTTCCACACCATCATCATCCTGCTGGCCATTTTCTCCCTGCTCATTTCCATTGGCGGCATGAAGGTGGTCGGCTACACCGACGTGGTGCAGGTGGTAGTGCTGGTGGTAGGTGGCCTCGTCACGACTTACATTGCTCTGAGTTTGGTAAGCACCAAGTTCGGCCTCGGCGGCGGCGCTTTCTCGGGCTTCACGGCCCTTATGGAAAAGGCCCCCGACCACTTCCACATGATTTTCCCCAAGCCCACCGATGCCACCCCGCAGCCGGAGGTAGATAAGTACTTGGCCCTGCCCGGCATTGCTATGTACCTGGCCGGCCAGTGGATTGTGAACCTCAACTACTGGGGCTGCAACCAGTACATTACCCAGCGCGCCCTGGGTGCCGACCTGCACACGGCCCGCACCGGCATCCTGTTCGCTGGTATTCTCAAGCTGATGATGCCCGTGATTGTGATGCTGCCCGGCATTGCCGCCTACGTGCTCTACAAGAACGGTAGCCTGCAGGCCGAAATGGCCTCCACCGGTTCCTTCAACTCCGACAATGCCTACTCCGCCATTCTTTCCTTCCTGCCCAACGGCCTGAAAGGCTTGTCGATGGCCGCCCTCACGGCCGCCATTGTGGCTTCGCTGGCCGGTAAGGTAAACTCCATTTCCACCATCTTCACCCTCGACATCTACAAGCGCTACTTGGCCCCAGAGGCTTCGGAGAAAAAGCAGGTGTGGGTAGGCCGCCTCACCATTCTGGCGGCGGTAGTTCTGAGCGTGGCCTTCACCTGGAAGGACTTGCTGGGCATCGGCGGCGAAGGCGGGTTCCAGTTCATTCAGAAGTACACGGGCTTTATCTCGCCCGGTATTCTGGCGGTGTTCCTGCTGGGCATGTTCTGGAAGCGCACCACGGCTACGGCCGGCATCGTGGGCATCCTGGCGGGCTTTGCGCTGTCGGTGTTCTTTAACGAGTACGCTCCCGCCGTGCTGGGCCGCGAAACCCTGCTGTACACGGCCTTCCCCAATGGTAAGGGCGAGTTTGAAATTCCCTTCCTCATCTGCATGGGCCTATCCTTCGCCATCACCATGGTGCTGATGATTGGTACCAGCCTCGCTGGCCCGGCTATCAATGCCAAGGCCATTGACCTCAACCCTGGTATGTTCCGCGTGAGCCGGCAGACGATGACACTCATTGTCATTACCATGCTGATGCTCATGGCGCTCTACGTCAAATTCTGGTAACTCCTTCTTCTAATGCTTCCACTTCCCACCTTTCGCGTACGCTTGTTGGCCGCTGGCCTCACGGGGCTGAGCTGGCTGCCCGCCGCTGCCCAAACCGCTGCTCCCACCACCATCACGGTGCAGGTAAACAAGCCCGGCGGGGCCGTGTCGAAAAACATGTATGGCCTGTTTTTCGAGGACATCAACTTCGCCGCCGACGGTGGGCTGTACCCCGAGCTCGTCAAAAACAAGTCGTTTGAAACCGATGAGCACTTGGTAGGGTGGAAGGCCCTGCGCGGGGGCGCCGGCCTCGAAACCTACGCCGTACTCACCCAGCAGCCCATTAGCGCTACCAACCGCCACTTTGTGCGGCTGAACGCCCGCGTGGCCGGGCCCGATGCGGGCATGGTGAACGAAGGCTTCCGCGGCATGGGTGTGAAGCAGAATGCCGAGTACACGTTCTCGCTCTACGCCCGCAAAGGCCCCGGCAGCGTGAACAGCCTGACGGTGACGCTGGAAAGCGAGAAAGGCCAGCCCCTGGCCCAGGCCCAGGTTTCGGGCCTGACGAGTGAGTGGAAGAAGTATTCCTTGCCCATTAAGCCCTCGGCCACCGACGCCAAAGCCCACCTGAAGATTACGCTGGACGGCGCCGGCACCGTGGACGTGGACGTGGTTTCCCTGTTTCCGAAAGACACCTGGAATAACCGCCCCAACGGCCTGCGCCCCGACCTGGTGCAGCTGCTGAAAGACATGCAGCCCGGTTTTCTGCGCTTTCCCGGCGGCTGCATTGTGGAGGGCCGCACCCTGGCCGAGCGGTACCAGTGGAAGAAAACCATTGGCGACGTGGCTTCCCGGGAGCCACTCATCAACCGCTGGAACATGGAGTTCAAGCACCGCTCCACGCCCGACTACTACCAATCCTTCGGCCTGGGCTTCTTCGAGTATTTTCAGCTCTCGGAAGACATTGGGGCCGAGCCCCTGCCCATCCTGAACGTGGGCATGGCCTGTCAGTTCAACTCGGCTGAGCTGGCCCCAATGAGCAGCACCGCCGGCGGCCCCAACGCCGGCAACGACCCCAACACCGGCGACCCGACCCTGGATACGTTCATTCAGGATGCCATTGATCTGATTGAGTTTGCCAATGGCCCAGCCAGCAGTCCCTGGGGCGCTAAGCGCGTAGCCATGGGCCACCCAGCCCCATTTAACCTCAAGATGATTGGCATCGGCAACGAGCAGTGGGGCCCCCAGTACCTGGAGCGCTATGAGCCGTTTGCCAAGGCCGTGAAGGCCAAGTACCCCAACATCCAGATCGTGAGCAGCGCCGGCCCGAGCCCCGACGGGGAGCTGTTCGACAAGGCTAGCAAGCGCCTGGGCGAGCTGAACGCCGAGTACGTGGATGAGCACTACTACGCCAAGCCCGAGTGGTTCCGGGAGCACGCCGACCGTTACGACAAGTACTCCCGCAAAGGCCCCAAGATTTTTGCCGGCGAGTACGCGGCGCAAAGCGTGGCTATCGGCTCGCCCGACAACAAAAACAGCTGGGACTGCGCCCTCTCCGAAGCTGCCTTCATGACGGGCCTGGAGCGCAACGCCGACGTGGTAGGCATGGCTTCCTATGCGCCCATGCTGGCCCACGTAGATGCTTGGCAGTGGACGCCCAACATGATCTGGTTCGACAACCTGAACTCCTACGGCACCACCAACTACTACGTACAGAAGCTGTACGCCCTGAACAAAGGCACTACTATTCTGCCCGTGCAGCTGCCCGGCAATGCCAAAAACGGCCAGGATAACCTATTCGTGAGTGCCGTGGCCGACAACGGCACCGGCGAAGTGGTGGTGAAGCTGGTGAACTACTCACCCGAAGCTCGCACGGTGAAAGTAAATTTGGCCGGGGCCAAAAAGCTGGGCAAAACCGGCAAAGCCACTGTCCTGGCCAGCCCCGACCTGCAGGCCCAAAATACCCTGGAGCAGCCTACAAATGTGGCCCCCAAAGAGTCGGAGTTCAAGGTGTCATCGGCTATCTTTGATTACACGCTGGCACCCAACTCGTTCACGGTGCTGCGGGTAGCGGGGAAAAAGTAAATCTGCGCTACCGGTTGGTAGCCAACTACGTACTGGTGGGAAAAAGAGTGAGTGCTGACCGTTGGGCAGCAAAACCAGAGGTAAGGGGCTGGTTTTGCAAGCTGTGCGCGGTCAGATACTCACTCTTTTATTTTGCCCTGCTGTGATAGTCTAGTCTTGGCTGCTTGCTCTTCATACGGCCTGCCGGAAACTGGTTTGCTTTGGTCAGCCTGATGGTAAGTAAAAGGGCCTGAGTAAGGCTAAGGCTGTATAGTCACAGAGTGAGCAGGGTGGGGTCTTAGGTGAAGATAGTAGGGTTCTTGTGCCACTGAGCACAGACAAATTCATGTGCCTGGCGCTGCCGTGGGGTAGTTACCCCCTAACGTTGTGCGAAATTTCAGACCGGTAAATACACCACAACATACTGAGACTATACAACTAGCATTGTAGAAAGCGAAGTTCTCTGTAAAGCTCAAGGCTCTGGTGACAGGAATGCGGTATTATTGAATATTCTTATCGTAGACCTGAGCTATGATATCTTCTTTTTCTGAATATGACAATAAGACTATTCCATCACTTGAAGAAGCGTAAAGTATTATATTATCTACTTCTTTTACTGTTTTCCACGCACGTGGCTCAAGCCACGCACATCGTAGGCGGAGAAATGGACCTGCGCCATACCGTTTTTAACTACTATGAGCTCACGCTCAACCTGTACTTTGACGACATCAACGGCAGCCCCGATGCGTATGATTATGGGCTGACAGCGGCAATCTATGCCAAACGGACCAATAAGATTGTCCAACGTGTCATTCTACCTCGTACTCAGGACACCTTTGTCGCCTACACCAATCCAGCCTGCGAAGCCTCCTCGCTGCGTACGCGCCACCTTGTCTATAATGCCCAAGTAGAGCTAACGGAAACATACTACGCAGACCCCGCCGGGTATTACGTGGTGGTGGAGCGCTGCTGCCGCAATGGGACCATCAACAACATTGAGGAACCCGGCAACGCTGGCCAGACCTTTTACCTGGAGTTTCCGGCTATTGTGCGCGACGGGGAGCCGTTCTATAACTCCTCGCCCCACGTGTTTCCGCCCCTGAGCGACTACGCCTGCAAAGGAGAGTTGTTCTACTATGACTTTGCTGGCACCGACCCCGACGGCGACTCCCTGGTTTACGAAATGGCCACGCCCCTTAATGGCCATGCTACCTATGACGACCCCATTCCGCAACTACCGGGCCCGGCGCCGTACTCCCTCATTCGCTGGCTGCCCGGCTTCAGCACTGAGCAGCAGATTCCCGGCAACCCGGCCCTGAACATCGACCGGCAGACGGGCCGCCTGCAGGTGCGCCCCTCCCAGCTCGGCCTGTTCGTTTTTAGCATTCGCTGCTCGGAGTACCGCGACGGAGTGAAAATCGGGGAAGTGCGCCGCGACTTTCAGCTCAAAGTCATCAGCTGCCCCGATAACCAGAAACCAAACCTGACAGCGCGCCTGCCCGGCCAAACCCGCGCCTACCAACCCGGCCGCGACACGCTACGTTTGGCGTTGGACCAGGACCGCTGCGTGCCCCTGCGCTTCACCGACCCCGACGCGGCCTCCCGTCTCACGCTCTCGCTGCACCCGGTCAACTTTACCGGAGGTCTACCGACCCTGACCTTGAAGCAAGGCACCGTGCGCACGACCGGCCAGCCCGATACCTTAGCCTCCCAGCTGTGCTTTGCCGAGTGCATCGACACGCAGGGGAAAGTCTACCTGCTGGATGTGGTGGTGGCCGACAACGGCTGCAGTCTGCCCAAGCGTGACACCGTCCGGATTGCCTTTATCGGCACGGGCCCGCCCAACGCTCCCCCCACGCTAACGACCACGGCTAAACAACCGCTGAAGGTGCGCGCCGGCACCTGGGTTACCTTTGACCTGCTAGCCACTGACCCTGACGGGGATGCTGTGACGCTCACCATGCGGGGCAAGGACTTTGGTGCTGACTGGCGTAAAGCTGAGCTAACCCAGACGCCGGGGAAGGGGCAAATAAAGGGTACCTTCCGCTGGCAGGTGCCCTGTCCTGAACGCTACTATAAAAAATACGCGTTTATCTTCGAGGCCACCACTACCTACTGCGACCGGCCGGAAACAGCCCGCGTCGAGGTGGTTATCGACATCGATGACAGCAATGTACCGCCGAAGGTGATGACTACGGCGCCCACCACCCGTCCGTTGGTGGTGCATCCGGGTCAACTGCTCTCATTTCAGGTAGTGGGCACGGATGCCGACCAGGATACGGTCGATTTGTGGGCAAACGTCAGGGGGTATCCTGCCAGCTCCTCCGCTGAATTGCTCTGGGAGCGGAAAGCAGGTCGAAGTGAAGGCACGTATAACTGGCAAGCCCCCTGCATCGAGCAAGATAGCGTCTTGTACCATGTGGGTTTTTACGCCAGCTCGCTCTTCTGCAACTACGCTCCCTATGATACAGTTAGCGTACCGGTGCTGGTCATCCGAAACAATGCGCCCCCGGTGCTGACGTCTACGGCGGGCCCGGCGCCATTGCGGGTTCGGCCCGGTCAGCTGCTTTCCTTCGATCTGCTGGCCGTTGACCCGGACAGCAACGCCGTTACGCTCACCTGGGCCGGTCAGGGCTTTTCGCCCGCCGACGTGGGGGCGCAGCTCACGCAGCAAGCCCATGGCGCGCAGCAGCAGGGCCGCTTTCGCTGGCAGGTGCCCTGCCCGGTGGCCGGCAAGTCCCGCTACGAATTCGAGTTCACGGCCACCGACGTGCCGTGCGGGGAGGTGAAAACGGCACATCTGCGTGTGCCTGTGCAGATTGAGGATACCAACAGTCCGCCCACCCTCTCTTCCTCCCTGTTTGCGGCAGCTCCGGCCCCTTTGCTGCTCCGGCAGCTGCCCGGCACCACGCTGGAAGCTACGCTCACGGGGCTGGACTTGGACCAGGACCCCCTCACACTCACCGCCCGCGGGGTAGGCTTCGACCTAGCCACAGCGGGTATGCACTTCACGGCCCAGAACGGAACCGGGCAAGCCGCGGGCACTTTCCGCTGGGACGCGCGCTGCACCGAGGAGTTCCCGGAAGGGTATGAGGTGGTCTTCGAGGTGCAGGAAGCCGGGTGTCAGCCGCAGCCGCGGCAGCAAACGGTACGCTTCGTGGTGGCGGACCCCGAACCGCAGGCGTTTGTGCCGCCCAACATCTTCACGCCCAACCACGATGGGCAGAATGAGGTGTTCACGCTGCCCATGCTGCCGGCCGATATCTGCGCCCAGCGCTTTGCCTCCATCAAAGTATTCAACCGCTGGGGCAAGCAGGTGTACGCCTCTACCGACCGAGGCTTCTCCTGGGACGGCGGAGGTTTGCCCGGTGGGGTGTATTTCTACCTGATTGACTTCGTCAATCGGCCCCAGTTCAAAGGATATGTGACCATTGCCTATTAACGCACACAGGCGTAGCCGTGGAAGCTGTACAGAATGGTGGCGGTGCTTGAGGGGCAGCGAAATACGCCCGATTTTTAATTATGCCGCATAAAAGGGATATCCAGACCTCGCATCGTGCCGGAGCTGCTTATCTTGCCGTATATGAAACCTCTACTACTGACCTTTCTGGTACCTATCGTTTTAGCGGGATGCACTTCCAAGGCCGATCCAACCCCCGACCCTTTCCTGGGGCAGTGGCAGGCCGACAGCGTAATTTTTGAGGAAGTGGATGCAAGCGGAAAGGTGTTGACCCCCAGTAAGAATAGCCCTCAATCGATGAAATTGAGGGTAACAGCTACCACTATGCAATTCAGCGCCGGCACGGGCAATAACTCAGTGACTGGAGCGCCCATCAGCTACACCCGAAAAGGAGAAGTACTTACGCTGAACACTACGGAAACACCGTGTTGCGGTCTGATCAAACGGACTTACGTGCGCTCGTTGACAGCGGACACGTTCACGTACGAAATCACGAACACAAGCCCCGACGGTAGCGTTTTCATTATTCGTCATCCTTACCACCGTTAGATGTGAACCGATAGTGGCATGAGATGCCGGCTATTTTCCCGCAGAGTAATCACTACCTGCAACTGTGAGGCAGTCACCCGTTCCAACGTTGGCACTTCGGCCGCTGTTAAGCAGATAGGAGTTGGTTTCATGCAACTAAGGTACTGTCTGGTTACTTTTGGCAGGTTACTTAGACAGTGGCAGTGTAGAGACGCCTGCCTGCTTCGTGCTATAAGGCGGCCAGTCGTTCAGCCCGCAGGCAGGCACCTCTCCATCGGCCAAAACGCAGGTGCGCTTACAACAAAAAAGGGCCGGTTCCCAGGAACCGGCCCTTTTATTTTCAGCTACCAGGCAGTAGCCAGTCAGTGGCTACTGCTGCACAATGCGGGTTTGCTGGATGTAGTTACCCTGGCTCACGCGCAGAATGTAGATACCGGCAGCCAGCGGCTGGCGGCTCAGGCTTACCGTGTTGTGGCCGGCCCGCAGAGTAGCTGGCTGGCGGAGCACTCTGTGGCCCAGTACATCCAGTAGCTCTACCTCGGCGGCTCCGCCCCGGGCCGTGGTCACTTTCACCGACAGGGCCTGGTGGCGGCCGAGGGGATTGGGGTATACCTCGGCGTTCAACTCGGCGGGGTTGGTTTTCCGGTTAGCCGTGGGGCTGGCAATCAGCGTGAACTGCCAGCGCTGGGCTTCAGCGAAGTCGGTGTCGTCCCAGAGGTTGACCCGGGCGCCCGGAACGTCACTGGCAAAGCCCACTTCCAACACCTGCGGCTTGGCGGCGTCTTTAGTTGCCTTCAGCATCAGCTCAAACAGGTCGTTGCCGGTGTTGGTAATCAGCCAGCGCTGGGCGTCGCTGTCGGAGGAAACGTTCTGCTCGATTTTGGTGCCGGCGGCCGTGGCCAATCCCACCGGCTGCACATACATGGTAGTGCCCATGTGGCGTATTTTGTAGGAGCCGTCGGTTTGCGCTTCCAGCACAAAGCGCTGGGCATCAAAGCCGTTGTCGACCCACTGCCCGATGCTGGCCCCGGCCTCTTTCGAGTCGAAGTCTACGTCGAGGCAGAGCGGCGATTTTGAGGTGGGGTCTACCTTGCCGAAGTGGGTGATTTTGTACGTGCCGCCGTCTACCAGCGTCTGGGCCTGGGCCAGCGTCCGGTGGCTTGCGCCCAGCAGGCTAAGCGTAGCCAGGGCACCAAGGAGTACAGATTTTTTCATGCGTTGAGGAGGTGAAAAAGTGAGAAGTGAGTTGTTAAGAAAAAAGTGAAGGCGACGGAAAAGAGCGACTCAAATACCTTTCACAAACGATTGTGGTAAGGCTGAAAAGGATGGGCTACTTGAGCCAGGTAACCAGGAAAGCGCGAAAAGGACGGCTGGGAAGGCTGCAAGCAGCAAAGCCGGACTGGGATAATCCGGCCGCCTACGTTTACCGCCACCAAGTCAGGAATGAGAGCCTAAAGTAAGAATTATATAAACACAATCGATTGTGAATCGAAAGAAAATTTATCAGCTTTGCTAACCATTCTTTCGGGAGGCAGCGCAAACGGGGAGGAGGGCAGACTGAGTGGCATACCTCTGATTTAGCCTCCGTCATGCTCATTATGTTTGGGGTGCTTCGCTGGGCCTGCCCATACGGCCCGGCTTTGGCAGGCTGAGGACCGAAGTTGCCGGATGAGTACACCGTTTTTACCACTTGCTAGCTAAGCCCTGGACCCGCCTATGCCCCAATTTCGGCACCTACTGACTACAGTGGCCGGCGCGCTGCTCATCACCGGCGCAATTCCCGCCGTGGCCCAGCGCGCCACCCCCAGTTTCCACCAGTGGGCCGCCACGCCGCCTATGGGCTGGAACAGCTGGGACTGCTACGGCCCCACCGTAACGGAAGCCGAGGTGAAGGCCAATGCCGACTACATGGCTCGCAACCTGAAAAGCAGCGGCTGGGAGTACGTGGTGGTAGATATCCGCTGGTACGTGGGCAACGACACCGCCCACGGCTATAACGAGAAAGACCCCGCCTGGAACATCGACCAGTATGGCCGCTTCGTGCCCGCGCCCAACCGCTTCCCGTCGGCAGCTGGCGGCCAGGGTTTCAAGCCCCTGGCCGATTATATGCACGCCAAGGGGCTGAAGTTCGGCATCCACATCATGCGGGGAGTGCCGGTGGTAGCGGTGCAGCGCAAGCTGCCCATCCTCGGCAGCAAAGCCACGGCCGCCGACATCTACACCAAAGAAGGGCAGGCCGGCTGGCTGCGGGATATGTACACGGTGGTGGCCGCCCGCCCCGGCGCGCAGGAGTACTATGACTCCCTGTTCAAGCTCTACGCCGGCTGGGGTGTCGATTTTGTGAAGGTAGACGACTTGTCTTCGCCCTATCACAAGGCGGAGGTGGAGATGATCCGGCGGGCCATTGATAAGTCGGGCCGCAAGATCGTGCTGAGTACTTCGCCGGGGGAAACGCCCATTGCCGAAGCCCGCCACGTGGCTGCTCACGCCAACATGTGGCGCACCGTGGGCGACTTCTGGGACTCCTGGGAGCAGCTGAAAGAGCACTTCGAGGTGTGCAACCGCTGGGCACCCTACATCGGGCCGGGCGCTTTTCCCGATGCCGATATGCTGCCGCTGGGCCGCCTGGGCATCCGGGCCGAGCGCGGCGACGACCGGATGACGCGCTTCAGCCGCGACGAGCAGTACACGCTGATGACTTTGTGGAGCATTTTCCGCTCCCCGCTCATGTTCGGCGGCGACCTGCCCAGCAACGACGCCTTTACCCTGCGCCTGCTCACCAACCCCGAAGTGCTAGCCGTGCACCGCAGCAGCACCCGCAACCGCCAGCTGTTCCGCCAGAACGACCTGATTGCCTGGACCGCCGACGACCCCAACACCGGCGACAAGTTCCTAGCTGTTTTCAATGCCCAAGACCAAGAACTGCTGCCCGAAACGGAGGCCGTGTGGGCCAGCGGCATGATTACGCGCCAGACGCCCGGCCACCGCCAGGAGTTAACGGCTGACCTTGGCGGGGCGCGCCAGCTCTACCTGAACGTGCGCGACGGGGGCGACGACATTGCCTGGGACCACGCCGACTGGCTGAACCTGACGCTTTCGGATGGGCAGAAAACCGTGGCGCTTTCCTCCCTGCCCTGGCAGAAGGCCACCGCCGGCTGGGGGCAGGTAGCGGCCAACAAAAGCGTTTCGGGCGGCGCACTGGTGGTAGGAGGGAAGACCTACGCCAGTGGCATTGGCACGCACGCCAACTCTATGATTACCTACGATCTGCCGGCCGGCTTCACCCGCCTCACCGGCGAAGTGGGCCTCGACCAGGCCGGGGCCGCGCAGAATACGGGTGGCACTGTGCGCTTTCTGGTGTTCACGAAAAACCCCTACCGGCCCATGCCGGCCGACTCCAGCCGCGTCGCCGTGGCCCTGGAGAGCCTGGGGCTGCAAGGCCCCTGCACCGTGCGCGACCTATGGACGGGCAAAAATCTCGGACCAGTAACAGGTGAATTCGCGCCTTACATCCGCCGCCACGGCGCGGGCTTCTACCGGATTTCGGCGGTGAAAAAGAACTAAGCGCGTGTTCAGGAATTTGAAAAGAACGTCATGCAGAGGCGGCGCCAAAGTATCTCGCTAGTGTGGTAGACCTCTTACTAATTACCATCCTAACGTCAGCACGCGAGATGCTTCGGCTTTGCCTCTGCATGACGGTTTCGGGGATTGAATTCTCGATACACCCAAACTCAGCACGCGCCCTGGCTCAAAAGCGGAAGCCCTTTTATCAAAAACGAACGATTTCTCTCCTCATGAAAAAATACGCTTTTCTGCCGCTGATTGCGGCGCTAGGGCTGCTGTCGGCCTGCGAGAAAGATAAGCCCGATGCCTTCGTGCCGCCGGTCGTGACGCCCGTTACCAACCGCAACCCCATCATCCGGGACAAGTACACGGCCGACCCGGCCGCGCTGGTGCACGATGGCAAAATGTACCTCTACACCGGCCACGACGAAACCCCGTTTCCGCAGGAAGGCTACCAGATGAAGGAGTGGCTGTGCTACTCCTCCCCGGATATGGTGACGTGGACCGAGCACCCCGTGCCGTTGCGCGTGACCGACTTCACCTGGGCCCGCGCCGATGCCTGGGCCTCGCAGGTGGTGGAGCGCAACGGCAAGTTCTACTGGTACGCCACCGTCGACCACCGCACAGTACCTGGCAAAGCCATTGGTGTGGCCGTGGCCGACAACCCGCTGGGGCCGTTTCGGGATGCTCGCGGCTCAGCCCTCATCACCAACGACATGACCACGAAGGTGAACAGCTTCTTCGATGACATCGACCCCACGGTTATTATCGACGACGCGGGGCAGGCCTATCTGTACTGGGGCAATACGGGCTGCTACTACGCCAAGCTCAAAGCCAACATGACGGAGCTGGACGGGCCCATCAACACCATTGTGCTGCCCAGCTACACCGAGGCGCCCTGGGTGCACAAGCGCGGCGACTGGTACTATCTCTCTTACGCCACCGAATTTCCGGAGAAGCTGGCCTATGCTATGAGCCGCAGCCCCGAAGGACCGTGGGAGTACAAGGGCATTCTGAACGAGCTGGCCGAGAACAGCAACACCAACCACCAGGCTATTCTCGACTTCAAGGGCAAGTCCTACTTCGTGTACCACAACGGCGCCAACGGCCCTGCCGGGGGCTCCTTCCGCCGGTCCGTGTGCGTGGATTACCTCTACTACAATGCCGACGGTACTATCCAGAAAGTCATTATGACCAAGGCGGGCGTGGCGCCGGCACCGTAGCCAGCGGGTTTTTGAGTTTCTCAACGGTCAGTAGCTAAGAAGTTGGCTTCCCAGGCATCTGTCATCCTGAGTGGAGCGAAGGACCTTATTACCCCAGAACACGTCGTTCAAACGTGATAAGGTCCTTCGCTCCACTCAGGATGACAGATGAATGATTACCGGTTTTTGACTTTTAATCCGCTTCGGCGGCACAACAACCTCTTTCCTCTGCTTTCTCCATGATAAACAAGCTTATTTCCTCCTTTCTGCTGACCAGCGCCGCGCTGCTACTGGCGGCCGGGCCGGTGGCGGCGCAGTCGTACGCGCCGGAGTGGCGTAATCCTAAAATCAAGGTGGAGCCGGTGGTGCCGGTGCGGGCCTATGCGTTTCCGCTGCGCGACGTGCGCCTGCTCGAAAGTCCGTTTAAGGCGGCGCAGGAGCGCGACGTGCGCTATCTGCTGGACCTGGAGCCCGACCGTCTGCTGGCCCGCTTCCGCCAGAACGCCGGGCTGCCGGCCAAGGGCAAGGAGTACGGGGGCTGGGAAAGCCAGGGCATTTCGGGCCACTCGCTGGGGCATTACCTGGCCGCCTGCGCGCTGGCGTACGCCTCCACGGGTGACGTGAAATTCAAGCAGCGTGTCGACTACATGGTGCAGGAGCTGGCGTTGTGCCAGGACAAGCGCCAGACCGGCTACGTGGGTGGCATCCCGAAGGAAGACCAGCTGTTTGCCGAAATCAAGCGGGGCGACATCCGCTCCAGCGGCTTCGACCTGAACGGCGGCTGGGTGCCCTGGTACACCGTGCATAAGGTGCTGGCCGGCCTGGTAGATGCGTACCTGTACACCGACAACGAGCAGGCCAAAACCGTGGCCATCAAGCTGGCCGACTGGGTAGATGATGAAGTGCGCAACCTCTCCGAAGCCCAGATGCAGCAGATGCTGGCCTGTGAGCACGGAGGCATGAACGACGCGCTGGCTAGCGTGTACGCCCTCACCGCCGACAAAAAGTACCTCACGCTTTCCTACCGCTTCAACCACCAGGCCATTCTCAGCCCCCTCGCTCAGCGCCGCGACGAGCTGACCGGCAAGCACGCCAACACCCAGATACCGAAGATTCTGGGAGCAGCCCAGCAGTACGAGCTGATGGGTAATACTGCCGAGAAAACGACGTCCGAGTTCTTCTGGGACGCCATTGTCCGGCACCGCTCCTACGCCAACGGCGGCAACAGCGACCATGAGCACCTGGGCGCGCCCGACAAGCTCGCTGACCGGCTGAACATGGAAACCACCGAAACCTGCAACACCTACAACATGCTTAAGCTGACCCGGCACCTGTTTGCCTGGCAGCCCACCGCCGCCCTCGCCGACTACTACGAGCGGGGCCTCTACAACCACATTCTGGCCTCCCAAAACCAGGAAACGGGCATGATGTGCTACTTCGTGCCGCTGGTGGCCGGGGGCAAGAAGGCCTACAACACCCCCACCGAGTCGTTTTGGTGCTGCACCGGCACGGGCATGGAAAACCACGTTAAGTACGGGGAAGGCATCTACTTCCGGGGCCAGGATGAAAGCCTCTACGTGAACCTGTACGTGCCCTCGGAGCTACAGTGGAAAGAGAAAAGCGTGACAATACGCCAAGATTCCCGCTTCCCGGCCGCCGACACCGTGCGCCTGACCGTGCAGACCCGCAAAGCCACCAGGTTCCCCCTAAAGCTGCGCCAGCCCGGCTGGGCCACGGGCGGCCTCAAGTTGCGTCTCAACGACAAAACAGTAGACGCTAAAGCCGGACCAGATGGCTACGTAACACTCAGCCGCAAGTGGCGCTCCGGCGACCAGGTGGAAATCGTGCTGCCCAAGAGCCTCTACACCGAAGCCTTGCCCGACAACCAGCAGCGCCTGGCTATGCTCTACGGCCCCTGGCTGCTGGCCGGTCAGCTCGGAAAGCAGGCCCCCAATGCGCAGAAAGGTGCCCCCGTGCTTGTCACGACCCAACCCACAATCAGCAGCTTTGTGCGGCCGGTTGACCAGCAGGCGGTGGCGTTTGAGGTTAGCCAGCTCAGTCAGCCCCAGCCCGTGCGGCTGGTGCCGTTCTATCAGGTGTATGACGAGCACTACAACGTGTACTGGGACCAGTTCACGCCTGCCCAGTGGGCTGCCCGCCAGGCCGAGTTTGAGGCCGAGCGGCTGCGCCAGCGGGAGCTGGCTGCCCGCACCACCGACGAGCTGCGCATCGGGGAAATGCAGCCGGAGCGCGACCATGAGCTCACCAGCCAGAACTCCGTGGCCGGCGACGCAAACGGCAACAAGTGGCGCCACGCCACCGACGGCGGCTTCTTCGCCTTCCGCCTGAAAACCGACCCCAAGGCCACCCACCAGCTTCTCATCAAATACTGGGGCAGCGACGCCTACAACCGCGCCTTCGACGTGCTGGTAGATGGCCAGAAAGTGGCCACGCAGGTGCTCGAAAACAACAAGCCCGGCCAGTACTTCGAGGAGGCCTACGCCTTGCCCGCCGCCCTCACCAAAGGCAAAACCAGCGTGGTGGTGAAGCTGCAGGCCCACCCCGGCAAAACCGCCGGCGGCGTCTACGGCTGCCGCATGGTCCGCGACAAGTAGGCCTTACCCTCAGCCCGTCATGCCGAGGCGTCACACATACTGGTGTTGTGAAAGTAACCGTCATGCTTCGGCTCCGCTCAGCATGACGGTCTGTTAAGCTGAAATACAAAAAAGCCCGCTAGAAATGGTTCCAGCGGGCTTTTTCTATAAAGCGGTGACGATTATTTAACTGGCTTCACGCCTTCCGAGGTCATGACCACCCGCTTCATCGTGCCATCCTTGTTGTAATACAGGTCGTCAATGCACACGGAGCGGCGGAAGGAGCCGCCATCGGTGTTGATGCCGCCGTTGTGGTAGATGAAGTAGGACTTGCCCTTGAAGTCGATGATGGCCTGGTGGTTAGTGTTGGAGTTGCCGGCCAGCTCATTTAGGATGCCCTTGTACTCCCACGGTCCTTCGATGCTGCGGCTCATGGCGTACACTATCTTCTCGGGAAAGCCCGAGGCGTAGGACAGGTAGTACCAGTCGCCGCGCTTGTGCACCCAGGGCGCCTCCGTAAAGTTCGGCAGCGTCACTTTCTGGATTGGGCCGTCCAGCTCCGTCATGTTGGGCTTGAGCTTAGCGTAGTAGCACTGGCTGTTGCCCCAGTACAAGTAGGCCTGCCCGTTTTTCTCGATGAACACCGTCGGGTCAATGTCGTCCCACCCGATCTTCACGTCCGTGGTCATGTCGTTCGTAATTAGGGCCGAGCCGCGGGCGTCCTTGAACGGCCCGAGCGGGTTGTCGGCCACGGCCACGCCAATGGCTTTGCCGGGAATGGAGTTGTGCTCCACGGCCGCGTACCAGTAGAACTTGCCATCACGCTCCACCACCTGCGAGGCCCAGGCATCGTCCCGCGCCCAGGCAAAGGCCTTCACGTTCAGCGGCGACGGATGCTCCTGCCAGCTCACCATGTCCTTCGACGAATACACCAGCCACTCGTGCATCACGTAGGCTTGCTGGGGGGCGGGGGCCTCGTCGTGGCCGGCGTAGAGGTACACCGTGCCGTTGTGGACCAGCGCGGCGGGGTCAGCCGTGTATTTCTGCTTGATGATGGGGTTGCCGCCGCTGGCGGGCGTAGCAGTGGCCGGGCTGGTTTGGGCTATGGCCGCGCAGCTAGGCAGCGTAAGGCCGAGCAGCCCCAAGAGCCCGAGGCGCAGCGGTTGCCGCAGTAGATTGGTAGACATCAGGTACTTCATCATAAATAGGGTGGGAGGCAGGAGGAAGCAGTGGGGTGATAAAACCGGACTAAACGGTTGGCGCGGCCGTGGCCGATTGCAGGGCCGCCTGGCGCTGCGCCTCTAAGGTGCTGAGCAGCTTAGCAAAGGGTTCGTTGAATTTCTGGGCGCCCTCGTCCTCGAGCTGCTGGCTCACCTGATTCAGGTCGATGCCCAGCTCGGCCAGCCGCTGGAGCACCTGCGCCGCCTGCTCGGTGCCTTCTTCCAGGCGGCTTTGCGGCTGCCCGCCCACGCGGTAGAGGTCCAGCGTTTCCACGGGAATGGTGTTCACCGTTTCAGGACCGATGAGGTGCTCTACGTATTTGAGGTTGTCGTACTTGGGGTTTTTGTTGCCCGTGCTGGCCCACAGCAGGCGCTGCACGGCCGCCCCCTGCGCCTGCAAAGCCTGCCAGCGCGACCCGCTGAAGATGCCTTTGTAAAGCTGGTAGGCCTGCTTGGCACTGGCCAGGGCCACCTCGCCCACCAAGGACTGGGCCAGCGCGCCCTGCTCGCCGCCCTGCTGGGCCAGTTGCTCGAGCTGCGGGTCCAGCAGCACATCGATGCGCGACAAGAAGAAGCTGGCCACCGAGTCGATGCGCGCGAGGGGCTGGCCCGCGGCAGCGCGGTCTTCCAGGCCCAGCAGGTAGGCCTCAGCCACGGCCTGATAGCGCTCCAGGCCGAAGATCAGCGTCACGTTCACGTTCACCCCGTGGGCAATGAGCTGGCGGATGGCGGGCAGGCCTTCGATGGTGGCGGGCACCTTGATCATCACGTTGGGCCGGGCCACGGCGTGCCAGAAGCGCAGGCCTTCGGCAACGGTGCCCTCGGTGTCGTGAATCAGCGTGGGGGAGACTTCCAGGCTCACGTAGCCGTCACCGCCGCTGTCGGGCTGATCGTAGAGCGGGCGCAGCAGGTCGCAGGCGTGCTGCACGTCCTGCACGGCGAGTTGTTCATAAATAGCCTCGGCCCCGAGCCCCTGCTGGGCCAGGGCCTGGATGGCCGCGTCGTAGTCAGCGCTGCCGCCGATGGCCTTCTCGAAGATGGCCGGGTTGGAAGTGACCCCGCGCAGGCCATCTTCCGTGAGCAGGCGCGCCAGCTCCCCGTTCACTAAAATGTTG
>NZ_VTHL01000022.1:0-92386 GCF_008271285.1 Hymenobacter lutimineralis | reverse complement strand
TCGGCCGGCTCAAAGAAGCGCGAGGCTTGGCCACCCGCTACGAGAAAACCGCCGCCTCTTTTTTAGCCGTCGCTCACCTGCTCGCCGCCCTGGATTGGATGCGCTGACTGTCCACACTCTCTAAGGCAGGGACAGTCCGTTACTCCCTTTTCAACGAAACCTTGGCCCAGTTAAGTGCGGCCACTTTACTGGCTTAGCGTGCAACAACCGGTAAGTCGCCGTATCTTTGCGGTCTTGCTTATGGAAACCAGAAAAGTTGCCTTTTATACGCTGGGCTGCAAGCTCAACTTCTCCGAAACGTCCGCCATTGGCAGGCAGTTTGAGGAGCATGGCTTCGTAAAAACCTCTTTCGAAGACGCGGCTGATATCTACGTTATCAACACGTGCTCGGTAACCGACCATGCCGACCGCAAATGCCGCAAGGTGGTGAAAGAAGCCCTCAAGCACAACCCGGAGGCCTTCGTGGCCATTGTGGGCTGCTACGCCCAGCTTAAGCCCCAGGAAATTGCCGGGATTCCCGGAGTGCATGCCGTGCTGGGGGCCGCCGAGAAATTCCAGCTGGTGGAAACGCTGGCAGGCTTCCGCAAGCCCGCCCCGGGGCAACCCGGGCAGGTGTTTGCTTCCCCCATTTCTGAAGCCACCGAGTTTCACGCCGCCCACTCTTTCGGCGACCGTACCCGCACCTTCCTGAAGGTGCAGGATGGTTGCGACTACTCCTGCTCGTTTTGCACTATTCCGCTGGCGCGGGGAAAAAGCCGCTCGCACTCGGTGCAAAGCGTGGTAGAGCGCGTGCAGCAGTTGGCCGAAACGGGGGTAAAGGAAATTGTGCTCACGGGCGTAAACCTCGGCGACTTTGGCCTCCAAGGCCCTGAGCGGGAACGGAAGGAAGACTTCTATGACTTGGTTCGCGCCCTTGATGAGGTTTCCGGCATCGAGCGGTTCCGGATCAGCAGCTGCGAGCCGAACCTGCTCTCCGACGAAATTATCCGCTTCGTGGCGCAGTCGAAGCGGTTTATGCCCCACTTCCATATCCCGCTCCAGTCAGGCTCCAACAAGATTCTGGGGCTGATGCGTCGGCGCTACCGCCGGGAGCTGTACCAGGAGCGGGTAGCGTTGATTAAGGAAGTAATGCCTCACGCCTGCATTGGCGTCGACGTTATCGTGGGCTTTCCCGGCGAAACGGAAGCCGATTTTCTGGAAACCTACCAGTTTCTCAACGAGCTGGACGTGAGCTACCTGCACGTATTTCCGTACTCGGAGCGCGAAAACACCCTGGCCCCAACCCTGCCCGGCCGCGTGCACGACCGGCTCCGCCACGACCGCACCACCCAGCTGCGCGGCCTCTCGGAAAAGAAAAAGCGCTTTTTCTACGAGCAGCACCTCGGCCAGGAAACCCAGGTTTTGTTTGAGGATGACGTGACGAATGGGCAGATGGAAGGCTTCACCCCCAATTATATTCGCGTCACGGCCAAGTATGACCCGTTGCTGGTGGGTGAGCTGAAACGCCTGCGCCTTACCGCCGTGAACCCGCAGAACCTGATGGAAGCGGAAGAAGTTGGGTTCGAAGTATTACACCATTAGCCTCCAATTCTTACCAACAAGCAAAAGCGGCCCGATAAAGTATCGGGCCGCTTTTGCTTGTTGGGTCTTACCCTTGAGGAGGCATTACCGTAGCTGGCGCTGCATTAGGTCCAGCATTTGCTGCATCATGCGCTGCTGCTCCTGCAGATGCTGATTGCGCAGCTCGGCCAGGGCCAATTGATGGGCCATCTGTTGCGTGTACAAGGCCGACTGCCAGCCATCGGCTGGTGCCGGGGCGGGGGCCGGAGGCGTAAGGCTGGGGGCAGCCACTGGGGCCACTGCAGGAACCGGGGCCGCCGTGGCGGGGGCTTCTGACACCAGGTTTTTGAATGCCTGTCCAGATTCCGGAGCCGACTGCCTGCTTGTGTCAGCCGGTAGCTCTACGGAGCTGGCGTAAGCGGCCGGATCATCAACCCGCTCATCTTCCGGAGGCGAAGCTGGCTCTGGCTTTGCCTTATTCAGGTCTACATCCTGCCCATTTGAAGCATGAGCATCATTATTGAGCATAGGCCCGATGCCCTGCAGCAGCCAGTCTTTAGAAACATTTGGATATACTTCAAATACCTTGCACAAAAGGTCAAACCCAGGCTTATTACGCTCATCTACAAGGTGTTGAATTACCGTAGCCGTCTTATCCAAGGAAGTAGCAAAGGCATTCTTGCTTATTCCCAAATGAGCAATAAGCGAGGCGAAGCGCTGTCCAACTGTTTCCGTATTTTGCATATACCCAAATGATTTAATAGCAAATGTATATAAAACTTTCAAACACTCCCGATAAAGTTTTCACTTTGGAGTTGGTAGGCTTTAGCTGGTAGCAGCCGACTGATCCCGGCTTCGCACTGATAAAACGGTTGTAGGTATTCTCTCCCGGGCAGAAAGTGAACGAGGTGCCTGAAGGTGGCTGATAAAACCTCGCAGGTAGGGCACGGGCAACAAGTACGCTTGGGCCTGGCAGCGTCATAGTCGCATCACCGCAATGGCAAGCAGGGTTACTGCTTGCCATTGCGGTGATGCGTCGGTGCCTGCAACCAGCCTCCCCGGTTCTGCTTCTAGCCTACACCCGCTAAGCGGAGCTACTGAAAAAAATGCCGGCCTGTTTGCTTCAGTACTCACTCAGCGTACAAATCGAAAAGCTGACGCCGAGCTTGCGCCGCAGAAGTATCTGGCTCACTTTACGGCCGCTTCTGCTTGTTTTTTTCTGAACTGGCGGAGCAGCTTGTAGGAACTGTGAGTACCGAATCTATTAGCCTGGGCTATGCCGTTCAACCATCCCGCATGAGTAGCTGTTGCCAGGCTTGCCTCCGAAGCGCGGGCGTCTCTTTACTTGGTCTAGGATGGCAGCAGCAGGTACTCTACCAAGGCCGGTAACGCTACGCCAGGCTGCCCGGACACCCGACGCCGCTACAGGCTGTTTGCAGTAGTCCGTTTCGGCCAGTAAACCTGCTCCTTCTGCTAGCCGCGCTGCTATCCAGCCAAACATACGCCCAGCTGTTGTCTGCCAACTACTGCGCCATCGGGCGGCTACTCGTAGCGCAGGCTCTCAATGGGGTCGAGGGCGGCGGCTTTGCTAGCCGGATAGTAGCCCGAGGCCAGGCCCACGGTTACGCAGATAATCAACCCCAACGTCATCCAAAGCCAGGGCACCACGAAGCCGCCACTGCCCACAAAAAGCGAAACCCCGTTGCCCATACCCACCCCCAGCAGAATGCCGAAGGAGCCGCCCATTATGCAGATAACAATGGCCTCGATGAGGAACTGCTGGCGGATCTGCAGGGCGGTAGCACCCAGGGCCTTCCGAATGCCGATTTCGCGGGTGCGCTCCGTCACCGACACCATCATGATGTTCATAAGGGCAATGCTGGCTCCGAGCAGGGTGATAAAGCCCACCAGGAAGCCCCCGATTTTCATCCCGCCAGACAACTCATCGAGTTTGGCGGCCAGGGAGTCGGAGCGCTCCAGGTCAAAGGAATCTTCCTGGCCCAGCTGGTCGTGGCGCACGGCGCGCATAATGCCGGTAGCCTGGCCCGTGACGTAGGTCAGGTTTTCGGGCTGCTGCACGGCCGTTTTCACGTCGTAGGTGAGGGCCTGCTGCCGGGGCATCTGGTTGCCGGTTTCCAGCGGAATGAGAATGGTGCGGTCGGAGCCGCCCCCGCCCATGGTGGGCCCGCTTTTCTCGAATACGCCCACTACCTGAAACCGGCGGCCAAGGAAGTACACGTATTGGTTAATGGGGTCCTGCTGAGGGAATAGCTTGTCTTTGATTTCCGTACCCACAATAGCCACGTTGGCTCCGTTATCCAGCTCGGTCTGGGAAAAGCCCCGGCCGCTGCCCAGATTGTAGTTCTGGATGAGCAGGTAGTTCTCGTCCCCGGCCACTACGTTCATGTTGGGGTTGGTTTTCTTGCCGTTGGCCTTCACCTCGGCCGCCCCCGCAATAAAGGCCGACAGCCCAACTTTGGCATCGTCGCCGAGTTGCTCTTTGTACTGCTGGGCCTGCAGGTAGCTGATGGGCGGGTAGGTTCGCTCCTGCCGCCCCCCGCGCCGGAAGCGGTTGTTGTAGCCTTTGGCCGTCATTTCAAAGGAGTTGGCTCCCAGGCTGGCAAAGGTCTGGTTCAGGGAATTCTTCATGGCATCAATGGCCGTGAGAATACCCACCAGCGCCATAATTCCGATGCTCACGATAAGCGCCGTGAGCACCGTCCGCAGCAGGTTGCTGTGAATGGAACGGAATGCCTCCCGAATGTTTTCTAGCAAATGCATGGCCTGAGTCCTCTGGTAATGATGCGCGGTGGGCGCCGCAAGGTAGCCGCTTTCAGGCTAACTCCCGCGGGTTTTGGTACATTTGCTTACCTCGGTTTTTTACGGTTATCGTGCATGATGCGGAAGTTGTTTTTTCTGTTTGCGGGCCTGTTCCTGAGTTTGCTGCCACTGGCAGCCCGGGCCAACCACGTGCTCATCCCAATGGACCAGGTCCAGAAAGAGCACCTGAAAGCCTATGGCATTGCGTTCTGGCTGCTTACCAAGCAGGTAGAGGTAGATTGGCTGCTGAACTACCGCGGGGGCGCTTTTGCCTGCGACAACGTGCCCGGCCTGGAAAATGAGCTGGCCGTGCGGGGCGTGAGCTTTCAGGTGATTTCGGCGGCCCAGTACGGCAGCATCCTGCAGGAAATTGCCGACCCCAACGCCAACATGGACATCATGAAGCTGGAGAAGGTGCCCAAAATTGCGGTGTACACGCCCAAGGGCAAACAGCCCTGGGACGATGCCGTGACCATGGTGCTTACCTATGCCGAAATTCCCTACACCCAGATCT
The DNA here is from genome assembly GCF_008271285.1 of Hymenobacter lutimineralis. NCBI lineage: Bacteria > Pseudomonadati > Bacteroidota > Cytophagia > Cytophagales > Hymenobacteraceae > Hymenobacter > Hymenobacter lutimineralis. Next base: position 87,492 of record NZ_VTHL01000022.1, on the reverse strand, counting down.
ACGACGATGAGGTGCTGCACGGCGACCTGCCCAAGTACGACTGGCTGCACATTCACCACGAGGACTTTACGGGCGAGTACGGCAAGTTCTTCGCCTCCTACCGCAACCGTCCCTGGTACCAGCAGCAGCAGCGCGACTCGGAAGCGGCGGCCAAGCGCAACGGCTTTGCCAAGGTCAGCCAGATGAAGGGCGCCGTAGTAACGCGCATGCAGGAGTTTGTGGCCGGCGGCGGCTTTATGTTTGCCATGTGTGGGGCCACCGATACCTACGACATTGCCCTGGCAGGCCTCGGGATTGACATGGTAGAGAGCATGTACGATGGCGACCCGGCCGACCCCCAGGCCCAGAGCAAGCTCAATTTCAACCGCACGCTGGCTTTCAAGGACTTCCAGCTGGTGCGCGACCCGTACCAGTACGAGTACAGCAATATCGACATGCAGCCCCAGGAGCGCGGCGTGTACGAGGACAACGACTATTTCCAGCTGTTTACTTTCTCGGCTAAGTACGACCCGGTGCCCACCATGCTCACCCAGGACCACGAGAAAACCATCAAGGGCTTCATGGGCCAGACGACGGCCTTCCGCAAGCAGCTCATTAAGTCCGATGTAGTGGTGATGGGCGACAACAAGGCCTCGGGCGAGGTGCGCTACATGCACGGTACTTTGGGCAAGGGCACCTGGACGTTCTATGGGGGCCACGACCCTGAGGACTACCAGCACCTGGTAGAGGAAGAGCCTACCGACCTTTCGCTCCATCCCAACTCCCCCGGCTACCGCCTCATTCTCAACAACGTGCTGTTCCCAGCCGCCAAAAAGAAAAAGCAAAAAACCTGATCCGCCGCAGGCAAATTGGGTCATCCAAAAAGCGCCAGGAGCTGCTGAGAGCAGGTTCTGGGCAACCGATTTGTCAAGTGGCAACGGAAGCTGCGCGTCCCGGCTGTGGGGCTTCTCTCTTGCTTGCTGGGTTCACCAGTCACGCCTGCTGTTCAATCTAATTCGGCGGCCCTGCTCCTCTAACTTATCTAACGGACAGCGCGTTAGCCTTGACCCCGCCTGCCCTGGCAGGCACTGGCTTTCCTTGGTCCAGGCTTCCACCATAGTTTTCCGATTACTCTCGGGCAATTGATTCGGTACAAAACTCCCGGGTTAGGATATCCGTGAGGGTAAAATCCACGTTTGTAAGCGCTGACCTACTGCTGACCTTATGACTTCCGGGCAAACCAACTACGGCTTCTCTGCTACCAAAGGTGACTTACGCTCTGCCAACCCTCTCCCACGAGCTGTACTTCGCTCCAACAACTACCTGCTTCTTGATGGCGAATGGAGTTTTGCCCTAGACCCCGAGGACATTGGCCTGCGCGATGCTTGGTACGTGAGCCACCAGTACCAGCACACCACCAACTGGCCCGGCTCTATTGAAGAGCATATGGAGCAAATCAAGGTGCAGGGCCAGCCCTCCCGGTGGCAGGATAAGGTAGTAGCCTGGTACGAGCGGGAATTTGCCCTGCCCGAGCGCGGCGACGAACACAGCCTGTTTCAGCTTACATTCGGGGCCTGCGGCTACGAAACCCATGTGTGGCTGAATGGGCATCAACTGCGCACGATTGAGGGCGAAGATGTGCACTACGGCGAGTACACGTCCTTTTCTTTTGAATTGCGCGCCGAGCAGCTGCGGCCCGTCAACCGGCTTACCGTCCGCATTGCCGACACGATGGATGCCGAGACGCCTCGGGGCAAGCAGGAGTCGCACGTGTACAAGCGGGGCGGCATCTGGTACCAGACCCAAACCGGGGCTGTGCGCAGTGTGTGGCTGGAAATGGTAGAGCGCAACCGTCTCCGTTCCCGCGTGGGCATTGAGAGCGTCATTGAGGACCACCTCGTCCGCTTCAACATCACCACCCGGGTGCACGACCCGGGCGTGTACACGCTGCGGCTGCAGGTATTCGCCACCGACAGTGTTTCGCCCCAGCCCCTGGCTACTTCAGATTTCTCTTTAAAGCTGGAAGCCGGGCAGCGGCAGCAGCGCGTAATTCTGGAAATTCCGGATGCCAAGCTGTGGGCCCCGGGCTCCCCTAACCTGTATCGGCTGGTAGCCCACCTCATCGATGCCGACGGCTACGATGCGCAGATCGAAACCCATTTTGGTTTGCGGAAGGTTGAGTCGCGCGGCCGGTACGTGTACCTCAACAACGAGCCCATCTACCTGGATGGTATTCTGTACCAGCCCGGTACCGCTACCTACGAGGAAATGCGGCGCCACATGCACGCCATGCGCGAGCTGGGCTGTAACTTGGTGCGGGTTCACATTGCGGGCATCGACCCACGCATTTACAACCTGGCCGACGAACTGGGGCTGCTGCTCTGGGTGGAAGTGCCCAGCCCCCACTCCTCTACTCCCCGCAGCCGCGAAAACCACCGGGCCGAGCTCCTCCGCATGCTGGCCCTTATCCAGTCGCACCCCTCCGTGGTTATCTGGAGCCTCTACAATGAAGACTGGGGCTGCCAGGATATTGCCACCAACCCCGAAACCCGCCGCTACATCATCGACATGTATCACTACATGCAGATTGAGCACCCGCAATTTCTGGTGGTAGACAACGACGGGTGGCAACATATTTCCCACGAAGGCCGCCTGAAATCCGATTTGCTCACCGCTCACCTCTACACACCCGATTTGCCCCGCTGGCAGGAGCTGCTGGACCGGCTAGTGCAGGGCGAAATGGTGGGCACTGCTGCCTTTCCTTTGGTGGTAGGTGACCCGTTCTTTTACCGGCGCCAGAAGCCTCTTATTGTGAGTGAATGGGGCGGTTTTGGGTTTGCGGATTACGGCGGACCTGCGGCGGGAGAAGAGCGCACGGAGCGCATTCGCCAATTTAAGCGGGAGCTTCGCAGCCGCCCCATTGCCGGCGACGTGTACACCCAGGCCACCAACATCGAGGACGAGCGTAACGGCATCATCGACCCGCACACCGGCGAGCTGTCGGTACCGCCCGGGGTTTTGAACTCCGGAACGGCGCCCCTCTTATAAGCGGCCTGTTGCGCGGCGGCTAGTGCATCCGGTCGTCGCGCACGGGCAAGCTGGTGACGATTTCGCCTTCAATCTGGAGCAGTTCCTGCAGGCGGGCGTCTACCTCGCGGGCGTCGCAGTATTCCTTGGCCAGGTCCACGTACGCCACAAAATGGCCCGCTTCCGACACCATCAGCTCGTAGTAAAACTTGCTGAGCTCGGGGTCGGGAATGTGCTTCCAGAGCAGCTTGAACCGCTCACAGCTGCGGGCTTCAATCAGGGCCGACACCAGTAGCTGATCCATCAGCTGCCGCTCGCGGGCTCCGCCTTTGCGCACGTGGGCCATCAGCTGTACCACGTACTCGTCGCGGCGCGGGCGCCCCAGCTGGTGGCCCCGCTTGCGCAGCTCCTGCAGCACCCGCTCGAAGTGAGCCCACTCCTCGGCCACCAGCTCGGTCAGCTCATCCACGAGCCGGGTTTTCTCCGGGTACTTCACAATCAGGCTGATGCCCGTGCTGGCCGCCTTCTGCTCGCAGTAGGCGTGGTCGACGAGAATATCCTCAATGTTCTTACTAGCAATATCCACCCAGCGCGGGTCGGTATTGAGCTTCAGCTTCAGGATGGTTTTCTCCCGTTTCTGCGCTTCTTCCAGGGAAGGCTGCGTCGCCGAAAAGTCTGTCATAACGCTTCAAGTACTGCCTGAAACTACCCATGCTAAACAGGCTACAGGCTAAGTTATTAATCAAAGAAATTCCAGCGCAGTCCAAACTGAAAGCTTCGCGGGTTGCCCGTGTAGTAAGGCGTGGCGAAATAGCCGTTGCGGTACAGTCCCTGGTTGAGGTAAGCTAGTTTCAGGAAGAACGTCACAGCCTTGATGTCGCCGCTCACAAACACATCCATGAGCGGGTAGCTGCGGGAAGTGAACGTGTTCTGCACGTAGAACTGCTGGGTGCTGGGGCTGTAGTCGTAGGGCCGCCACCGCGACTGGAAGTACGTTTCCAGCCCTACCTGGCCAAACAGGGCTTTCTTGAACAAGTAGCCCTGGTAAGCAATGCGGCTGTTGGCTACCAGGGCCGGAATGCGTAAGCCAGGCTGGTCGCCGCCCCCGGTCAAGGTGGCTTCGTGGTCGGCGCGGAACTTGCCCAGGCGCACGTGGTGGCGCAGCCGGCCAATAAACAGGCGGCGGGCTTCTTGCAACTGCTCAGGTACCGCGGCCTCGTTGTAGAAAACCAGATCGGTGAGGTCTACGATGGCACCTTCTGCCCAAATGTGTTGAGAACCTAGCTTCTGCTCAGCCCGAACCAGTAACTGGTTTGCTTTGGTATTGCGGAAGGTGTTGCCTTCTGTGACATGGTCCCAGGCGTAGTGGTTGCCGCTCAGCTGCTGTTGGGTGAGCGTGGGCGCGTACGAAATGCTGGAAATCTCAGCCGTGAGCGGCCCTAGCGTAGCCGACGCCCGCACCCAGTACTCGTCAGCCAGCTTGTACTCGCCGGCCGTTTCGATGGCAAACTGCCGGTAACGGAAGGCCGCCGTGCCGCCCAGAAACACTTGGTTGAGCGTGCGAGCCCCGGTTTGCTCCGATTCGTCCTCGTTCACCATTGAGCGGGAAGCAAGGCGGGCATTACGGTACCGGCCATAGAGGCGGTAGTCCACGGCATCGGTGTGGCCCAACACCCCCACTGTGTTGTCGAGTTGCCGGTACGTGGTGCTGTCACCGGTGGCGGTAGAGTCGTAGCGGGTTTGGCGGTTGGCCAGGGCCCGGGGGTAGTACAGGATGTTGCCCGCGTTGTCGTAGGGAATGGCGTCGTCGTCGTAGCGGACGCGCTGGCGGTTGTAGTCCAGGGTATGGTACGCCGTGAGGCCTTTGCTAAGCAGGCGGTACGTTTGCGTCAAGTGGACATCGTCGCGGTTGTCGCGGCTCAGCGCCTGGGAAAGCCACACTTCCTCCCGCTGGTAGTCAAATAGCTGCCTTAAAGTCGAATCCCGGGGCAGGTTTCGAGTCGGGTCGCCGGGCTGGGGCTTAATACCGCCCTGCTCCACTGCTTCGTGCCGCGTGATGAGGTAGTTGGCCAGCAAATGATACCGCTCATCTTCGGACTGGTAGCGCCCAAACAGCATGATGGTGGAGTGGCGCACCATGCCCTGCCGGGGTGTAGACGCCAACACCTTGTTGCTGGCCACGCGGTTGTAGGTGATGCCCACATTGGCCAGCTTTTTAAAGCTCCGGCTGTGGGTCAGCTCAAAGATCTGCTCCCCCAGGTTGCTCTGCAGGTAGCGAAAATACGTGAACGGCGAGCGGGTATCGTAATACGGGATGTTGGCAGGATTGGGCGCGTACCGGTCGAAGGCATTGCGCCCCAGCCGGGCCCCAATCTGGGTGGGCATCTGCCAGAGCAAGCGGCGGGAGGCCGTGCCCAGGTTGCCCAGGTCCTGGTAAAAGGACGAATCGGGCAGCCAGTAGCGCAGGTTATGAAAGGTGGTGAGGGTGGTGTCCACGGTTTGGCCCTCGGTCAGGTCGCGCAGCACGTCCCGTTCCCGGATGATGCGCGTCGTGAGGGGCCCGTACAACACTTTGGTGGAGTCGTCGATGATTTGGGCGTGCGCCGGCCCACCCAGTACCAGCCCGACCAGGACGGCCAGCAGCCCGGCGTACCAACGAGTTGCGGAGAGGCCTTTCCTTCTCAACGAAAACAAAGCAAATAAATCAGACAACAGCGTAGGGCTGAAAAGTAGACATCAGTGACTGCCGGAGAAGGCTGGCGCCATCGGCCAGGAACCGGACTTCAATGGGAATATAAAACACCGGCACGCCTGCCAGAGCCGCCTGCAGGGCCGGCTCGCGCAGGCGCATGGCGTCTTTCTGCGTGGTAAAGATGCTGTCTCCGGGCCGGAGTTGGGCACACACCGCCTGAATTTCGGCCACGGTAAAGGGGTGATGATCGGCAAAGGCGGCCTCGTGCGTAAGCAAATATCCGGCCTGCATCAGGTGAGCCCGCAGGGGCCCGGGCTGGGCTATGCCCGTCAGCAGCACCCCGCTTTTGGTGACCGGCCCGCCCTCCGCGCCTACAGCCACCGGCGCCCCGTAAGCATAAGTGGAAAACAGCACGGGCACGCCCGGTCGGCTGTAGCGCCGGATGTACCGCCGAATCTGGGCTTGTTCAGCCAGGGCAAGCTCCGCCGGGCACTTGGTGACGATGATGACATCGGCCCGCCGGGCTCCACGGCGGCTTTCGCGCAGCCGCCCCGCGGGCAGCACGAAATCATGGTAGAATGGGCGCTGGTGCTCGGTAAGCAAAATGGACAGCGTAGGCTGCACCCGCCGGTGCTGGTAGGCATCATCCAGCACTATCGCCGAAGCGGAGGTGTCGCGGAGCAGGTGTTGAATGCCCACCCTGCGGTCCTCGGCTACGGCGACGGGCACGGCGGCCTTGAAGTCGAGAAAGTGCTGGAGTGGCTCGTCGCCCACCGTTGCGGCGGAGTCGGCGGCCGACACCCGCCCGTAGCCGGTAGTCTGGCGGCCGTAGCCCCGGCTAAGAATAGCTGGCAGCTGGCCGGCCAGCTGCAGTTCGTGCACCACCCAGGCCACGTGCGGGGTTTTGCCCGTGCCGCCCACCCGCAGGTTGCCTACGCTGATAACGGGAACCGGGAAGTGTGCTACTGCCTTGAGCCCCCTATCATACAGCCAATTGCGCACTGCCAGCACGGCGGCATAAAGCCAGCTTAACGGCAGCAGCAACAGGGTAAGCAGAGCGTTCATGCGGGGAATACAGAATTGAGTGGGGCGAAATTAAGGGGTTGTGGGCTGCCAACGGCGCAGGCTCCTAACGTAAGAGCAACCAAACCCGATGTTTTCGTCTGCTACTTTCCGCCATTTCTTCCGCCGCGTATGTCGTTTGCCGACCGGCTGCTGCCGTTTCTGACCCAGTTTCCGCTGCCTGAGACCCTGCCCGGCGACGTGCAGGCCCTGAGCCCTTACCAGGAGCCCGTTCCCCGCGAGCTACTCACGCAGTTTGCTCACCGCTTTTACGCCAGCCCCCAGCCACGCATTGCCCTGCTCGGCATCAACCCTGGCCGCCTGGGCAACGGCCGCACGGGCGTGGCCTTCACCGACCCGGTGGCTCTGCAGGATGTCTGCGGCATTGCCAACGAGCTACCGCGCCGGCGGGAGCCTTCCAGCCAGTTTGTGTATGAGGTAGTGGCGGCCATGGGCGGGCCGGCAGCATTCTACGAGGACTTTTATCTTGGGTCGCTTTATCCGCTGGTGCTGCTGAAAAACGGCCTCAACTACAACTACTACGACGCCCCCGCCCTGCAAACGGCCCTGCTGCCTGCCATGCGGGACTCCCTACACCGGCTGGTGCACGAGGTGGGCGTAGCACGCCACGCGGCCGTGTGCTTGGGCCGGCGCAACGCCCTGCTGCTGCATCGCCTGAACCAGGAGCTACAGCTGTTTGACCACATTGAGGTGCTCGACCACCCGCGCTACCTGATGCAGTATAAGCGCCGGGCGCTGGCCGAAAACGTAGCCCACTACGCCGCAACCCTTGACAAGGTGCGCCTGTGAGCATTGGGCCCGACTGCAGTTCTTCGGGCCAGCCGTTAGAATAAGTCACGATTCCCTGCGCCAGATTTATTTTCCACATTTGTCACATTCCTCACATTCGCCAAATTAAAAGAATGCCCACCCTTCAAGACCTTATGCGCGTGCTGGAGCAGGCCGCCCCGCTGGCGTACCAGGAAAGCTACGACAACGCGGGCCTGCAATGCGGCAACCCGGCGGCGGAAGTGCGGGGCGTGCTGATTGCCCTGGACTGCACGCCCGCCGTGGTGGAGGAAGCCCGCCGCCGGGGCTGCAACGTGGTGGTAGCCCACCACCCACTTATCTTCAAGCCCCTGAAGCGCCTGACCGGAGCTACGGAGGTTGAGCAGACGCTGCTGCTGGCCATCCGCCACGATATTGCCCTGTACGCCGCCCACACCAACCTCGACAATGTGCTGCACGGCGTCAACCGCAAGCTGGCCGACAAGCTGGGCCTGCAGCAGCTGCGCATCCTCGACCCCAAGCCCGGCCTGCTCGCTAAGCTCATCACCTACGTGCCGCTTGCCCACACCGAAGCCGTGCTGCAGGCCCTTTACCAGGCGGGAGCCGGCCAGGTAGGCGCCTACTCGGAGTGCAGCTTCCGCACGGAAGGCACGGGCACCTTCACGCCGGGGACTGGCACGCACCCGCATATTGGTCAGGTTGGCCAGCCGGAGGAAGTACCCGAGCACCGGGTAGAAGTGCTGCTGCCGTTGCACCTGAAAAATGCGGTGGTGCGGGCGTTGCGGCAGGCTCACCCCTACGAGGAAGTTGCCTACGACATCATTCGGCTCGAAAACCAGCACCAGGACGTAGGATCGGGCATGGTGGGCGAGCTGCCCGAGCCGCTAAGCCCGGCGGAGTTCCGGCAGCGCCTGAAAACCGCCCTGGGCGTGCCCGTGGTTAAGTACACCGCATTTGAGCAGCCCATTCGAAAAGTGGCGCTTTGCGGCGGTGCCGGCGCTTTTCTGATTGGCAATGCCCGCGCTGCCGGGGCCGACGCGTACGTAACCGGCGACCTGAAATACCACGAGTACTTTGGGGCCGAGGGCCGGCTGATGCTCTGCGACGTGGGCCATTTTGAGAGTGAGCAGTTTACCGGGGAAATCTTCCGGGATTTGCTTATGGGCAACTTTGGGAGTACTTTTGCGGTCTTAATTGCTGAGACTCTCACCAACCCTGTCCGTTATGATTGCTAACCCTTCCACGGAAACCCCGGTTGCCAGTAAGCTGGAAGCCCTCCTGAACCTGCAGCGCATCGATTCGCAGCTCGACGAAATCCGGCGCGTGCGGGGCGACCTCCCCGAAGAGGTGCGTGACCTGGAGGACGAAATTGCGGGCTACGAGGTGCGCGTAAGCAAGTTCGACGAGGAGATTTCGGGCCTCAACGAACAAATCAAGCAGCGTAAGCAGAACGCCAAGGACGCCGAAGGCCTCATCAAGAAGTATGAGGACCAGCAGCAGAACGTGCGCAACAACCGCGAGTACGAGGCTATTGCCAAGGAAATCGAGCTGCAGCGCCTGGAAATCCAGATTTCTGACAAGAAGATCAAGGAAGCCCAGTACCACATCGAGCAGAAAAACCAGGACATTGCCGGCACCAAGCAGCGCCTGGAAGAGCGCAAGAAGGACCTGGAAAACAAGCGCTTGGAGCTTCAAACCATTGTGGGTGAGAGCGAAGCCGATGAGCAGGTGCTGGTGAATGAGCGCTCCGGGGCCGTGAAGCCCATTGAGGAGCGTCTGCTGACGGCCTACACCCGCATCCGCGGCAACGTGCGCAACGGCCTGGCCGTAGTGACGGTGAAGCGCGACGCCTGCGGTGGCTGCTTCAACACGGTGCCCCCCCAGCGCCAGGCCGACATCATTGCCCACAAGAAAATTATCGTGTGTGAGCACTGCGGCCGCGTACTGGCCGATGTGGAAGCGCGCATTGCGTAGCTTTTGCTGTTGAGCTACTGACTATGTGAAAAGGAACGGCCTGCGCCGTTCCTTTTTTCTTGTATGGGCCGAATCCACCTGAACCTGCGGACTTACCAGCTGCGCCCGGGCCTCTTGCTTTGGTTGCTGGCGTTGCTGTGGCCACTGACGACAGGAACGCTAACGGCGCGCCCGCACCCCCGGCAGATCCCCGCACCCGAAGAAGGCAACGCGGCTAGCTCCCTGAACTTTCAGCTAAGCCCCGCGGCGCGGCAAGCCTACGCCGAGCTGCTGAAACTGCGTACTGCTCCGGCCCGGGCCCTGCTCCGGCCCGAGCAGCAGCGCGCGGCCGGCAGCGCCGGCACCCTGCTGGTAGCCGACTGCCTTGACTTCGCCGAGCTCATGATTACGCAGGATGCCCGCCGCTACGAGCCGCTTATTGATGCCCAGGACGAGCGGCTGGCCCAGCTGGAAAAGTCGCCGGAGCAAACCGCGCTACGGGCCTATGCCGCCGCCGAAATCCGCTTGCACCAAGCCGCCGCCCAGGTTGCTTTTCAGCACGAGCTGCAAGGCGCCTGGAGCATGCGCCAGGCGTATGCCGGCATGCTCCAAGTGGTGCGGCGCTACCCCAACTACCTGCCGGCCCGCAAGACCCTGGGCATGATGCAGTTCTTTATTGGCTCCCTGCCCGAGGGCTACCGCTGGTTTCTGAAGCTGCTGGGGCTGCCGGGCAGCGTGGAGGCCGGGCTCCAGAACCTGCGCGCGGCCGCCCAGCAACCCAACGACTTCCAGCCGGAAGCCCAGATTATGCTGGCGTTGGTGGAGGAAACCTACTACAAGAAAAAGGAACAGGCGGTGCAGCTGGCCACGGGCTGGGCCGCACGCCAACCCGACAACCTCCTCTTCAGCTACCTGGTTATCAGCCTCAACAAGCGCCAGCACCACACGGAAGCGGCCCTGGCCGCCTACCGGGCGCGGCCCACCGGGGCGGGTTACCTGCCGGTGGCATACCTGCACCATATGGCCGCCGACTTGTACCTGTACCAGGGGCAGTATGCCGCCTCGGAGCGGGCGAACCTGGTTTTTCTGCGCGACTTCCAGGGCCAGCACTACCGTAAGGATGCCGCTTTCAAGCTCTACCTGGCCTGCTGGCTGCGCGGCGACAACGCCGCCGCGGAACGGTACCGCCGCCAGATACCCACGGCGGGGCGCACCGTAGTGGAAGAAGACACCTATGCCCAGCGGTTTTACGAAGGCCAACAGCCCCTGAATGCCCACCTGACCCGGGCCCGGCTGCAGATTGACGGCGGCTACTACCGTGAGGCTCTTATTACACTGGAGGCTTTCCAGGAAACGCCCCGGACCCTGCTGCGTGACCGGATCGAAGCGCCCTACCGCCGGGCCCGCGCCTGGCAGGGCCTCGGCCGCCTCGACTCGGCCCGCCTGCTCTACCGCCAAACTATGGCTGTAGCGGGCAACGCACCATACTACTTTGCCCCGCAGTCGGCCCTGCAGCTAGGCTATCTGTACCAGGCCGAAGGCCAGAAAAGCACGGCCCGCTACTATTTTCAGAAAGTGCTGGCCTATCCCAAGCACGAGTATAAAAACAGCACCGATGCCAAAGCCAAAGTAGCCCTGCAGGAGTTGGACTGACCCGAAGGCGCTAATGCCCCCTGGCGGGTCTTGGCCTATCCTGACTGCAGATTTAGTCCGCGCAGCGGGTGCGTCTGCCCGCCGGCGAATAGAAGCCAGTCTCCCGACTGGCGGCCGCCCCAGCGGCCACCCGGTACCGCGCCGCCTTCGCCGCCTCGCGCCGCCCCCGTACTTTTGCGCTGTGCTTTCCTTTCCACTTGCCTCCCTCCCGTTCGACTTTACCGCCCGCGCCCTGCGCTGGGCCGCTGGCTTTGCCCACTGCGCCTATTTTGAGCCCAATCGGCTGAGCTATCCGGCCGGGCCGTTTGAGCAGCTGCTGGGGGTTGCCGCCGAAGCGCCCGATGCCCCGCGCACTTTGGCGGAGTTGCGCAGTTGGCAGCAGCGGGAAGGCGCCGCGCCCGGCTTTGGGTTCCTGACCTATGAGGTAAAGAACGAGATAGAGCAGCTGACCAGCGCCAACTTCTCGGGCCTGGACTGGCCAGTGCTGCACTTCTTCCGGCCCCAAACCTGGCTGCGTTGGGACGGTGAGCGGGTAGAAATCCACGGGCACACGGCCGGCGTGCTGGACGCTATTCTAGCTACTCCTGTGCCAGCCGTGCCACCCGTCCGGGTACCGTTGCTACGCGCCCGCCTGCCCAAAGCCGACTACCTGCGAACCGTAGAGGCCGTGCGCGAAGACATCCTCAACGGGGAAGTGTACGAATTGAATCTTTGCCAGGAGTTGTACGCCGAGGCCGTTGTGCTAGACCCCGTCGAGGTGTTTCTGCGCTTGCAGGCCGCGTCTCCCGCCCCCTTCGCAGGTTTTTTTCGCCACCGGCACCACTACCTGCTGTGCGCCTCGCCGGAGCGGTTTCTGGCCCGCCGCGGCGCCACCATCCTTTCGCAACCCATCAAGGGCACCATCCGGCGGGGTACCACGGCGGCCGAGGACGAGCAGCAGCGCCTGCGCCTGCTGCACGACGAGAAGGAGCGCGCCGAAAACCTGATGATTGTGGACTTGGTCCGCAACGACCTCGCCCGCGTAGCTCAAACGGGTACTGTGCAGGTGCCCGAGCTGTTTGGCCTCTACCCCTTCCGCCAGGTCTGGCAGATGATTTCGACCGTGCAGGCTGCGCTGCGCCCCGACGTGGGTATGGTGGACGTGCTGCGGGCATCTTTTCCCATGGGCTCGATGACGGGGGCGCCAAAAATTCGGGCCATGCAGCTGATTGAGCAGTATGAGCGCACCCGGCGCGGCCTCTACAGCGGCAGCATCGGCTACGTGTGGCCCTCCGGCGACTTTGACTTTAACGTGGTTATCCGCAGCCTGCAGTACCGGCAGGACACCGGCTACCTGAGCCTGCAGGTGGGCTCGGCTATTACCTACGATTCGGTAGCGGAGCGCGAGTACGAGGAGTGCCTGCTCAAGGCGCGGGCCGTGCTGGAAGTGCTGGGCGCCACGGTGAGCGAGTAAGTGCGTGAATGCGTGGTTTCAGGTGCTAACACCTTCCTTGCCCACTCCTGTACTTACTCTCGCATTGCTTTCTGCCATTCTGTCATTTTAGACCTATAACCGTTACCTTTGTCTTTCCCCGAACTGTGAAGCCGACGCCTCCGAGGCATTTTCTATGTCCCAACCGCTGATTACCTTAGACTTCCTCGATACGCCTACCCTCCCCACGCCCACGGTGGAGGCCACCACGCACGCGCACGAGCCCTCGGGTGCCGTGCGCGTAAACCCGACAACCCGCACCGGCCGTACCCGCAAGCTCTACATCGAGAGCTACGGCTGCCAGATGAATTTCTCGGATTCCGAAATCGTATCCAGCATTCTTTTTGAGCAGGGCTTTGATACCACCGAGGAGCTGGAAGGTGCTGACCTAGTATTGCTTAACACGTGCTCTATCCGGGAAAAGGCCGAGCAGACGGTGCGCATGCGCCTTTCCCAGATCAACAGCTACAAGAAGCGCAGCCCGGGTATGTTGGTAGGTGTGCTGGGCTGCATGGCCGAGCGCCTGAAAAGCAAGTTTCTGGAAGAAGAAAAACTGGTAGACCTGGTAGTGGGCCCCGACGCCTACCGCGACCTGCCCCAGCTGATTCAGCAGGTAGATGGTGGCCAGAAAGCCGTGAACGTGCTGCTGAGCCGCGAGGAAACCTACGCCGATATCACCCCCGTACGCCTGAACTCCAACGGCATCACGGCTTTTATCAGCATCATGCGGGGTTGCGACAACATGTGCTCCTTCTGCGTGGTGCCCTTCACCCGCGGCCGGGAGCGGAGCCGCGACGCGCATAGCATTGTGCAGGAAGCCCGCGACCTGGTGGCCCAGGGCTACAAGGAAGTAACCCTACTGGGCCAGAACGTGGACTCCTACAAGTGGGCCAGCGCCGACGGCACCGAGCACGTGAACTTCGCTCAGTTGCTGGAGCGCGTGGCCCTCATCAGCCCCGAGCTGCGGGTGCGCTTCTCTACCTCGCACCCAAAGGATATTACGGACGAGGTGCTGCACACCATGGCCCGCCACGAAAACATCTGCAAGTACATTCACCTGCCGGCTCAAAGCGGCAACTCCCGCGTGCTGGCGCTCATGAACCGCACTTACGACCGGCCCTGGTACGAGGAGCGGGTGCAGGCCATCCGCCGCATTCTGGGCGAGGACTGCGCCATCAGCACCGACATGATTTCGGGCTTCTGCTCCGAAACCGAGGAGGAGCACCAGGACACGCTGAGCCTCATTGACTTCGTGCAGTACGACATGGGCTACAATTTCTTCTACTCGGAGCGGCCCGGCACCTTGGCGGCCCGCAAGCTGGAAGATGACATTCCCCTGGACGTGAAAAAGCGTCGTCTGCAGGAGGTTATTGACCGCCAGCAGCTGCACGCCCGGGCCCGCTACGCCCGCATGGTAGGGCGCGTGCACCGGGTACTGGTAGAAGGCCGCTCCAAGCGCTCCGAAGATCAGCTCAGCGGCCGTAACAGCCAGAACCAGGTGGTTATCTTTCCCAAAGGCACCGCCCAAAAAGGCGACTACGTAAACGTACTAGTGACTAGCACGACTGGCGCGGCCCTCCTGGGGGAAATCATTTAACAAACGGCTAGCCTGCGCGGAGCGCCTCGTACCATTCCACCAAAGGTGCTTCGCTGTGCCTAAGCTGGCGGCATTCTTTGTGGATGCTGCAAAATAAACCGCTGCGATTTTCGTCTACCCCACGAAAACCTACCCCGACTTGACACCTTCCGAAATACAGAGTATCAAACAACGCTTCGGCATCATCGGCAACGCGCCTACGCTGAACTACGCCATTCAGGTGGCGGCGCAGGTGGCTCCTACCGACATGACGGTGCTGATTACGGGCGAAAGTGGTTCCGGTAAGGAGTCGTTTTCCAAGATTATTCACGCCCTGTCGCCGCGCAAGCACGGGCAGTTCATTGCCATCAACTGCGGCGCCATTCCCGAAGGCACCATCGACTCGGAGCTATTCGGGCACGAAAAAGGCTCCTTTACCGGCGCGCAGGAAGCCCGCAAAGGCTACTTCGAGGTAACCAACGGCGGCACCATTTTCCTCGATGAGATTGGGGAAATGCCCCTGGGTACCCAGGCCCGCCTGCTGCGCGTGCTGGAAAACGGGGAGTTTATTCGGGTAGGCTCGTCTAAAGTACAGAAGACGGACGTGCGCGTAGTAGCTGCCACGAACGTGAATCTGCTGGACGCCGTGCGCGAAGGCCGCTTCCGCGAGGACCTGTACTACCGACTTAACACGGTGCCGATTACGGTTCCACCCCTGCGTGAACGTGGCGATGATATTTACCTACTATTCAGAAAGTTTGCCACAGATTTTGCCGACCGCTACCGCGTAAAGCCTATCAGCCTCAACTCCGAGGCGGTGCAGGAGCTGCAGCGGTTCCGCTTTCCCGGCAACATCCGCCAACTCAAGAACGTGGCCGAGCAGATGTCGGTGCTGGAAACCGACCGCGAGGTGGATGCCCGCCGCCTGCGCACCTACCTGCCTGCCGACCAAAGCAGCCGCCTGCCCATGCTGGCCCACGCCGCCGGGCAGGCCACCGATGGCGCCGGCAACGCCTATTCGGAGCGCGACTTACTCTACAAGGTGCTGTTTGATATGCGCCGCGACATGACCGACCTAAAGCGGCTGGTGCTGGACCTGGCCGCCGGCCAACGCCCCCAGGATACTCAGGAATTGCTGCGCCAGAACAGTCACTTGTTCAGCAACTTGAACGCGGTGCCCTACGAGGCTGGCCGGCCTCTGCGCCCGGCCCCCGAAGGCAGTGCCTCCGAGTACATCCTCACGCCCTCCGTGGCCGAGCCTATCGAGTACGAGGAGGAAGGACAGCCCGTGGAAGATATTTCGCACGAAACGGAAGAGGAAACTCTTTCGCTGGAGGCTAAGGAAAAGGAAATGATTATTAAAGCGTTACGCAAGCACAACAACAAGCGCAAGTACGCGGCTCACGACTTGGGTATTTCCGAGCGCACCCTGTACCGCAAGCTCAAGCAATATGATCTGGAACAACTATAAGCGGCTGCTCGCCCTCTGCCTGCTGGTGCTGGCGGCCACCCTCACGGGCTGCGGTATTTACTCGTTTACGGGTACCAACACGGGCGCCGCCAAAACGATGTCCATCCAGACCTTCCCCAACAACGCCCCTAACGGCCCATCGGCGCTTTCTCAGCAATTCACCGAGGACTTCAAAGACTTTTTCCAGCGCAACACCACGCTCAAGCTGGTTCCGCGTGATGGCGACCTGCAGTTTGAAGGCGCCATTATTGCCTACGACCTGGCCCCGGCGGCCATCGAAAACCAGGGTGGCCGCGACCAGGCGGGCATTAACCGGCTCACCATTCAGGTGCGGGTGAAATTCACGAATACCCTGGACCCCAAGCAGGACTTCGAGCAAACCTTTCAGAGCTACGAAGACTTCCCCGGCACCCAGGACGCCTCGCAGATCAGTGCTAACCAGACAAAGATCCGCGAAATCAACCGGCGCATTATCAATGATGCCTTTAACAAGTCGGTAGCCAACTGGTAAGTTGTGGCGGGCAATGATTTAGTGGCTAAAATCCCGTATTGTTGCGCCCCGCCAGCGGCGGCCTCTTCCTTCACTACCAAGCCTACCGGGCCTTTCGGCCGTTATTTCTCCTGCTCATGACCCGCGCGTCGCTGCTACACATTCTTCATCACGTGACGCATATTTCGCAGGCCGAAGTGCGCGAGCTGGAGCAGTTGGCGGCCGCTTTCCCCTATTGCCAGACGGCCCACCTGCTGCTGGCCAAAGCCGCGCACGACCAGGGCAGCATGCTGGCCAGCCAGCGCCTGCGCCACGCGGCCACCTACGCCGCCGACCGGGAGTTGCTGCGCCGGCTGATTGAAACCTCGCCCGCGGCGCTGCTGGTCGATTCACCAACCCACCTTGTCCCGGCAGCTGCTGAGGCCGGCGTATCGGCACCCGTCGAGGTTGACTTACCGCCAACGCCCGAAACCAACGCATCCGAATCGTTGGCTGCACTGGCAAGCGAGGAATCCAACCCTGATTTACCGGCCCCGCTGCTGGAGGCTGCTGCAGAGCAGCCATCGGCCACGGTTACAGAAGAGGCTAACGCAGGCCCAGAACCTAGTTTTCACACTGACTCAGTTGTGGCCACCGACTGGTCGGAAACAGTTGCGGAAGCCGAGTTCCCAGCAAAAGATGCTTTAGCCTCCGAACCCCTGGAAGAAGCGCTGCTTGCGGAGGATGCTGAAAACCTTGTACCGACAACCACGGCAGCCGCCAATGCTGATTCCCATCCCGCAGAGTTGCCCGTGGAGCGGGTAGCGCAAGAGGAGAATACTGAGGACGCTAGCTTGGAGGTGGAAGCTGAGGCGGCGATTGTAGAAGAAACTCCCGTACTCCTGCCGGCGCCTACTTCGGAGGAGGAAGTCATAGCGGAGCCAGCCGATCAGCCCGAAGCGGTTACCATCGTTGCCTTGCCCGACGATTTACCCGCAGTAGCTCCGCCCATCCGTGCCCCCGCCGATGCCGGGTTTTCGCGTTTTGAGTATGGCTTTGAAGAGCCGGATTCCGTGGCGGTTCCCGTTCTGTACGAATTGCCCGAGGTCGATGATGCCGCCCGCCAGAAAACGCCGCCCTTCTACGCCGACCCCTCTATTGGCTACGGCCTAGGGAGCAGCAGCCGACTGGGCTACGCCCTGGAGGCCGGCGAGGCTGGCATGCTGCCCTTGCCACTCGAAGCCTTCTTCGAGCCCGACGCCCTGTTGCTGGCTCACCTTGAGGCTTATAAGCCGGCGCCCCTGCCCACCTCCATCGACCTGATCAACCGCTTCCTGAAAAATAAGCCCCGGCT
This sequence comes from Hymenobacter lutimineralis, assembly GCF_008271285.1. Classification (NCBI taxonomy): domain Bacteria; kingdom Pseudomonadati; phylum Bacteroidota; class Cytophagia; order Cytophagales; family Hymenobacteraceae; genus Hymenobacter; species Hymenobacter lutimineralis. The sequence goes on along the minus strand of NZ_VTHL01000022.1, from coordinate 69,996 downwards.
GAAAAGCCCGGCCACCCTACCGGGTCCTACCGATGAACAGGCTGACCTATCGGTACGCAGCACCAGCAGCGTGCCCGAACTGGCCTCCGAAAGCTTGGCTAAAATCATGGTGCGGCAGGGAAAAGTGGCCAAGGCCATTGAAATATACGAGCGGCTGATGGTGCGCCAGCCGGAAAAAAAGGCGTACTTTGCCGACCAAATTCAACACCTGAAACTCTCGCAGTAGATGTACATTGCCCTGATCAGCCTGATTATTTTTGTGTGCTTGTTGCTGGCCCTGGTGGTGCTGGCCCAGAACCCCAAAGGCGGCGGCCTCTCCAGCCAGTTCGGCGCGGGCGGCACGGCCCAGCTGATGGGCGTAAAGCGCACCGGCGACCTGTTGGAGCGCCTCACCTGGGGCTTTGCCATTGGCCTGATCGTACTTTCACTGGGCACCCACATGGTGAATGGGGAGTCGGCCGCCGCGCCGGTTCGCAGCGTGAACCAGCAGCGCGCCCTCGAAACCCGCGTACCCGCTACCCCAGCCCCTACGGCTCCGGCTCCCTCGGCCACGCCGGCCCCGGCACCCGCCACTACGCCCGCTCCAGCGCCCGCCCCGGTCGCAGAGTAACCAGACCGCGGCCTGTTTTCGTGGCCGCAGCAGCTACAATATACCATCCGGTGGTTCCCCAGGGGAGCCACCGGATGTTTGTTTTTAGGCCCCTTCCGTGGCAGAGTCTGCCACCACTCTGACAGGCATTGGTGTAAGTTTCCGTCAAGAATGCGGTTTCAGTGTTCATTCTGTCAGGTTTCCCGGGGCTGGCATAAGAAGTGTTGGGCAGCGGGCACCACCTAGTTTCAAGTAACCTTTTTAACCAAAACGTACCATATGTCAATCAGCAGTAAACCGCAAGCTGACCGGGTTCTTGTTAAACCTGCCGCCGCTGAGGAAAAAACTAAGTCGGGTATCATCATCCCTGATACGGCAAAGGAGAAACCCCAGCGTGGCGAGGTAGTAGCCGTAGGCGAAGGCAAGTATGCCGAACTTACAGGAACACTGATTGCTCCCCGTGTGAAAGTTGGTGACCAAGTACTCTATGGCAAATATGCTGGTACTGAAATCACTATTGATGGGACTGATTATCTCATCATGCAAGAGAAGGACATCTTCATTGTATTGTAAGTCTCCTTTCCCTCATCTTTTTCCACGAACCCCAAACATCTGAATAACTGATGGCGAAGAACATCCAATTCGATACCGACGGCCGCGACAAACTCAAGCGTGGCGTAGACAAGTTGGCCAATGCCGTGAAAGTAACCCTGGGCCCCAAAGGCCGCAACGTGGTTATTGACAAGAAATTTGGTGCTCCCAGCATTACCAAGGACGGCGTAACCGTAGCCAAGGAAATCGAGCTGAAGGACCCGATTGAGAACATGGGCGCCCAGCTGGTGAAGGAAGTAGCCAGCAAAACCGCCGACCAGGCCGGTGACGGCACCACGACGGCTACCGTACTGGCCCAGGCCATCTACACGGCCGGCTCGAAGAACGTGGCCGCTGGTGCCAACCCCATGGACCTGAAGCGCGGCATCGACAAGGCCGTACAGGCCGTGGTAGCCAACCTGCGCGCTCAGTCCAAGAAAATTGAAAACTCGTCGGAAATTGCCCAGGTAGGCGCTATTTCGGCCAACAACGACATGGAAATCGGCCAGATGATTGCCGATGCCATGGATAAAGTAGGCAAAGAAGGCGTTATCACGGTAGAAGAAGCGCGTGGCACCGAAACCGAGGTAAAAACGGTAGAAGGCATGCAGTTCGACCGCGGCTACCTGTCGCCTTACTTCGTGACCAACGCCGAGAAGATGGAAGTTGAGCTGGATGCTCCTTACATCCTCATCTACGACAAGAAAGTAAGCACGATGAAGGAGCTCCTGCCCGTGCTGGAGCAGGTAGTGCAAACCGGCAAGCCCCTGGTTATCATCTCCGAAGATGTGGACGGCGAGGCCCTGGCGACGCTGGTAGTAAACAAGCTGCGTGGCTCGCTGAAAATTGCTGCTGTTAAAGCGCCCGGCTTCGGCGACCGTCGTAAGGCCATGCTCGAAGACATTGCGGTTCTCACGGGCGGTACAGTTATCAGCGAAGAGCGCGGCTACAAGCTGGAAAGCGCTACCCTGGAGTACCTGGGTCAGGCCGAGAAAATCATCATTGACAAGGACAACACGACCATCGTGAACGGCAAAGGCCAGAAAGATGGTATTACGTCCCGCATCAACGAGATCAAAGCTCAGATCGAGAAAACCACTTCGGACTACGACAAAGAAAAGCTGCAGGAGCGTCTGGCCAAGCTGTCGGGCGGCGTAGCTATTCTCTACATCGGTGCTTCTACGGAAGTAGAGATGAAAGAGAAAAAGGACCGCGTAGACGATGCCCTGCACGCTACCCGCGCTGCCGTTGAGGAAGGCGTGGTACCCGGCGGTGGCGTAGCCCTGGTGCGTGCCCTCGATTCCCTGGAAGCCGTTGATACGCTGAACGGTGACGAGCGTACCGGCGTGAACATCATCCGCACGGCCCTCGAAGCTCCCCTGCGCACCATCGTGCAGAACGCCGGTGGCGAAGGCTCGGTAGTGGTGCAGAAAGTGCGCGAAGGCAAAGGCGACTACGGCTACAACGCCCGCGAAGACCGTTACGAAAACCTGATGGCGGCCGGTATCCTCGACCCCACCAAGGTAACGCGTCTGGCCCTGGAAAACGCCGCTTCTATTGCTGGCCTGCTCCTGACCACGGAGTGCGTGATTTCGGATGAGCCCGAGGACGACAAAGGTGGCGCTGGTGCCGGTGCTGCCGGTATGGGCGGCATGGGTGGCATGGGCGGCATGATGTAATCAGCCGCAGGTTGAACGGATGGTTTTGACGGATAAAACGGATTCGTTCTGATAATTCCTCCGCTATAAAAGCCCCGCTGGATTAATCCAGCGGGGCTTTTTTGCTTACATGAGAGCTTATTTTTTCTTGATAAGCTGATTGCTGAACCCAATCAGCAGCATTACGATAACCACTAGTGCGCCCGTTACCCATTTCATCTGGATGGCGCGGGCGCACAAGTCGCGACCGGATACCTGAGACAGGCAGCCATCTACTCCGGTTTCATATTTCAGGCTCACCTGCACGCCAAACAGGCTGAGGAGGGCCCACAAAGCGGCCAGGCTGCAGAGGACAATCAGGGCTGTATGCTGGCGGTCTGACATGTGGTATTGGGAACTTAGACAACTTGTATTAAAAAGCCCCGCCGGATCATCCGGCGGGGCTTTTTGCTTCTCGTGCTTGACTGCTTAACCGCGGCCGTGCATCATGTGGAATAGCTTCTTGGCAATGGCGACCAGAATCAGGCCGGCCAGGATAACGAAGCCGGCAATCAGCCCGAACACCGTAAGCGCGCCCAGTTCCTCTACGTACTTGGCAATGTAGCCGCCGGCAATCTGCGCCACGAAGGGAGCCAGGAACCATACGCCCATCAGCATGGACGTGAGCGTGGGGGGCGACAGGCGCGACACCATCGACAGGCCCACCGGCGACAAGCACAACTCCCCAACGGTGTGGAAGAAATAGGTAGCAATCAGCCACCAGATGCTAGCCTTGATGGTTTGGTCGGCTATGTCGCCACCACGCTCCATCACGGCGCCTACCATGAACAGGAAGCCCACGCCCAGCAAAATCATGCCCAGGCCCATCTTCACGGGGATGCTCAGGTCCTTGCCCTTGCGGCTCAGGTTGATCCATAGAGCCGCTACCGGCGCGCCCAGCAGCACAATGAAGCCCGCATTCACCGACTGGAACCAGGATGTCGGAATCAGGAAGCCGAAGACTTCGCGGTCGATATACTTATCGGTGTAGAGGGTGAGCGAGGAGCCAGCCTGCTCGAACCCGGCCCAGAAGAACACCACAAACAGCGTGATGATGAAGATAACGGCCATGCGGTCGGTTTCCTCCTTGGTCAGCGGTGTTTTGGCAATGGTTTTGTCATCGTTCTGGCCTTCAGGGTACATGCCTACGTCGCCGAGGTAGCGCTTGCCCAGCAGGTTGAAGAGCAACTGCCCGAGCAGCATGCCAATGCCTGCGGCCAGGAAGCCGTAGCGGAAGCCGTAGCTGGCTACCTGCTCTACGCCATCTACCACTGTTTTAGTGGCAAACCAGTCTTCGGCCAAGTAGCCGCATACCAGCGGGGCAATGAAGGCACCCGTATTGATGCCCATATAGAAAATGGTGAAAGCAGCATCGCGCCGGGGGTCACCCTGCTGGTAAAGCTTGCCTACGATGGTTGAGATGTTGGGCTTAAAGAAGCCGTTGCCCACACAAAGCAGCAGCAACCCCAGAGCCGTAGGCCATGGCAGCCCGAAGAAGGCTGCTTCGCGGGAAAGATCCGGCTGCATGAACAGGAAGAACTGCCCCAGCGCCATGGTAAGTCCCCCAATCAGGATAGCTCGGCGCTGGCCGATGTACTTATCAGCCAGCCAGCCGCCCAGGATAGGCGTCAGGTATACAAAGCCGGTGAAATAGCCATAAATCAGCGAAGCGCTGGCCGCCGGAATGCCCAAACCACCCTCCAGTGCTGTTTTGGACAGATAAAGCATGAGCAGGCCGCGCATACCGTAGTAGCTGAACCGCTCCCACATTTCGGTGAGAAACAGTAGGTACAGCCCGGGCGGGTGCCCCTGTTGCGTACTGGGTTGCTCCTGAACAACGGAGGTTGTTTGCATGAAAAGAAAGTAAGAGGTGGAAGAGTAACCGTTTTCCCGCCCGAAGGCGAATGGGGTTGGTAAATCTACAAAACTTTCCCAACTGGCTCTGTGCGTTGGCTTGTTCGCTAGAATAGACAGATTCGCTGGCAAACCTACAAGCGAAAATTCGCTTTTTTTGTAAAATGTCACAATCGAGTCGCGTTTTTGTCTATTTTTGTCTCACGATTCCCCAGTTTTTCCCACCCACCCTTATTTCGTTTTCGGCTCTATGCAAGCTTCTGCCGCCAACGTATCCACTCGCCTTCAGCCGCTTGGATTCACCCAGACCACCGGTCCTGTTCACCTCAATCTCCCACCCGCTGAGTTGGTAGAACAGGCCCTACGCCGCAGCGAAGGCACCCTCACCGACACCGGTGCGCTGATGGCTGACACCGGCAAATTCACGGGCCGCTCCCCCAAGGACCGCTTCGTGGTACAAGATGCCAGCACGGAAGACAGCGTATGGTGGGGTGACATCAACATCCCCTTCGCTGCCGACAAGTTCGACCAGCTGCACGCCAAGATGGTACACTATCTGGCCGACAAAGAGCTGTTTGTGCGCGATGCCTACGCCGGCGCCCACCCCGATTACCGGCTGAAACTGCGCGTCGTAAACGAGCTGGCCTGGCACAACCTGTTTTGCTACAACATGTTTCTGCGGCCCGAAGAAGGCGCCGACACCAGCTGGATGCCCGATTTCAGCATTATCTGCGCCCCGGGGTTTGAAGCTGACCCCGAAGTAGATGGCACCCGCCAAGCCAATTTCGCAATCATCAATTTCTCTAAGAAGATGATTCTGATTGGGGGCACGGGCTACGCCGGTGAGATGAAGAAAGGCATCTTTGGTGTGCTGAACTACTTGCTGCCGCACGAGAAAAACACGCTGAGCATGCACTGCTCCGCCAACATCGGGGAGCAGGGCGATACGGCCATCTTCTTCGGCCTTTCCGGCACGGGCAAAACTACCCTCTCCGCTGACCCCAACCGCGGCCTTATCGGCGACGATGAGCACGGCTGGATGCCCGGGCAGGCGGGCATCTTCAACTTTGAAGGCGGCTGCTACGCCAAAGTTATTGACCTGAGCAAGGAAAAGGAGCCGCAAATCTGGGATGCCATCCGTTTTGGCTCCATCGTGGAGAACACGCGCTTCGTACCCGGCACCCGCACAGTGGACTACGCCAACAAGTCGGTGACGGAAAACACCCGCACGGCCTACCCTATTCACTTCATTGATAACGCCGTGGAGCCCTCGGTGGGCGGTGTACCGAAGAATATCTTCTTCCTCACGGCCGATGCCTTTGGCGTGCTTCCTCCCATCAGCAAGCTGGATAAGTCGCACGCCATGTACCACTTCATGAGCGGCTACACAGCTAAGGTTGCTGGTACCGAGGTGGGCATCACCGAGCCCCAGACGACCTTCTCCGCCTGCTTCGGCCAGGTTTTCCTGCCCCTGCACCCCACCACCTACGCCGAAATGCTGGGCAAGAAGATGGAGGAGCACGACGTGAACGTATGGCTTATCAACACGGGCTGGACGGGTGGCTCCTACGGCACGGGCACGCGCATGAAGCTGCCCTACACCCGCGCCATGATTACGGCCGCCATCAACGGCGACTTGGGCGAGGTAGAGTTCGTGAAGCACCCGGTGTTTGGCGTAGAAATGCCCACTTCGGTTCCGCACGTACCCAGCACCATTCTCGACCCGCGCAATACGTGGTCGGATACGGAGGCCTACGATAAGACCGCCGCTTCCCTGGCCGATAAGTTTGTGGCCAACTTCCAGAAATACGCCGAATACGCCAACGAGGAGATTCTGGCCGGTGCCCCGAAAGTAGCCGTTGCCGTTTAATTCTCGTTGCCGGTTAAGGCACTAAAAAGCCCCCACTGCCGTAGCAGTGGGGGCTTTTACTTGGTATCGAACGGGGTAGGCAGCCTTAGTGTACGCTTGGGCTAGTATCGTTCAGCGGGTACTGAAACTGCACGTCAACTTCCGGTTTACTGGTTTGGGCCGGAGCTTTCGGCACGGAGTTGGGCTGGCCGTTTGAGCTCTGCTGGCCGTTTACCTTTTTGTCGCGGCCCAGAATGGAAACCAAAGCCAGCCCCGCGCCTACGGCCAAAGCGGTTTTAAGCACCGGTACTTTGGTGGTTACGGCTTGGGTATAGTAGCTATTTTCGCGGGTATGCCCGGGGTAGTTGCCGCGCTCTTCCAACGCGCCCATGGGCTGGTCGAGGGCGTTCTGGCTTAGCGGCCGGGGTGGGTAGTCGGCCTTTTCCTGCTTTACGAAGGCCGTTTCCATAAACTTATCGAGCAGGCGCGGCGTCCACTGCTCCATTTCGATAAAGGCCTTGCCCCCGCCGCCGACTACGACGGAACGCTCGAAGGTAGTGGCGCTGTGCAGGATAGCGCGGGCTACGGTTTCGGGAGCGTAGGCGGGCGGGGCGTGTTTGGCCTCGCGCTCCATGAAGTTCTTGGCATGCACCGGATAGGGCGTATCAATAGCCGCCGGCTGAATCAGAGTTACGGAAATGGGCGCGCCTTCCATCTCCAGTTCCATGCGCAGGCCATCGGTAAAGCCTTTTACCGCGTGCTTGCTGGCCGAGTAGATGGTTTGCAGAATAGCGGTGATGTCGCTCAGGATACTGCCCACGTTGATGATGGCTCCGCCTTTGTGCTTGAGGTGGCGGGCCGCTTCCAGGGAGCCATTCACCAAACCCCAGAAGTTCACGTCGAAGAGTTGACGCATATCTTCCTCGGGAATCTGGTCGAGGCGGCCGTAGATGCTTACGCCAGCATTATTGATCCAAGTGTCGAAGCCACCGAAGCGCTGCTCGGCCTCCTGCACAATGGCCAGGATGTCTTCCCGACGGCTTACATCGGCCACTACGTAGGCCGCTTCGCCGCCGTGGTCTTCAATTTCTTCAACCAGTTCGCGCAGGGCATTTTCACTGCGGGCGGCCAACACCAGCCGCGCCCCTTTTTGCGCCGCCATGCGCGCCGTGACCAGCCCAATGCCCGACGAGGCCCCCGTGATAACGATAACCTGGTCGCGTAATTTTTTCAGTTTTGGAGTCATCAGAAAACAGCTTTTTAGCAATGAATGGGAATAGTTCTGTTTTCTATACGATGCTTACCACGTTCCGGGAGTGTAAAATATGGAGCAGCCTCTTCGCCTAAGATGTTAGTACCCGCCAAATGCAGCCATCCGCCGAAAAACGGGTATTTTGCGGACACGTTCTTTTTGGTCATTTTTCATGTTGAAACGTTTTCTGCCACTGGCCTTCGGGCTGCTGGCTCCTGCCGCCTCGCACGCCTGGGGCGTTGATGGACACCGCGCCGTAGGCCGCATTGCCGAGCGCCACCTCACTTCCAAAGCCCGCCAGGCCGTGCAGCGCCTGCTGGGCACGGAAACCCTCACGCTGGTCAGCACCTACCCCGACGAAATTCGCTTCTACCCCGAGTTCAAGGAAACCGGGCCCTGGCACTACGTCAATACGGCCTCCGGCCTCAACCAGGAGCAGTACCTGACGGAGCTACGCGGGCAGCAGCAGGCCAACGCCTACAACGTGCTGTTGGCCAAGCTCAAGGAAGTGAAAGACCCAACCAAAACGCCCGCTGAGCAAGCCGTGGCGCTGAAGTTTATTGTGCACCTCGTGGGTGACGCCCACCAGCCCCTGCACGCGGGCCACGCCGAAGACAAAGGCGGTAACGACATCAAGGTGAAATTCCGGGGCAAGGACACCAACCTGCACAGCCTCTGGGACAGTGGCCTGATTGACTACCAGGGCCTCACCTACACCGAAATGAGCCAGGCCTATGACTGCAAGCTGCCCCGGGCTCTTACCCAGGTGTGGGAAAAGGCCACCGTGGAGCAGTGGTTCTGGGAGTCGTACCAAGCCAGTGAGCAGATCTACAAGGAAGCCCCTACGGGCACGGATATCGACTACAAGTATTTTCCGGCCCACTCCGAGTTGATGAAAGTACGGATTCAGCAGGCCGGCATCCGGTTGGCCAAGCTGCTGAACGACACCCTAGGCTAGGCGTGCGTCCGCTCCTTATTTCACAAACCCCTGGGCTATCCGCAGCTCAGGGGTTTTCGTTTATGATACCCTCCACGCGCCACGGTGGATTTTTGCGGTTCTCGCCGGCGTGGTAGAAAATGAGCTGATGACCATCGGGGTCTTGCAGGCGGGCTTCGCGCCACAGCCAGTTCTGATCAGTAGGCAAGGTCTCGAACTCCACGCCCGCGGCCCGCAGCAGCTGCACTTGCTCATCCAGGTTGGCGCACTCGAAGTACACCCAGATACCATTGCCCCGGGGCAGCTCTTCCACTTGGTGCAGGGAAAAGGTGGCGTCGCCCTCGGGGCATTCGAAGCGGGCGTAGCGCGGCAGAGCATCCACGATCAGGCGCAAGCCCAGGCGCTGGTAAAACGCCACGGCAGCGGGCAGATTGCGGGAAGGAACGGTCAGCTGGTTCAGGTTCATTGGTGGCGGGCAGGCAGTGGTGGCCCGCTGCGCAGCAAGGCGCCGTTTGGGCCCCGCAATTACGCGTAGCTTTGCCGTATGCCGCACACTTTTTTCGCCCCCGACCTTTTCCTGCCTACCTACACATTGCCCGAAGACGAGAGCAAGCACGCCGTGCGCGTGTTACGCTTAGCCCCGGGCGACGCCGTGGTGTTGGTAAACGGCCGCGGGGGCGTTTTTCAGGCAGAAGTAGCCGTAGCCGATGCCAAGCGCTGCCAGCTGCGCATCACCGGGGAGGAGCAAGTACCGCGCCGTCCCTACCAGGTGCACGTAGCTGTGGCTCCCACCAAAAACCTTGACCGCATGGAGTGGCTGGTGGAAAAAGCCACGGAGATAGGCGTCGATACGCTCACGTTTCTGCGCTGTACCCGCTCCGAGCGGCGGGAGCTGAAGCTGGAGCGTTTGGAGAAAATTGCCGTTAGCGCCCTCAAGCAGAGCGGGCAGGCCTGGCTACCGCAACTTTCCGAGCTAACTGACTTTGCCCGCTTTCTGCCCACCGTGGAACCAGCTACCACCTTCATTGCCCACCTCGACGAGGGAGAACGGATACCGCTGGCTCGCGTGGCAGCCTTCGGCGCCAGCTGCTGCATCCTGATCGGTCCGGAAGGTGACTTTACCCCGCAGGAAATTGCGGCGGCTTTTGCCCGAGGCATCCGGCCCGTAACCCTGGGCAGCTCGCGTCTGCGCACCGAAACCGCCGCGCTGGCTGCCGTGCACACCGTGCACGTGGCCCGGGAATTAGTGTAGCGCAAACTTTGTAATTTACTTGAGCTGCCACCAGGCTTCTCCTTCTCTATGCGTAAGAATCTGCTTTTGTTGCTGTTTCCGTTGCTTTTGTCGCTCACGGCGGCCGCCCCCGTGGCACCCAGCTTCCGCCTGGCTAAGTTGCACTATGGCGGCGGGGGCGACTGGTACGCCAACAAAACCAGCCTGCCCAACCTCATCCGCTTCTGCAACCAGACGCTTAAAACCAACATTGCCCCCGATGAGGCTACCGTGGAGCTCGACTCGCCGGAGCTGCTCACCTACCCGTTTGTGCACATGACCGGGCACGGCAACGTGGCTTTTACCGACGTGGAAGCGCGTAACCTGCGCCGCTACCTCATGGGCGGCGGCTTCCTGCACATCGACGACAACTACGGCCTCGACAAGTTTATCCGCCCCGAAATGAAGAAGGTGTTTCCCGAGTTGGAATTCGTGGAGCTGCCTTTCTCCCACCCCATCTACCACCAGAAATTCCAGTTTCCGCGCGGCCTGCCCAAAGTGCACGAACACGATGGCAAACGGCCCCAAGGGTTTGGCTTACTCTATAAAGGCCGGCTGGTGTGCTTCTACTCCTTCGAGTGCGACTTGGGCAACGGCTGGGAAGACCTCGGTACTTATCCCGAAGACACACCTGCCATTCACGAAGCCGCGCTAAAGATGGGCGCCAACCTCGTCACCTATGCTCTGACGCAGGAATAAGCCAGTTACCATTGCGCACAGGTGGCCTAAAAAGGCCGCAAGGAAGCAATACCGGCTAGGTAATACACCAAGCCCCAAGAAGTGAAAAGCCCCTGCCGCCCGTGCTGGCGTTAGGGGCTTTCTGGCAAAAGAAACGACGTGGTTCTATTCAGGCAGGTTCCTTGCGCGGCTTGCCTGGCCACGTCACGCATGACCTTAAAACCGCCTCTGCAGAATCTCGCTCAGGATAAACGCCTGCCGCACGCTGGCCGGGTTTTGCAGCTGCTCGGCAACAGAGCCGGGCGTTTGGGCTTGGGCAGCTTGCCGACTCCAGTAATCTTCCTGACCGTGTTGCACAGCCGCCCGGGGCAGCGCGGAGGCCCGGCGGGCAGGGGCGGCGGGAGCTTCCTGGCTGCGGGCTTTGCGCTTGGGCGCGGGTGTTTCCAGGCTGCGGGCGGTAGGTGGCGTGGCTTCCAAAGAGCGCGCCGGCTTAGCCTTTTCCTGCGGCAATGCCCGGCCCGCTGGCGTTGTAGCGGTGGAAGCAGTAGGCGCGGCCTTGTTTTCCGTCATCATCTGCTGCAGCAGCTCTTCAAAAGACTTTGCCGGGGCTGCTGTAACCACGGGTCGGGGCTTACCCGTGCTGTCGGGCTGAGAAAAGCGGCGTTCCTGCTTTTCCCGGCTGGTAGTGGCGCGGGCTTTCTGAATCATGCGCCAGATAAACACGCCCAGGGCTACCAGAATCCAGAGGATAGTTTGCAGTTTTTCGGGCATGGCGTAGCGCAGTTGCAGGTAGAACGGTGGGTAAGCTACGCAACTTGGACGGTTTGTCTAGCAGCCTGGGCCATTTCCCAGCCAATAAGTGCCTTCTTCGTGACGCAGCCCCAGCGGTACTGGCCCAGCGCACCTTCTTTCCGAATGACGCGGTGGCAGGGAATAAGGACCGCTACGGGGTTAGCTCCCACCGCCGAGCCCACCGCCTGCAACGCCCGGGGCTGGCCAATGGCCTGTGCTACGTGCTGGTAGCTGACCACCTGCCCGCTGGGCACGCGCAGCAGCGCCTCCCATACCTTCACCTGGAAGTTGGTACCGCGCACGAGCAAGTGCAGGGGCTGACCCGCCACCGGCGCAAACGCCCGCGCCACCAAAGGGGCCGTCAGCGCCGCATCGGGCTCAAATTCCGCCTGAGGCCAGTTTTTCCGCATTTCCCGCAAGGCGTTTTCAATGGCATCGGCTTCAGCATCCAGCAAGTGCAGGCCGCATACGCCCCGGCTGGTAGCGGCCAGCAAGGCCGGCCCAAAGGGCGTAGCGTGCACGCCGTAGCCGATGCGCAGGCCCGCGCCACCCGTACGAAACTCGTGCGGCGTCACGGCTTCCAGGGTCACAAATAAGTCGTGCAGGCGCGACGGGGCCGAAAGGCCGGCTTCCTCAGTTGCTTCGGGCAACGGCATGGCCTGAGCCAGGCGGGTTTTCAGAAAATCGGCGGTGAGGAACTGCACGAAGCGCTTGGGGCTGATGCCGGCCCACTCGCTGAACAGCCGCTGAAAGTGAAACGGGCTCAGGTGTACGGCTTCCGCCACTTCATCGAGGCTGGGCTGGCGCCGGAAGTTTTCTTCCAGGAATTGAATGGCCTGGGCTATGCGCTGATAGTCGGTGGCAGCAGTGGAAACGGACATGGTAGGGAAGCTTAAGTAAGCTTAAAGCTACTGCCCTTGGCCTGAGCCCTCAACCCGATTCTTGCGGAGTTGCGCGCTATATTTTTAAGAAAAACAGCGTCCTGCTGAGCGGAGTCGAAGCATCTCTACCGCTTCATATGCATCGTTCAACGAAGCGGTAGAGATGCTTCGACTCCGCTCAGCAGGACGGCTTTGAAAGCTTCAAGAAAACGTTCTAGCGTACTCCTTTCTCCGGGAAGCGGCCTTGCTTGGTGCGGTAGAAGGCTTTGATTTCCTCCAAGTCTTTCTCATAGTCGCCGGTGGGCCAGAAGGCGGGGCCTACGCCAGCTTCTTTCTTGCCATAGTCGAGGTAGCCGAGCAGGATGGGCACCCCCGCGCCCATGGCCGCGTGGTAGAAGCCCTTACGCCACTTGGGCTGGTAGCTGCGGGTGCCTTCGGGGGTGATGAGAATTACCAGCTCGTCGCGCTCATTGAAGAGCTGCACCATGCCATCCACGAGGCTGTTGTTCTTGCTCCGGTCGACGGCCAGGCCGCCCAGGCTGCGCACCAGCGCCCCCAGCACCGGGATGGTGGTCCACTCCTTCTTGATGGTGAGCTTCACGTCCACGTCCATTAGAAAGAACGCGGCGCGGGCAAACATAAAGTCCCAGTTGCTGGTGTGCGGTGCGGCAATCATCATGCTTTTCTTGATGCCGGGCGGCACATGGGAGCCCAAATGCCAGCCGGTTATCCAGAACCAGAATTTCGAAAACAGATACCAGAAAGTGGAAGTCTTACGCGCCATGCCGAAAATGAGCCGGTAGCCAGGAGGAAGAGCTACGGCGAATCAAAGCTAGAGAAATTGTACCGGAAGCGCCCAATCAGGCCTCCTCCCGCAACAACTGCCGGAGCGCCGGGGCCTGGCTCAGCGTGTAGCGGTACCCAATGTCGAACAGCTCGGGGGCCCGCCGGTAGCTCATGGCCCGAAACTGCGCCAGCGCCGGGGGCTCCAGCAGGAGCTGGCACTGCCGCTTGCTGAGCACGGTATTGCCGCCGATGGCCAGGTTCAGGGTGCGCTCAATCAGGCTGGGCAGGGACGTCACCTGGGCCGCGCGATTGGGCGGGTTGCAGTGCACGCCCACTACGCGCAACTCGGGCCGGGCCAGCAACGGCTCCACGGGCAGGTTGTTGAGCAGGCCCCCATCTACCAGCTGCCGGCCCTGGTACTCTACCGGCCGGTACAGGATGGGCACCGCCGACGAGGCCATCAGCGGCGGCACCAACGGTCCTTGGTCGAACCACACCGACGTACCTTCCAGCAGATCGGTGGCCACCAGCGTGACGGGCAGACGCAGCTGCTCGAAGGTGGCCCCGGCGCCCAGGTGCCGCTCAAACAGCGTGCCCACGGCGGCCATGTGCAGCAGGCCGTAGCGGCTCAGGGCAATGCGGGTGAGGCGGGTGAGGTTGACTTCTTCCAGCAGCCGTAGAACGTCCCGTGGCGGAACCCCGGCCGCGTAAAACACCGCCGCAATGCCCCCCGACGATACCCCCGCCAGTGCCCCGATAGGTAGTTGCAGCTCATCCAGCGCGGCCAGCACGCCCAGATGCGCAATACCCCGGGCGCCGCCGCCGGAAAGTGCCAGACCTAGCATAGGGTTGGTTAATGTGCTAATGTGTTTCTAATGTGCTAATGTGGGGAATGTGCTGATGTGCTGATGTGCTTGTCAGCAGCGCGAAGCAGTCTGTTTTGAGCATGTAGAAAGCCCTGAGATGGGGCAAGTCCTTGCTGGCAGAGCCGACGCCAGGGGCATTGTGGCAGAATGGCATGTCTGGCGTTGCTCAGGACGGATTGCTTCGGCTCCGCCTCGCAATGACAGCACCCCATTAGCACATTAGAAACACATTAGCACATTCTACAGCTCCGACAGGGTAAACGTTTCGGCCAGGCGCACACCTTTTTCGGTGTGCTGCACAGTGCAGCAGGCGGCAGCGGGGTCGTGCTCCAGCAGCAGCACCCAGTTTTCGTCGGCGGCGCGGCGCAGTACCTGCTCCTTTTCGGCCAGGGTTTGTAGGGGGCGCATGTCGTAGCTCATCACGTAGGGCAGCGGAATGTGGCCCGTGCTGGGCAGCAGATCGGCCATAAACGCCAGCGTGCGGCCTTTATACTCCAGCACCGGCACCATCATCTTCTCGGTGTGGCCGTCGGCGAAAATAATTTCCCGGAACATGGAAAGTTCCGCCGGCACCCCGGCAGCCGCATCGACAAAGCGCAGGTGGCCGCTTTCCTGAATGGGCAGGATGTTTTCGCGCAGAAAGCTGGCCTTTTCGCGCGGGTTGGGCGTCACGGCCCAGTCCCAGTGCGCCTGATTGCTCCAGTACGTAGCATTGGGAAAAGCCAGCTCCAGCTTGCCATCAGCCTGTCGCACCACCGAGCCCCCGCAATGGTCGAAGTGCAGGTGAGTCAGGAAGACGTCGGTGATATCCGAGGACGTGAAGCCGAGCTTACGCAGGGACTTTTCCAGCGTGTCGTCGCCGTGGAGGTAGAAATGCCCCCGAAATTTCTCGTCCTGCTTGTCGCCGATGCCATTATCGACCAGCACCAGCCGGCCCGCATCTTCAATCAGCAGACAGCGCATGGCCCAGGTGCACATGTTATTGGCATCGGCAGGGTTCAGCTTCTGCCACATGCTTTTGGGCACTACGCCAAACATGGCGCCGCCATCCAGCTTAAACAGTCCGGTGTCGAGGGTATGAATGTGCATTTTTTAGCTATTGGCTATTAGCTGTTGGCTTTCTTACCTACGTTATGCTGTTGACTATGCACCAAGCTAATAGCTATAGGCTGATAGCTAACAGCTAAAAACCTATCCTACCACTACGCCCATGGCCGAGAACTTGTCGATGCGCTGGCTCATGCGCTCTTCGGCGGGCACGGCCTCCAGCTCGTCGAGGGTTTTGAGGATGGTTTTCTTGAGCGTTTTGATCATCGCGGCGGTGTCAGTGTGGGCGCCGCCGAGGGGTTCCTTCACGATGCCATCCACGAGGCCAGCTTTGAGCATGTCGTTGGCCGTGAGCTTGAGGGCTTCGGCCGCCTGCTCCTTGTAGTCCCAGCTGCGCCACAGGATGCTGCTGCACGACTCCGGCGAAATCACCGAGTACCACGTGTTTTCCAGCATCAGCACCCGGTCGCCGATGGCAATGCCCAGGGCCCCACCCGAAGCGCCTTCGCCGATGATGATGCAGATAACCGGCACCTTCAGCAGAAACATTTCCTTCAGGTTGCGGGCAATGGCCTCGCCCTGCCCCCGCTCCTCGGCCTCCAGGCCCGGAAAGGCGCCGGGCGTATCAATAAGGGTGATAATGGGCTTACCGAATTTCTCGGCCAGCTTCATCAGACGCAGGGCCTTGCGGTAGCCCTCGGGGTTGGGCATGCCGAAGTTGCGAAACTGCCGCTGCTTGGTGTTGCGCCCTTTCTGCTGCCCGATAATCATCACGGAGCGCCCCCCGATTTCGGCGAACCCGCCCACCATGGCCTTGTCGTCGGCCACGGTCCGGTCGCCGTGCAGCTCCACGAACTTGTCGGTCATACCCTCTACGTAGTCCAGGGTGTAGGGCCGGTCGGGGTGGCGCGAGAGTTGCACGCGCTGCCAGCGGGTGAGGTTCTGGTAAGTTTCCTTCTTGAGGGCTTTGATTTTGGCTTC
This sequence comes from Hymenobacter lutimineralis, assembly GCF_008271285.1. Classification (NCBI taxonomy): domain Bacteria; kingdom Pseudomonadati; phylum Bacteroidota; class Cytophagia; order Cytophagales; family Hymenobacteraceae; genus Hymenobacter; species Hymenobacter lutimineralis. Next base: position 53,926 of record NZ_VTHL01000022.1, on the reverse strand, counting down.
GAGGGCCGCTACGGCTTCCGAGACGTCCACCTGGCTATCGAGGGCCAGTTGTTGCATTTCACGGAGCTTGCCTTCGAGAGCGGCAATTGGTTGTTCAAAATCGAGGAGCATTGCCACGGCAGGATGCGAAAGAAGTTGCGGGGTGAGAGAAGAAAGCAAAGGTAAGTGAAGCCGCGCTTACCGCGCACGGCCCACCACCCTCGTTTTTCAGAGAAATTTTTCTTCCTGATAAACAGGTGCTACCATAATGGGCGGAAAGTATTTTGCGGTTTTTTGGGCTTAACAGTTGCTTAGTCCAAGCTGGTCTTCTACTTTTGCACCACTTCACCGGAAAGCAGCTGGCTTTTTGTAGTGCAAGTCTACCTTGGTTCGGTAGTTCAGTCGGTTAGAATGCCGCCCTGTCACGGCGGAGGTCGCGGGTTCGAGTCCCGTCCGGACCGCAAAGGCCCTGCATCAGGTGATGCAGGGCCTTTTGCTTTTGGGGTAATTGAGGCTGGTGAAGCTTAAAAAACCATTTTCCTGAACATGCCCTTTCTTGTGCCCATGTTTGACCAACTATGGAAGCAGTCGGCCCTGGTGCCGGCTGATACGGAGTTTTGAGGTGGTCCAGCTAAGCCGAAGACTTTTCGGACGTTGTTTGAAGAAGAGTTTTGAAGTGGTTGGGTGAGCAGTAGCCGAGAGCGGAGTGGCGCCGCTCGTCGTTGTAGTAGGCAATGTAGTGGCTGAGTTCGAGGCGTGCCTCTTCCAAGCCGGGAAAACTGCCGCCGTCGAGCAGTTCGGTCTTGAGCCGGCTCCAAAAGGATTCGGCCTGGGCGTTGTCGTAGCAGTTGCCGCGCCGGCTCATGCTGGGCTCGGCGCCGTGTCGGGCGAGTAGCTCGCCGAAGCGCGTGGCCGTGTACTGGCTGCCTTGGTCGGAATGCACGATCAGCCCGGGCGCGGGCTGGCGCACGGCCAGGGCCCGGCGCAGGGCTTCGCTGACCAGGTCTTCGGGCATGGACTCGCGCACGTCCCACCCGACGACCTTGCGCGAGCAGGCGTCCTGCCAGCTGGCCAGGTAGAGCCAGCCACCGACCTGTTTGGGCAGGCACGTAATGTCGCCTACCCAGACTTGGTTGGGGACGGTAGGGCATGGCTGGCCCAGCAGCCGGTTTGGGGCCACGCGCCGGCCATGGGCCGAGTCGGTGGTGCGCGGCACAAAGCAGCGCGGCTGCTGGGCACGCAAGCCATGGGTGGCCAGCACGCGCCGAATGCGCCAGCGCCCCACGCGGTGGCCTTGCGCCTGCACTTCGGCCCGCAGACGGCCCGCAGACGGCGCGTGCCGTAGCGTCGTCCATGGTGCGCGAAGGCCCGCACCACGGTCTGCTCCCAGGCTGGGGCCGGCTGCTCACGCCGCTGGCGCCAGGCATAATAGCTGCTGGCGGCCACCTGCAGCACGGCGCACAGCTCCTGCACCGGCACCCGGGCGCGGTGCCGATCAATGAAGCGGTAGCGACTCACGGCGTTTCGCGACTGAGCCTGCGCCTACAGCAGGCAACTGGCCAAGGCTTTTTTTAAGATGTCCCGCTCGCGCTGCAGTTCGGCGCGCAGGGCGCGCACTTCCGGGTCGCGGGCCAGCTCGTCACTGCCCAGTTCGGCAGCGGCTTGTTGCTGTTGCCAGCGGTAGAGCAGCTTCTCACTGATGCCCAATTGCCGCGCCGCCGCGCGAGTCGAGCGGCTTTCCTGGGCCAGGCGCAGGGCCTCGGCCTTAAACGCGTCGTCGTACTTGCGCCGTTTATTCGGCTTGCTTACTTGCAGAGTTGTTGCCATGACGGTAGGAAAATACGTCCTAATTCCGTCCGGCCTCGCTAGACCACCTCAGTGGTTGGCCGCCACGTTGTCGGGTTCTGGCAGGAAGCGCCCAACGCGCAATACCGTCCGAATAACAAAACGAGAAAAAATGCTTGTCGCTGACTCGGCGTGGCGGAAAGATGTTGCGTGAGGCTTTAAGCCCTTTTACTTTTTCACCCTCACATAATCATGTTACTCCCTCCCTGAAGCCCTTTGAGTAGGGCGATATTTGTGCTTAGCTAAGCGGTGTATCAAGCACTGGGCAGACACGTGGGCAACGCTTTGCTTGGTTTGGTTGTCATACTTGAAAGCCTGATAGCTCTTACCTGCGGCTCACCCACGCGCTTTCACCTCTTCCGCCTTACAGCACGCATATTCTACGCTAATGTTCCCGTCCGTCCCTCACCAGCAGCCTGCTGCCTCATCAGGCACCTTCCAACGTATACGCTCCTGCTTACGGTCATGCCCACAAGCCGCTATAGGAATGCGCTGGGGGGTATTACTCCTCTTTCTCTTCTGGGCCAACGTTGCCTGTGCGCAATCGCCCTATACCATGGACACGCTGTTGCTTAACGGCCCGCTGGACCGACGGATGAACATCATTCTGGTAGCGGAGGGATATAGGGCCGAGGAAATCCCGGTTTTCCGGGAGGACTGCAAACGCGTGGCGGAAAAGATCTTTGCGGCGTCGCCTTTCAAGGAATACAAAAGCTACTTCAACGTGCTTACCGTTGCTGTGGCCTCCAAGGAATCTGGCGCAGATAATCCCGCTTTCGGCATCGTTAGAGACTCCTACTTCAACACGGCCTACAGCAGCTGTGGTATTTGTCCACGGGCCAATGAACAGGGAAACGTTGTCTGGAGCGACTTCAAATGGGAATTGTACGAGAAAATGGGTTATCTGGACCCGCTGTGGATGATGCTGGTCAACGATGACACCAGTGGCGGCACTAGTGAGGTTACAGCCCGCGGCACCAATGACTTCTTACCCGTGGTGCATGAGTTGGGGCACCAGTTTGCCAATCTCGCAGATGAGTACCTGCAAAACCGCTCGGCGTTTGAAGCCCCCAACATCACGGCCAAAACCAGCCGGGACGAAGTAAAGTGGCGGCATTGGATAGACCCTACCACCCCGTTGCCCACGCCCGCCACAGCTCAGTACAGCAACGTGGTTGGCCTGTTCGAGGGAGCTATTCAAGAAAAGGGCTGGTACCGGCCCCAGCAGCAGTGCAAGATGCTGGCCTCGGAGTATGCGTTCTGCGCTGTGTGCCGGGAGCACATCATCAGCTACATTTACCAGGATGAGCGGTGGTCCAACCGCATGACCAGACTCAGGAAGTTTTTGCCCGCCTCCGCTGTCGTGACTATGCCCCTTTCGAGCAGTTTGCCGTTTAGCCTGGACGCGCCCCAGCCGGCGCATGGCTTGAAAGTAGAATGGTTCGTAGACGGTACCCTGGTGAATACCGGGGACAAAGAATTGACCGTATCCGCTGCTGCGCTTGGGGTTGGGGAACACACCGTGGAGCTACGGGTAAAAGATGAAACGCCCTTTGTACGCTCCCCTATCATCTTGCCAGACCTCACCAAAACCCGCACCTGGCGCGTGACGGTGTCGCAGCCGCTTTCCTCTCGGGCAGAACTAGCCACAGACAAGGTATCCTTGGCGCAGAACTACCCGAACCCGGTGTATGCGAATACCAGCTTTACGTTTAATCTAATAAAACCCGCTGCTGTGCGGCTGACCGTCCATGATCTGGTCGGGCGGGAAGTAGCCACCGTCGTGGCCGGTACCTTTGACAGCGGCCGTCAAGAAGTAAAATGGCAAGCCCCAAACTTACCGGCGGGGCTTTACCTGTACCGGTTGCAGGTAGGATCAACGAGCATTACCAAGCGGCTTATCCTGCAAAAATAACTATCAAGCAAATTTCTGTTTACGAAAACGGTGATTCAAATAGCACTCTTTTTTCAATAAAACCGCTTTATGCTCTATTGACGCAATACCTATTTTCCATTAGCAGCATTTACGCTACACCTATATAGCGCGACAGAAGGCACTTTTGCCTCTGTTATGCACCACGTCGAAGAAAAGCTCACAGGAGCAGGTAGTTCAATAAACCGCTTTGCGCGAGCAGGGAGGGTAGTGCGAGCCGCTTCCTCCCCTTCGATGAGCCTGGTGTCACAATCTGGTCACATAAACTCAGACCAGAAACAAATGCAGCACTATTGCCGCATCTCGGCACCAGTTGGGGCTAAGCAAAAAAGTGAGGTTGAACGCCAGTTGTGGCGGCAATGGCCCCATAACACCCTCTGCAACTACACCGAAAGGCGGGTAGACCAACACCGAGTGCTGTGCATTGCTTGGCTCAGTAACACGCCCTTAAACTCAAATCTGCCACACTATTCTATTTTTAATACTGACAATCATACTGTTATGAAATTCCCGTCCGAACCACAAAGGCCCTGCATCCACTGATGCAGGGCCTTTTGCTTTTCACCGCCTGCTACCTGATGCCGCACCTGCAACGGTTTTTACCCAACGACCATACGGTGAGCAGTTGAGAAAAATAATTTCAGTGCTATTCACTTTGAAACCAAGCGGCTAGCTTGAAAATCGGGGTTTTTACGCAGCCAGGACGCTTTTCAGTGTTTGGAAATCAAAAACTCCTCCTACCTTTGCACCACTTCACCGGAAAGCAGCTGGCTTTTCGCAGTGCGGTCTACCCTGGTTCGGTAGTTCAGTCGGTTAGAATGCCGCCCTGTCACGGCGGAGGTCGCGGGTTCGAGTCCCGTCCGGACCGCTAAAAGCCCCAGTATCCCCGGATGCTGGGGCTTTTTCATTTTGCAGCTTGGCCCTTCACCTTTTCCCTATCTTTGGTGAGAAGGTTGCCGGCAGGTACAGCCCGGCTATTGGTATCAACCGCTATCCACTTGTTTCACCCCAGCCGCTTACGTCGTCTCCTGATGCTGGTGAGCCTGCTGGGGTCATTGGCCGCCTGCGCTCCGGCTTCGTCGCCCACCTACCGCATCGCGTTTTCGCAAAGCATAAGTGCCGGCGACTGGCGCCAGGCCATGCTGGCCGGCATGCAGCGGGAACTGACCTTTCACCCGGATATTCAGTTTCTGACGCGCGACGCGCAGGGCAACAGCCGCCAGCAGCAGCAGCAGATTCATGATTTGCTGGATGCCGGCGCCGATGTGCTTATTGTGGCACCTAACGAGGAACACGCCCTGTCGACGGCCATTGAGGAAGCTTACCGGCGCGGGGTGCCCGTGATTTTGCTGGACCGCCGCACCACCTCTCCCCACTACGCAGCCTACGTAGGTGGCGACAACACCGGCGTGGGGGCCGCTGCCGCCCGCTACGCCGCCCTCCGGCTGCGGCAACGAGGCCGGATTGTGGAAGTTGTCGGCGCTGCCTCCTCCGTTTCGGTGCAGCGGCATGAGGGCTTCACTCAGGCCCTGCGGGCATACCCAGACATGCGCGTGGTGGGCGAAGTAGTGGGCGACTGGGGTGCTACCGCCCTGCAGCCGCCCCTGACCAAGCTCCTGCAGGCCCACCCCGAAACCAACCTGATTTTCGCGCACAGCGACCTGATGGCCCAGGGCGCCTACGAGGTATGCCAGCGGCTGGGCCGGAAGGATATCCGCATTATTGGGGTAGATGGCCTGCCGGGACCAGACAACGGAATGGAGATGGTACAGCAGGGCCGCGCTACGGCTTCGCTCTTTTTTTCGCCCGGCGGGGAGGAAGCCATTCGGGTGGCCCTGAAGATTCTCTACCACCAGGCCTACGAGCGGGAAAACATCCTGGGCACTATCGTTATCGACTCGGTGAACGTGCTGACCTTGCAGCAGCAAGCCACCAAAGTGGCCAGTCAGCAGGCCGGCATTGAGCAGCAACAGCAGCTGCTGCGCACCTTGCAGGCCACCTACGCCAGCCAGCGCACAGTGCTGTATGGGCTACTGGCCACGCTGCTGGCGGCCGTGGTGCTGGGGGCCAGTGCCTGGCGGGCCGCCCGCATCAACCGGCGCATCAACCAAGAGCTGGCCCGGCAGAACGAAGCCAACGACGTCATTAACCAAGAGCTGGTGCGGCAGAATGAGGCCAACGACGTCATCAACCGCCAGCTCAGCACCCAGAACGAGGAAATCCGGGCCCAGCGCAACCAGATTGCGGAACTGGCCGAGCAGGCGCGGGTGGAAACCGAGGCCAAGCTGCGCTTCTTCACCAACTTTTCCCACGAGCTGCGCACCCCGCTCACCCTTATTATGGGCCCGGTAGAGGAAATGCTAACCGGCTCCCATAGCACCGCGCTACTACCCTCCCACCGCCACGACCTAGGCTTGGTGCGCCGCAACACCCAGCGCCTGCTACAGTTGGTTAACCAACTGCTTGATTTTCGGAAGATTGAAGTGGGCAAAATGGCCGTACAGGCGCGGGAAGACGACCTGGTAGCCTTCGTGCGGGAGCTGGTAGAAACCTTTGAGCCGGCGGCCCGGGTGCAGCAGGTGTCCCTCCGGTTTCAACCAGCCGAGGCGCGGCTGCCAAGCTGGCTCGACCGCAACGTGCTGGACAAGGTCTTTTTCAACCTGCTTTCCAATGCCCTGAAATACACGCCCGCCGGCGGCCAGATTACGGTGCGCGTGCGGCCCGCCGATGACGGCAGTTCGCTCCAAGTGGAAGTAGCCGACACCGGGCGTGGCATCCGGCCCCAGGATAGCCCGCACATCTTCGAGTGGTTTTACCAGGGCGAGCAGCCGGCTACGGCCAAAGGCTCGGGCATGGGGCTGGCCTTGGCCCAGGGCCTGGTGCGACTGCACCAGGGCAACCTTACATTCAGTAGCCAGGTGGGCCAGGGCAGCACGTTCATTGTCACGCTCCCGCGCGAGCTGCCGGCGGCCCTGCGTACCACGGCCGCCCCGCCCGAAACGCTAACGCTGGACGAGCCGCAGGCTTTCCCCGTCGAGGCCCTGGATGCGCAGGCAGTGGCCGGGCAGGAGCCGCTGGTGCTGGTGATTGAGGACAATGCCGACGTGAACGAGTTTGTAGCCCGCAAGCTACAGTCTTACTTCCGCGTGCAAACGGCGGCCGATGGTACTACCGGCCTGCAGCTGGCCCAGGAGCTAATTCCCGACCTGATTGTGTGCGACGTGATGATGCCCGGCCTGAGCGGGCTGGAGGTAGTGGCACAGCTGCGGGCCGACTGGCGAACCTCGCACGTACCCGTTATTCTGCTCACCGCTCGTACCGCGCCCGAGCAGCAGGTGGAAGGCGTGCAGGCCGGGGCCGACGTGTACCTGACCAAACCCTTCAACCCCACCTTCCTGCTCGAAAGCATTCATACCCTGCTGGCCAACCGCGCCCGCCAGCATGAGCACACCCGTCGGCAGCTGGGCGCCGCAGGCCAGGCGGCACCCAATTCGGCCGCTCCTGCGCCCGACCCCGACCAGGCCTTCCTGCAGGCGCTGACGGCCCGGATAGAAGCCGACCTGACCCGCACTGACCTGACCGTGGAGGAACTGGCCCAGGCCCTGGGCTTCTCGCGCACCCAGCTCTACCGCAAAGTAAAAGCTGTATTGGGCACCAGCGTAACCGACTACATTCAGCTCGTGCGCCTACGCAAAGCCCGCGAGCTGCTGCTCGACGATAAGCTCACGATTACGGCCGTGGCTTACGAAGTGGGCTATACCTCGCACTCTTATTTCTCTAACAGCTTCAAGGCCCGCTACCAGGTGTCGCCCTCCGAGTTCCGGGCGCGCCGGTTGGCTGATTCTGCTTGAAGAATTGTGCGTCAAGCGTTCAAAAACTGATAGAACAAGGCTATTTCCAAGCAATACGATAAATTTAATTCGCTGACTAATAACTATTTCACCCTCATTGTTGAGTATGCACACGTGCGGGGTAATTGCTGCATAAGCGCAGAAGCGGAGAAATGGAGCTTTGGCTTCTACTCTTCCTTAAATCTGCCGCATGAATTCCCGCCGCACATTCGTTAAGTCCGCCGCGCTGCTCTCGGCGGGCGTCCTGCTCAGCCCGGAGCTGCTGGCTTCTTCCCAAAAAGGCATCGGCCTGCAGCTGTACACCGTGCGCGACGCCATGCAGCAGGACCCGGCCGCCACGCTGGCCCGCGTAGCCAAGCTCGGCTACACCTGTATGGAAGGCGCCACCTACACCGGCAACCAGAAATTCTACGGCATGGACCCAGCCGCTTTTGCCAAGGTGCTGAAGCAAAATGGCCTGAAGATGCCCAGCAGCCACTACCTCCTGGGGGAGCAGGAAAACAACGGCCAGCCCACCCAGGGCACCATCCTGCACGGCTGGGACAAGGCCGTGGACGATGCCGCGCGGGTGGGCATCAAGTACATGGTGTGCGCCTGGCTGACCGAGTCGGAGCGCGGCAACCTCGAACACTACAAGCTGCTGGCCGAGCGCCTGAACAAGGCCGGGGAACGGTGCAAGAAGGCCGGCATCCAGATGGCTTACCATAACCACGACTTCGAGTTTGCGGCCCAGAACGGCCAGCTGCCCTACGACGTGCTGCTTAAGGAAACCGACAAGAACCTGGTGCAGATGGAACTCGACCTCTACTGGGCTACCAAGGCCGGCCACGACCCGGTGGAGCTGTTCAAGCAGAACCCCGGCCGCTTCCCGCTCTGGCACGTGAAGGACATGGACAAGACGCCTCAGCAGAACTTCACCGAAGTCGGCAACGGCAGCATCGACTTCAAGCGCATCTTCGCCCAGGCCAAGCTGGCGGGCCTCAAGCACTTCTTCGTGGAGCAGGACCAAACGACCGGCTCGCCCTTCGACAGCATTCAGCAGAGCATCACGCACATCAAGCGCAACCTGATATAGGTTTTGGCTGACAAGAAAGCCCGTCATGCTGAGCTTGTCGAAGCATCTCTACCGCTTCGTTGAATGATGCAGGAGAGTCAGTAGAGATGCTTCGACAAGCGGACGCCAGATTAAGCATGACGGGCTGATATATAGCTGACAACCAGCAACCCCACAACTACCATTCCCACCTATTTCTTATGGAAAAGAACACCTATGACGCCATCGTCATCGGGTCCGGCATTTCGGGCGGCATGGCTGCCAAGGAGCTGACCGAGAAAGGCCTGAAAACCATTATGCTGGAGCGGGGCCGCAACGTAGAGCACATCAAGGACTACGTGAATGCCAACAAAAACCCCTGGGAGTTTGCCCACCGCGGCGGCAAAACCGAGCAGATGGTGAAGGACTACCCGGTGCTGAGCCGGGACTATACCCTCAACGAAAGCAACCTCGATTTCTGGGTAAAGGAAAAGGAAAGTCCCTACGTGGAGGTGAAGCCCTTCGACTGGTTCCGGGGCTACCAGGTGGGCGGCCGCTCCCTGATGTGGGGCCGGCAAAGCTACCGCTGGAGCGAGTACGATTTTGAGGCCAACGCCAAGGACGGCATTGCCGTGGACTGGCCTATTCGCTACAAGGACATAGCGCCCTGGTATAGCCACGCCGAGAAATTTGCGGGCATCAGCGGCAACCGGGACGGCCTCCCCCAGCTCCCCGACGGCGACTTTATGCCGCCCATGGAAATGAACTGCGTGGAAAAGGACGTGGCCGCGCGCATCCGCAAGCACTACAAGGACCGCCACATGGTGATTGGGCGCACGGCCAACATCACCAAGCCCCACCACAACCGCGTGAACTGCCAGTACCGCAACAAGTGCTGGCTGGGCTGTCCGTTCGGGGCTTACTTCAGCACGCAGTCGGCCACGTTGCCGGCGGCTATGGCTACGGGTAATCTTACGCTGCGGCCGTTTTCCATCGTCACCAAAATCCTCTACGATAAGGACACCAAGCGGGCTAAGGGCGTAGAAGTGCTGGACGCGGAAACCAACCAGACCTACGAGTACTACGCCAAAATCGTGTTCCTCAACGCCTCCACGCTGAACTCGGCCTGGGTGCTGATGAACTCGGCCACCGACGTGTGGCCCGAGGGCCTGGGCAGCAGCAGCGGGGAACTGGGCCACAACCTGATGGACCACCACTTCCGAGCTGGTGCCTACGGGGAGATGCCCGGCTACGAGGATAAATACGTGTATGGCCGCCGCGCCAACGGCATTTACGTACCGCGCTTCCGCAATCTGTTCGGCGATAAGCGCGACTATATCCGGGGCTTCGGCTACCAGGGCGGCGCCGGCCGGGAAGGCTGGAGCCGCGACATTGCCGAAATGAGCATCGGCGGTGACTTCAAGGATGCGCTGTCGGAGCCCGGGCAGTGGACGATGGGCCTGGGCGCTTTCGGCGAAACCCTGCCCTACCACGACAACCGCGCCTTCCTCGACAAAACCAAGAAGGACAAGTGGGGCCTGCCCGTGCTGGCCATCGACGCGACTATCCGGGAAAACGAGCAGAAAATGCGCATCGACATGATGCAGGACGGCCAGGAAATGCTGGAGAAAGCGGGCCTGAAAAACGTGCGCACCTACAACAACGGCTACAACATGGGCGGCGGCATCCACGAAATGGGCACTGCCCGCATGGGCCGCGACCCGAAAACCTCGGTGCTGAATGCTCACAATCAGGTGTGGGATGCCCCCAACGTTTACGTTACCGACGGCGCCTGCATGACGTCCTCGGCTTGTCAGAATCCTTCCCTCACCTACCTGGCCCTCACGGCCCGCGCCGTGGACCACGCTGTAGGTGAGCTGAAAAAACAAAACCTCTAACCCCTACCGACCATGATGAACCGACGTGATGCCCTGGCCCGCGTAGCTCTGCTGATGGGCGGAGCCGTTATCGGGGGCGACTATTTCCTGAGCAGCTGCTCCTCTCCCAGCGAGGAAAAAACCACAGCAAAAACACCCCCAACGGCCGCGCCCAAAGAGCTGCCGGCCGTGCTCAACGCCGAGCAGGTAGCCTACCTGAACGAAGTGGGTGACACCATTCTGCCGCCCACCAAATCACCCGGGGCTAAGGCCGCCGACGTGGGGGGCTTTATGGCCGTGATGGTGCGCGACTGTTACCGGCCCGACGACCAGCAGGTGTTCAAACAAGGCCTAACCAAGCTCGAAGACGCCGCCAAGCAGAAGTACAGCAAGGGCTTCCTGGCTTTGGATGCAGCCCAGCGTACGGCCCTGCTCACGGCCCTGGATGCCGAGCAGAAAAACTACATCAAAACCAAAAAGCCGGAAGCGCCCAACCACTACTTCCGCATGATCAAGGAGCTGACGCTGCTCGGTTACTTCACCTCCGAAGTAGGCGCCACCAAAGCCCTCCGCTACCTGCCCGTCCCCGGCAAGTACGACGGCTGCGTGCCCTACAAAAAGGGCGACAAAGCCTGGGCTACGACCTGATTTTTTAGGAATCAGACCGTCATGCTGAGCTTGTCGAAGCATCTCTACCGCTTCGTTGCAATGGTATTAATTAGCCAGAGGGAGAGATGCTTCGGCTTCGCTCAGCATGACAGTTACTTTGGCAACGTCAGCACGCAAAATGCTGCGGCTTACAGCCTCAGCATGACGTCCTCTTAATTCAACACACAACCGAATGAAACTACGACTGGGCATGATTGGCGGGGGGCAGGGCGCGTTTATCGGGGCGGTACACCGCATGGCCGCTGCGCTGGATGGCCTGTATGAGCTTACGGCCGGTGCCTTCAGCAGCAACCCTGATACCTCCCGGGCTACCGGGCAGGAGCTGGGACTGGCTCCGGACCGCGTCTACGGCTCTTACCAGGAGCTGATTGCCCAGGAAGCCCAGCGCCCGGCCAACGGGCGGGTGCAGGTCATCAGCATCGTCACGCCCAATCACCTGCACTTTGCGCCGGCCAAGCTGGCGTTGGAAAGCGGGTTCGACGTGGTACTGGACAAGCCGATGACGTTTTCCCTGGCGGAGGCTAAGGAGTTACGGTCGGTGGTTGCAGCCACCGGCCGCCGGCTCTGCCTCACGCACACCTACACGGGCTACCCCATGCTCAAGGAAGCCCGCCAGCTGGTGGCTTCTGGGGAGTTGGGCGCCATCCGCAAAGTGTACGTGGAGTACCCCCAGGGCTGGCTAAGTAACTTCGAGGAAGGCGGCAGCAACAAGCAAGCCGCCTGGCGCACCGACCCCGCCCGCAGCGGCGTAGCCGGTTCCATGGGAGACATTGGCACGCACGCCTTCAACCTCCTGGAGTATGTGAGCGGCCTGCAGACGACCCAGCTCTGCGCCGACATCAACACCGTAGTGCCCGGTCGCCAGCTCGATGACGACGGGGCCGTGCTCCTCCGGTTGACCGGCGGGGCCAGCGGCGTATTGGTAGCTACCCAGGTGGCGGCCGGCGAGGAAAACAACGTGCGCCTGCGCATCTACGGGGAAAAAGGCGGCCTCGACTGGCAGCAGGCCGACGCCAACACGCTGTTGGTGAAGTGGCTGGACCGGCCCACTGAAATCCGGCGCACGGGCGCGGGCTACCTGAGCGCCGCCGCCCGCCACAACAGCCGCATTCCGGCCGGTCACCCCGAGGGCTACCTCGAAGCCTTTGCCAACCTCTACCGCAACTTCGCCCTGACCCTGCTGGCCGAGCAAACCGGCCAACCCGCTTCACCCGAAGCCCAGGATTACCCGGGTATTGAGGATGGGATGCGGGGCATGGCCTTTATTGAAAACGTCATTGCCTCGGGCCGCTCCGCGCAGAAGTGGACCGAGTTTACCGTGTAGTCGCCCATGAGAACCATCAAAGGACCCGGCATTTTTCTGGCCCAGTTCATCGGCGACCAGGCCCCTTTCAACAGCTTGGCTAATATTTGTGAGTGGGCGGCCGGTCTGGGTTATAAAGGTGTGCAGCTGCCCACGCTGGACAGCCGCTTTATCGACCTGAAGCTGGCCGCCGAAAGCCAGACCTACGCCGACGAGCTGCGCGGCACGGTGCAGGCCGCCGGCCTGGAAATCACCGAGCTATCCACCCACCTGCAGGGCCAGCTGGTGGCGGTAAATCCCGTGTACGACCAGCTGTTCGACGGCTTTGCGCCCGAGACGGTGCGCGGTAACCCGGCCGCCCGGCAGCAGTGGGCCGTGCAGCAGCTCAAGTACGCCGCGCAGGCTTCGCAACGGCTGGGGCTTACGGCCCACGCCACGTTCAGCGGGGCGCTGCTCTGGCCCTACGTGTACCCGTGGCCCCAGCGCCCGGCCGGCCTCGTGGAAACGGGCTTTACGGAGCTGGCGCGCCGCTGGCGGCCCATTCTGGACGTGTTTGATGAGTGCGGCGTGGATGTGTGCTATGAAATTCATGCTGGCGAGGACCTGCACGACGGCGTGAGCTACGAACAATTTCTGGCGAAAGTAGACCACCACCCGCGCGCCTGCCTGCTCTACGACCCCTCCCACTTCGTGCTGCAGTGCCTGGACTACCTGGAGTACATCGACATCTACCACGAGCGAATCCGGGCCTTCCACGTGAAGGATGCGGAGTTCAACCCCACCGGCCGCCAGGGCGTGTATGGGGGCTACCAAAGCTGGACTGACCGCGCCGGCCGCTTCCGCTCCCTCGGCGACGGGCAGGTAGATTTCAACGCTATTTTCAGCAAGCTCACCCAGTACGACTACCCCGGCTGGGCCGTGCTGGAGTGGGAATGCGCCCTCAAGCACCCCGAAGACGGAGCCCGCGAAGGCGCGCCTTTCATTCAAAACCACATCATCCGCGTCACCGATAAGGCCTTCGACGACTTTGCCGCCTCCGGCATCGACGCGGCCCGAAACAACAGCCTCCTCGGCCTTTAACCTCACCGACTCACCATGAGAAACGCGTTTCTGCTCTTAACGCTCTGCGCCAGCCTGGCTTCGTGTAGTTCCGAATCCGACAAGCCTGCCGCCAAGGAATCCTACACCTTGGCCGATGAAACCGTGCCGGCCCAGGACAGCACCACCGGTGCCAACATCAGCGCCGTGGCCCGCCAGCCCCAGGTAGACACCAACGCTACTAAAATCGGGACGGCGCCTACGGGTGGCGCCGTGGCCGGTGGGGCCAAGCTCATCCAATCGGCCGACTGCGCCAGCTGCCACCGCGAAGCCGAGAAGCTGCTAGGTCCGGCCTACAAAGATGTAGCCGCGAAATACCCCGCCACGGAGGCCAACGTGAGCATGCTGGCCAAGAAGATCATAACCGGCGGCAGCGGCAACTGGGGGGACGTTGCCATGACGCCCCACCCCGGCCTTTCCCAGAAAGATGCCGAGGAAATGACCCGCTATATTCTGAGTCTGAAGTAAGAACTGCATCAGCACGAACCCAGCACGTCATGTTGAGCGGAGTCGAAGCATTTCTACCGCTTCGTTGGAGTCGCTCTACGAAGCGGTAGAGATGCTTCGACTCCGCTCGGCATGACATATAGTTTGGCAACGTCAGCACGCGAGATTCCTCGGCTTCGCTCGGAATGACGGTCTATCGAATTGACGTTCTACTTAATACGACCCCACTCCCAACCTCCAATTCCCACTTGCTCATGACTTCTACAATCCGGGTAAAACTGTCCCTCATGATGTTCCTGGAGTTCTTCATCTGGGGCGCGTGGTTTGTCACGCTGGGCACGTATTTGCTGCGCAACCTGGGGGCCTCAGGCACGCAGGTGGGCGTGGCGTTTCTCACCCAGTCCATCGGGGCCATTGTGGCCCCGTTCATCGTGGGGCTCATTGCCGACCGGTTTTTCTCGGCCCAGAAAATCCTGGGCGTGCTGCACCTGGCCGGGGCTTTGCTGTTGTGGCGCGCCTCCCAGGCCCCGGACTTCAGCAGCTTCTACCCGAGTATCCTCACCTACATGATTTTATACATGCCCACGCTGGCCCTGGTGAACTCCATTGCCTTCCGGCAGATGCAGAACCCGCAGAAGGAATTTGCTCCTATTCGGGTGCTGGGCACGCTGGGCTGGATTGTGGCCGGCCTCACCATCGGCTGGCTGAACTGGGAGCAAAGCAACAGCCTCCTATCTACCTTCCTGATGGCGGCCGGAGCCTCGGCCCTGCTGGGCATATTCAGCTTCACGCTGCCGGCGACCCCGCCGGTGAAGAAAGGGCAGTCTAGCTCCGTGGGCAGCTTGCTGGGGCTCGACGCCATTGGCATGCTGAAAAACCGCTCCTACCTCACGTTTTTCCTGGCCTCCATTGCCATCTGCATTCCGCTGGCCTTCTACTATGGCTTCACTAACCCCTTCCTGAACGAGGTGGGCATGAAAGCCGCCGCCGGGGTACAGAGCCTCGGGCAGGTGTCGGAGCTGCTGTTTATGCTGGCCATTCCGCTGTTCTTCAGCAAGCTGGGCGTGAAGAAGATGCTGGCTATTGGTATGGCGGCCTGGGTGTTGCGCTACGTGTGCTTCGCCTACGGCAACGGGGAAAGCGGCTACTGGCTGCTGATTGCGGGCATCGTGCTTCACGGCATCTGCTACGACTTCTTCTTCGTGACGGGCCAGATCTACACCGATAACCTGGCCGGCGAGCAGTTCAAAAGCTCGGCTCAGGGCTTCATCACGCTGGCTACCTACGGCGTGGGCATGCTGATTGGCACGCTGCTCTCGGGCCGCATCTTCGACAGCTACCAGCTCTCGGCCGGCACGCACGACTGGCGCATGATCTGGCTGATCCCGGCCGGTATTGCCGCCACGGTGCTGGTGCTGTTCCTGCTCCTGTTCAAGGAGCGCAACGCCACTCCCGCTCCTACTGAAGCAACGGGCGTTGATGGCACTGCCCGTTTGGCCAACGCCAGCTAGGTATGGCTGCCACCTGGAACCGCCGCGCAGCTCTTAAGGGTCTGCTCACCAGCACCGCCGCCGTGGGTACCCTCGGCCTGGCCGGGGCCTGCGTCCCCGACGATAAACGGACCACCATGCCCACTACCCTCAAGGGAAATATCCGCCACTCGGTGTGCCGCTGGTGCTTCGCCGACCTGCCCCTGGAGCAGCTCTGCGCCGCCGCCAGGGAAATGGGCCTCCGGGGCATTGATCTGGTTGGGCCGCAGGACTGGCCCACGCTGAAAAAGTATGGGCTGGACTCGTCCATGTGCAACGGGGCGGAAATCAACCTCACCGATGGCTTCAACGACCCGCAGTTTCACGCCCGCCTGCAGAAGCAGTACACTGAGCTGATTCCGCAGGTAGCCAAGGCCGGCTACCGCAACCTGATCTGCTTTAGCGGCAGCCGCCGGGGCAAGACCGACGAGCAGGGATGGGCAAACTGCGTGGCTGGCCTGAAGCCGCTGCTGAAGCTGGCCGAGCAGCACAACGTGGTACTGGTGATGGAGCTACTCAACAGCAAAATCGACCACCCGGACTACCAGTGCGACCGGACTGCCTGGGGCGTGGAGCTGGCCAAGCGGCTGGGCTCCGAGCACTTCAAGCTGCTCTACGACATCTACCACATGCAAATCAACGAGGGTGACGTCATCCGCACCCTTACCGAGTTTCACCCCTACATTGCCCACTACCACACGGCCGGCGTGCCTGGTCGCCACGAGCTGAACGATGCCCAGGAGCTGAACTACCCCGCCATCATGCGCGCCATCCAAGCCACTGGCTTCAAAGGCTACGTGGCCCAGGAGTTCATTCCCACACAGCCCGACAAGCTGGCTTCCCTGCGCCAAGCCGTGCAGCTCTGCGACGTTTGAACACTAGCAAATGGCGTAAGAGACGCATCAATTCGCGCCTCCTCGTTGCTGAGGTTGTGACTGTTCAAAACCATATTGCGCGTCATGCTGAGCTTGCCGAAGCATCTCTACCGCTTCGTTGTGGCAGTATTCGAACGAAGCAGCGGTAGAGATGCTTCGGCAAGCTCAGCAGGACGTTCTAGTTATTACTGACGATTCTGGACCCGGCTCTCTTACTTATTCTACATGGTATCAGTTTAACAACGACAAAGCACCAGAGCTTGCGTATCTACACCGTTCTTGCTTTCAACTCCCATGAAATTCCTATTCCTGACTGCTGCCCTCCTCGGCTTATCCATGACGGTCCACGCCCAGCAAACCGGCAAGCCGGAGGACACCGAAGTGTGGAAGCCGGTCCCGAAAACCGTGCGCGGCAAGCTGAAAACCACCCCGCCCCCGGCCGGCGCCCTTGTGCTGTTCGATGGCAAAAGCCTGAGCGAGTGGGTGTCGGCGGATGACCGTACCCAGCCCGCGCAGTGGACGGTGGCCGATGGGGTGCTGACCGTGGACAAGTCGAAAGGCAACATCGAAACCCAGCGCACCTTCGGCAGCTACCGCCTGCACCTGGAGTGGCGCGTGCCGGCCGGCATTACCGGCGAAGGCCAGGTGCGCGGCAACAGCGGCGTGTTTCTGGCTTCCCTGGGCAAAGGCGACCTGGGCTACGAGCTGCAGATTCTTGACCCCCACCAGAACCCGACCTACGTGAACGGCATGGCCGGCAGCATCTACAAGCAGCGCATTCCGCTGGCCAACCCCGGCCGCAAGCCCGGCGAGTGGCAGTCGTACGACGTGCTGTGGCTGGCCCCCACCTTCAAGCCCGACGGCACCGTGCTTACGCCGGCCCGCGTAACGGTGAAGTTCAACGGCGTAGCGGTGCAGAAAAACGTGGCCCTGGCGGGCCCTACGCGCTACATCGGTCCGCCCCAGTACGAGCCCCACGGCGCCGCGCCCATCAAGCTCCAGGCCCACGGCGACCCAAGTGCGCCCATCTCCTTCCGCAACATCTGGGTGCAGGAGCTGAAATAATGCTTACTCCGTGGTGACGGCCCGGGCCATACGGCGGGCCAGGTCTTCGATATCGGCGCGGCGGGCCAGCACCTGGAGCCACTCCGGTGGAATGGCCGCTTCCCTGTAGTACAGCCCGGCCAAGCCGCCCGTCACGGCGCCGGTCGTGTCGGTATCATCGCCGAGGTTGACGGCAGCCAGCACGGTTTCGGCGTACGTGTCGTAGCGGAGCAGGCACCAGAGCGCGGCTTCCAGGGTGTGCAGCACGTAGCCGGAGCTGTTGATGGACAGTACGTTTACATCCGGCAGGCGGCCGCTGAGGATGCGCTCAAACTGGTCGGCCTCTTTGGCGGGAATATTCAACGTCAGCAGCTGAGCCGGGGCTTCCTGGCACAGCAAGTTGTACGCCGCTGCTGGTGCCAGCCCAGCCAGCAGATGCCGCGCCATTCCCAGGTACAGCCAGCAAGCCACGAAGGAGCGGACGTGGCCGTGCGTCACGGCGGAGGCTTCCGAAATCAGCTGAAACCGGCTGGCCAACGAAGCCGAGGGCTGGTGAAAAGCCAGGGGCAGAATGCGCATTAACGAGCCGTTGCCATTGCTCC
The DNA here is from genome assembly GCF_008271285.1 of Hymenobacter lutimineralis. Lineage (NCBI taxonomy): Bacteria > Pseudomonadati > Bacteroidota > Cytophagia > Cytophagales > Hymenobacteraceae > Hymenobacter > Hymenobacter lutimineralis. Next base: position 35,841 of record NZ_VTHL01000022.1, on the reverse strand, counting down.
ATTCATCAGTACGCCCCGCCAGAATCAGTTTATCATCGGCTTTCAGGCGTTGGATGGCCTCGCGGGTGGTGATGCCAATATCGAACACGGAGCCGTGGGGCGTCCACAGGTTTTTGTAGTACCAGCGGCAGCAGTTTTCCGCCAGCTTGCCCACCGTGTAGCCATCGGCAATGGCCTCCGCCAGACAAAACGTGAGCGAGGCATCGTCGGACCAAGTGCCCGCGGGCTGATTGTGAGTACCGTAGGCGCGCATGGCTACCACAGGGTCCTGGCGGCGGGCAGCTCGGCTCTGGAATTCCACGGGCACGCCCAGGGCGTCGCCCACGGCCAGGCCCAGCAGCGCCGCACGGATTTGAGTTTCGAGAGTTGTCATGTCAGCCATTTTCAGGGAAGGATGTAGCAGTTAGCAGGGCGTAAAGATGTTGTTTTCTCTTGGCTAACCGATATTCAGCCGGTATCTACTCCCATCCAGAACGTCATGCTGAGCGAAGTCGAAGCATCTCTACCACTTCGTTGCAGTGGTAATTAGTTAGCCAGAGGTAGAGATGCTTCGGCTCCGCTCAGCATGACGCAACCAAGGCAGCAAGGCCGTTTCCATTAATCAATCTGCGCCTGTTTGCTGGCGGAGCGGCCGAAGCGGGTGGGAAAATACATCAGCTCGGCTTTGGCGGGGTTGAGGGTGTAGCGGCCCCGGTAGCGCGGCTGCAGGGCAATGCGGAACGTGTGGCGGCCCACCGGCAGCACATCAATGAAGATACCCACCTGGTGGCGCAGGTACTCCCGGTGTACTTCAAAGGAGTTGCCGGTGGTTTTCTCCCCGTAGGAGCAGCCCGCCGGAATGGGCACTTCCAGCAGCACGTAGCGGGCCTCGGCCGGCACGTCCACCGTCACTTCCAGCTCGGTGGGCTGGCCGGCTTTCAACCGGATGCGGCTTCCCTCCTGCCCGGCCAGGCGCGTGCGCACCGTAAAGGGCGTAGCCACCGCCACCGGAGCCGGGTTCCAGAACGTCTGGTAAGCCGTGGCATATACCGGTAGGCCGCCCTGCTTGCGGAGCGTGAGCGGTCCGGCAGTGGCGGGCACCGTAGCTTCAAACGGAAACTGCCCGACTTCCTGGGTGAGGTTGCCACTAAGCTGAGCCCGCGCCAGTAAACCGCCGCTGGCCGGCACTACCAGTTCAGGACCGATGGTAGCCAGAATCTGGGCGGCCTCGTAGGTGCTGGCCCAGTGGCCCCCAAAGCTGCGCTGCTGCAGCAGATACGTGCGGATGCGCAGCAGCTCCTGCTCCTGCCCGCCGCGGGCCCGCAGCAGGCGGTAAGCCAGCAGGGTATTACCCAGGCGGTCGGGCAGCAGGTAGCGGTAGAAGGTGCCCGGGCGCAGGGTATCGGCAAAAAACACCCCGCCCAGCTCGGAGCGGAGGCGGTAGCGGCGCAGGGTATCGAGCTGGTAGGGCAGGCCCACCTGCTGGCGCAGGTGGGTAAGGGCCAGGTACCGGTCGAGGGGCTGGCGGCCGCGCTGCTCCCGCTCCAGGCGCGGCACCAGGGTCGCAAAATCGGGCTGGGCGCCGAGGCCGTGCAGCAGCAGGAGCAGCCGGATCCGGTCGTCGGGAGAGCGAAAAAAGACGCCGGGAATGGATTCGCGCAGGCTTTGGCGGACGGCGGCATCGGCGTAAGCCTCGTCGAGCTGGGCGAGCAGGTAGCGGCGGAGCGGGTCTTTGTCGAGGGCCACTTTATAGCCCTGCTTTTCGGCCTGCAGCAACGCTTCCAGCACGTGCAGGGTAGCCCAGGCACTGACGGGGGAAGCCGGCCAGGTGCCCCACAACCCATCGGGCTGGTGCCGCCCCCGCAGCAGGTGGCGGATAAGCTGCTGCACGTCGCGCCCACCCCGGAACGGCTGCGCCATTCCTTCGCGCAGGCGCTGCTCCAGCAGCAGGGCCTGCAGCTTGGAGGCCGCCTGCTCGTTGCAGAGGTAGCCGTAGCCCAACACGTGGCGGATTTCCTCGAACACCACCGGCAGCGGGCTGCTTTCCAGGCGTACCGTCACGGGGCCCAGCTCGGGGCGCGCGGGAAAGGTAAGCGTGGTATCGGCGGCGGTGAGCACGGCAAAATAGCCCACCCGCTCGCGGGTGCCCACGGGCAGCACCGGTAGCTGGCGCAGCTCCCCATCCTGGTAGCCGTTGGGCTGGGTTAGGCTGAAGCGCACGGCCACGGAATCGGCATTGAGGGGCGCGGTGAAGGTGAGCGTATCAAGCACGGCCGTGGTCACGCGGTGCTGCTGGGTGCGCACCGCCCCCGCTCCTACCTGGAAGCTGGTGGTCACCTGGGCCGTATCGGGCAGGTAGTTGAGGGTTTTACCGATAACCTGCGGCCGGTCGCCCTGGAGCAGGAAGCGCGGGGCCGCCAGCTCACCCATCAGGGCCTTGAAAGAGCGTAGGCGCTGGATGAACGTACCGGTGCGGGCGTGGTCGTCGGAAGCCAGCACGAAGGTGTCCCAGCCGGTAATATCGTCAGGGATGATGACCTGGGTGTGGGCCTCCCCGCGGGCGTCGGTGACGAGGGTGGGGCGCCACCAGCCCACGTCGGAAAAGCGGCGGCGCAGCGCCAGGCGCGGGTCGCGCGTGCCGGACACGGGCAGGCCGTCGGGCCCCAGCGCGGGGCCGTCCTGCCTGCCCGCCGCCGGACGGCCGTTAAATCCGCTTTTGGTGGTAATGATAATCACGCCGTTGGCCGCCCGGGAGCCATACATGGCCACTGCCGACTCCCCTTTCAGGACGCTCGTCTTGGCAATATCCTCGGGCCGCAGTTCATCCAAGCTCCCAGAGTAAGGCAGCCCATCCACAATGATCAGGGCTTGATTTTGCCCCGTTACACTCCGGGAACCGCGTAATATAATCCGGCTGCCAGCACCAGGCACGCTCTCAACGGTCAGGCCCGAGGCTTTACCAAAGAGGACCAATTCCGTCCGTAAACTGGTTACTGATGCCGCTAAACTCTGCCTGTTTTCTACTGCATAGCCAACTACGACCACTTCATTCAGCTGCGTAGTACTTTCTTTCATAGCAACTTGTATATCCTGGCTATCCACCCGGCGCTCAACCGAGACAAACCCAACGAAAGAAAATTGCAGGACGGCCCTGCTTGGCGGCACAGCCAGGGTAAAGCTGCCGTCCGCATTCGTGCTGACGCCGTGGGTGGTTCCTTTGAGCAGCACCGTTACGCCGGGTAGGCCTTCCCCGGCTTGATGGCTCGTGACCTGCCCGCGCACGATGTACCAGTCGGGCTGGGGCTTCACCGGGATGGTAGTTGCCACCGGCCGCCGCGCACTCGCCGAGTCGAGCACGCCAGGTTTCGCCGGGGCAGGCAGATTACGGCGGATTTCTTCTCGCATCACGCGCAATAAGCGCTGGCGGGCTGGGCCAGCAGTTAGCTTATCCAGGGAATCGAGCTGCACGTAGGTGGTGCCGTTAGCCTGTATCAGCACCTCGGCGTTAGGCGCGAGCAACGTGCTATCGGCCAGCAGTAAGGCCAGGCGGTAGCGGCCCGGAGCCAGGGCATGCAGCGGGGTGGGCAGCTGCCGGTGCAGGCGGCGGAATGGAGGCTTGGCGGGCTGGGTGAGCAAGGTGTAGAGCACCCGCGGGGAGTAGTACTGGCGCGTAGGGCTGGTTGGCAGGCGCACTTCCAGGCGGCCCTGGCCGGCGCTGGTGCTGGTCGGCACCGGCAGCAGCGGCTCAGGCTGCGGGCCCTGGTAGAAAGACGTTGCGGGCCGGGGGCGCAGGTCGGCTTCGGTATACGCAAAGTCAGTAAAGGGCAATTGCGGGAATTGGATGGACTGACGCAGATCCGGGTAGCGCTCCGCCGAAACGGTGCGCATCTTGAGCAAATCCCGGGTGAAGGTGTAGCGGTAGCCCGGCTCGTACAGGAACCTGCGCCAGAGCCCATCGGAGCGACGCAACAGCACCGAGTCGGGCCGGAAAGGGCCACCCACGTGTAGCAGCTCGTTTTGACGGTAATATTGATAGGGACGGTTGGGCCGGTAGGGCTGGCCGGCGCCCAGCACCTGTAGGCGGCGGCCCTGGCGCAGCAGCACCTGCTCCTGGTAGCTGTTGCGGTCGATGAGCACCAGAAAGCGCGCCAGCTCCTCCCGCTCGGTTTCCGACAAGGGTCCGGGGATTTCCACCGTCAGCTCCCGGCACGGGTGGTTGGGGTCGAGGCTGAGGATGAGCTTGTGCAGGGGGCGCAGGTACACTTCCCGCAAACTGATGCGCTGGGTGGGCGTGCGCACGGTGATGGTATGGTAGCCACTGTCGGCCACCAGGGCAAACGGCTCGTCCCCGTTCACGGCCGCCACGTACACCGGGTGCCCATCCACGTACACGGCCACGGTGGGCTGCACTCGCCCCGAGTCTACCACAAACGGCGCCACCTGGGTGATGCCGCCCGGGGCCGGCTGGTACTCATGGAAGGTACCGTACTCGGGATACAGAAACTGGTAGAAGCGCAGGGAGTCGAGGCCGAGGCGTTGGCGCCACGCGCCCCAGGGCAAGGGCCGGCGGGTAGGCTCATCAGCCTGATTCTCAAACCGGGCCCCCAGGGCAAACCGCCGAAGGGCTACCCGGCCCACCACCGCCGGCTCGAAATCAGGCAGCGCGGGGGCGTTAGCCACCTCAAACTTGCTGGTGTAGGCGTAGGCCGTAAGGTCGGCCCCGGGCACGGGGCGGCCAGCCCCGTCGCGCACGGTGTAGCGCAGGCTCACTTTCTGCCCCGGGTATACCACCTCCGGCTGCTCGGCTTCGATGGTGAGCTGATGCTGGGGCAACGCCACGTTGTACTCGGCCGTGCGCAGCTCCCCACCCCAGAAGTAGTGCAGCGACACGTACCAGACGTCCGGTGTGGGCGCGGCCAGGTGCAGATTCAGCCCGGTAGTGTACTCCCGGCGCACCAGGTCATTGGCGCGGTAGAGGTAGTACCAGAACAGCAGGCGGCGCGGGTTGTCCACGGTCAGGTGCAGGGAGTCGGCAGTGCGGTCGGAGCGCAGCACTAAATCGGCGTTGTCTTCGTCCAGGTTCAGCAAAGCCGAGCGGCCGGCGGCAGTAGTCAGCTGGTAGCGGGTGGCGCGGGCGTCCACGGGCCGCGCCAGAGGCAACTGCACGGTTTCGAACGTAGAAACCAGGTTCTTTTCCGGGTCGCGGCGGGTGGTTTCGAGGCGGGCCGGGCCGGGGGTGCCGCCGGAGAAGCGGGCAATTACCGAGTCCTGGCGCAGCAGAAGCTGCAGCTCCCCGCTTTCCAGGGCATACTCCACCTGGGTAGTTTGGGTGCGGCGCTCCTGGTCGGCGTTCCGGAACTCGGCGTGCACCTGGTAGCGGAGGTTAGCGGTGGGCAAAGCAGAGGGCGGCAGGTTGAGGCGGGTTTCGCCGGCGGCGTCCAGGGGCTGGGCGCGCGTCCAGAGCGTATCGGGCACAAACACCTGCCGGCCGGGAAAATGGCCCACGGTCAGGGGCGTCACACTCAGGCGCACGCGGGCATCGAGCAGGTTCAGCTCGTTGGCATCCTGCCCGCGCAGGTACAGGGCCTGCGTAGTACCGGCCCGGTGGGTAGCTTCGGCCGGGCGCAGGGTGTAGCGGGTGTTTTTGAGCTCATAGTCTTCCAGCCGGAATGAGGTTTGCGCCAGAGTTTCGCCGTTTTTTCCCGGCTGCTGCAGCCGCAGGCGCACGTACTGGTCGGCGCGCAGCTGGAGGGTATCGAGGCGTTCCAGCTCGAACTCGTAGGAGCCGGGACGCACGGGCCGGAGCAAAGCCAGGCGGCGCGGCGTACGGTCCTGGTCGGCCTGCAGGTACAGTTCCAGGGGGCGGCGGTAAGGCCGGCCGGCGCGGTGCAGGATGCGGGCCTTCAGGCGCAGGGTGTCGGCCGTGGGACGGTAGCGGGGCTTGCTCAGCACCAGGTAAGCCTGCCACTTTTCGCCCCGCCGCTCGGTGCGCCGGTCCTGGCGCTCCTCGCGCACGTCGGGGTTGAAGATGGAGCGCAGCAGCCCGATGGGGCCAGTGCTGACGTTGGAAGCGTAGTGCAGCTCCCGAAACAGCTTTTGCGCGGGCCGCGTGAGGAGCCCCAGCGGAAAGCCGAACACCACCCGCTGGTACGCCCCACGCCAACTCAGGGCCCTACGTCCGGCCGGCCGGTACGGCAGCTGCTGCTCCAGCACGTGAAACGTGGTGCGCCCGCCGTGGGTGACGGCCAGCAGCCCCGGGCGGCTGGTGCGGCCGGCCAGGCGGTAGGTTTGGGTGGCAGCGTCGAAGGGCACGAGGCGGCCCCGGGGCAAGGTCAGGCGGGCATCGGGCAGCATCCGACCCAGACTATCCTGCACCACCACGCTCAAATCCTGCTGGTTGGTGATGACGGTGAGTTGGCGGCCGGTACGGGTGTGCAGCCAGTACACCAGCTCGGGCCCTTCGGTGTGGGCCACCAGGTAGTAGCCGGCCGGCAGGGCTGCCACCCGGGCCCGGCTTAGGCTGTCGGGCTGGCTCGTCGGGAAGGAGTCGACGGGCTGGGCGAAGTAGGCGTCCTGCACGGCCGTGAGCGAGTGTTCGTAGAGGTGGCGCGTCTGGGCGTCGGTCAGGCGGAAAACCTTGGTCAGGTAGCTCTGCTGGCGGGCCGTGGCCAAGCGTTGCTGGGCAGGACTGCAGATGGGCAGCAACAGTAGCCCCAGGATAAGTGGGCGTAACGATGAAAGCATAACGGTGGAATAGGCGTACCTGATAGCTGATGCCACCGGAAGCCGCATTCCACACTTCACTTTTTTTTCAGCTTGCGAAAAAAACTTGGCTTATTCTCGAAGAATCAGGTTTTCAACGCATTACCTAACCTAAAAAGAACATAAGTTTCCTAGCTGGAATACCATTTACCCAGGCCTCACACAATTTCTGGCCTGGTCCTTGGGTTATGGGGGGCAAGCATGTTTCACCTTTTCACTTCTCTCCCATGTTCCGGATTCTGCTGTTAGTTTGCGCGCTACTGTTTGTGAGTGGTGCTTCCCAGTCGGTAGAGGCTGCCCGCCCTAGTGCTTATGCCAAGGCCAAAATGAAAGGCCGCATCTTCACCCACCGGCCCGTGTACAAGACCTACAAAGGCCGTAAGAAAGCCAAGAAGCCCGGCTTCTTCAACCTGCGCCGCAAGGCCAAAGCGCCTGCGCAAACTACGCGCCGCTCTACTCGCTACACCACACACTAATCGGCCGCCTGCGCCTATTGCATTTTCCGGTTCCGGCCGCTCTGCCTTCGGGTGGAGCGGCCGGTTCTGCTTTTTGGAGACCCTGAGCTTATTGGATTTCGTAAAAACTTCTTTAAAACGTCATGCTGAGCGGAGTCGAAGCATGACCCAAATGTAAAAGCCCAAACATGCTCTAAAGCTGCGCGTACCAGGCCCGGCGCGTGTTTACCAATAGCTGCTCGGCGGCAGCTTTGTCGGGCGCTTCGGGCAGCGCGGAAGCCGTAAAAGCTTCTTCTACCCGCACTACCAAAGCTTCGGCTTCCGTCACCAGCTCTTCGTAGCTGAACTCGCCGCGGCGGATTTGCAGCAGAAACTCCCGGTCGGGGCGGCGGACGTGGATTTGCCCTTCTCTGGCAATTTCCTCGGCCATACGCAGGAGCCGGAACACGTGCAGCATGTTTTTGGCGTCGTAGTTTTTGCCGTGCTGCACGGTGTTCTGGAACCGCTCGGGGTTGCGCTTCTGCTCCCACTCCTGGTACTCGCGGTACACCCGGCAGTAGGTGCTGTAGCCGTTGCGGTTAAAGCTCAGGTACGCCACCGGCTCCTCCCCTTTCGGCACGGCCGAGAGCAGCACGTCCTGGGAGGTTTCCGGGTCGCGCACCAGCCCCCGGTAGCCGTGGCGGCGGTCCGGCGTATCGTCCACGAACACGGCGTATAAATCGTTGAGGTGATTTACGTTGGCCAGCCCACACTGCGCGCCCTCGTATCCTTTACGGGCCAGCCAGGCCGCCACCGGCTGGGCCCCCGCGCCCACCGTCACGTAGCAGAAATCCAGCACCGACTTGCGCTGGGGCGGCTCGGGGTGGTTGATTTTCTTGTTCAGCCCCCGCGCCTTCCGGATCTGGGCCACGGCGTACTCGGCAAAGCTCTGACGACACAGCTTCGAGAGGAAGTCCTTGGCCCGAAACGCCGCGAACAGCGGGTGCCGGTACACCACGCAATCCGGGGGCGTGCCCAGCAGCTCCAGCACCGTGGGGTTGCTTTTGAGCAGCAGCTCCACGAAGCGGCGCAGCTCATAAAACACCTCATCGTTGGTGTCGTTGGCCACCTGCGGCACGTAGTCGAGGCCATAGAACTCGGTTTCGGGCAGGATGAATACGCCTTTCAGGTCGGTATCGGAGTGGGGCAAATCGGTGCCGTAGGCGCGGCTGCCGCTGATGGCCTCGAACAGAATCAGGCCGCGCCGGCGCAGGTCGGAAATGGTCATACGGGTATGTGGTAAAGATCTTTTACTACTGATGGTCATGCTGAGCGAAGCCGAAGCATCTCTACCGCTTTGTTGCATTGGCAATGATTAGTCAGAGGTAGAGATGCTTCGACTTCGCTCAGCATGACAGACTTTTATCAGTAGGAATGCCTTCTACTAACGGCCTAGTTATCTAGGGCGGGTATCAGCCAACCAAGTCTGGAACAGCGCATTCAGCTCCGGCGTTGGGTCGGCGGGGCGCGCTACGGGCAGCGTTTCGCGGGCGGCTACAGCGGCTTCGTACTCGGCTTGCAGAAACGCGACCAGCGCGGCCGGGCGCAGCACGGTGGTTTTTTCGTGGGCGGTGGCTTTGCGGGCGAGCAGCTCATCTACGCTGCCGTTCAGCTCCGGAGGCAACAGGCTGCGCAGCGCGGCAAACTCCATGGGTGGCACCTCGGCGGGGCGCTGCTGAATCCAGCGCACGGCTAGCGTGGAGCGCAGGGCGTAGAACAGCCGTTTCAGGCGCACGTCTTCCCCGGTCAGGTCGTCCATTACGCCGCGGCGCATCAGGCCGGCATAGTGGTGCAGGCCGGCGCGTGGGTTCCAGCACGCGGGCAGCAGCGGGGCCAGCGCCGCCCGAAACCCGGCGGCTTCCTGGTATACCACCGGCGACTGGAGCCACTCGAAAAGGGCCGCGTTGGCCCCACGCAGCAGCTTCAGCGTCTTGCGCAGCTCCCAGCCGGCCAGGTCCAGCTCCTCGTCCACGGGAAAGTTGAGCGTGTCGGGGCCATCGTCGAGGGTCAGGTACCAGTTGGTGGGATGAGCGTAGATAAAGCGCACGTCGTAGTCGGAATCCGGTGAGGGAAAGCCCCAGGCCCGGCTGCCCGACTCGCAGGCGTACAGGATGCGGATATGGTGCCGGGCTTCGAGCTGGGTGAGGGCGGTTTGGATGCGGGCGTGCACGGGCAGAATGGGTGGTGAAAGGCGAACTAGGGCTTTACACGTGCAAGGTAAAGGCCCAGCCCCCTGTTCCGGTGCGTATTGCCCCCTCATTCTGCCCTGTATATTTGGCCGCCGCTCCCCACTATGCCGGCAGTAACTCCTTATGCTGTGAACTACCGCCCCCTCTTCTGGCTGCTGCCCGCCCTGCTCGGTGCCTGCACCCCCGATACCCCTTCTACCCAGCAGCCCACCCCGCCGCCTGCCCCCGTTGGCGCAGCGGCTGCTCCGGCGGCAGCTGACTCGCTGGCTACGTTTCACTGGGACACGGAAATGTGCACCTTCACCGGCCGCTACGACAGCCGCCAGTACACCGCGCAGCAGCTCACCGATACCTACGACCTGCTCCGGGGCGGGCAGCTCACCACCTCGGCGTCGGTCTTCAAGCCCGCCGATATTGCCAAGCTAAGCGTGGATACCCTGGAAGCGGAGTACACCAACGTGCTGGCGCATATCAGGAAATTACAGCCCGTGCCGGGCGCTACGTGGCGGGAGCTGAAGCGCCTCAAGCTCCAGGAACTCAACGACGAATACCGCGCCATCAAGCTCACCATCCTGGGGTATAGCAACCCCAGCCTGCTGGCAAACTCCCCGTACCCGGCCGCGTGCAAAACCTACATCAGGGGCCTGGCCGCGGGCAACGATAGTAGCATCATGGCCAGTTGGCAGCAGCTGGTGCGGGAGCAGCAAAAGAATAACAGCGTGCCGGAAAGTTTGCAGGCGCGGTTTGAGCAGGAATCCGCCGCGCCCAACTGGCACGAATACGCCCAGGTGGAGCTGATTAATTTCGGCTGGTGGAACTGCATCAATGAAACTATCCGGCGCGTGGAGCCCACCGAGAAATGGCAGCAGCAGTACGAAAAGCTGTTCAGCAACGTGCAGTCGGAGTGTGAGGAAGTGGATTAACCCGGCTTTTTCCTGCTGAACGTCATGCTGAGCGTGTGGCGCAGCATCTTGGTAGTATGGTAAACCCAGGCGAAGCGGTAGAGAGACTTCGACTGCGCGCAGCAGGACGTTCTATCTGACAACGAACAACCAATACTTAAAAAGCCGCTTTGGCTTGGCGCCGGCATAAGACCGAAACTCTCCTCGCAACTTCTGCTACCTTGCTTGTCTGAACTAACGCTCTGCCTTTATGGTGCTTTTCCGCCTGCTGCCCGCCAGCCTCCTGCTCGGCCTCGGCCTATTCAGCTGCCAGACTCAGCCCGCTACTACGGCCTCCGCTCCCGTCGCCACGGCCGAAACTACCGCCACGCCCGTGGCGGCCGCCCCCACTGAAGCCATCAGCGCGGCCAGCATCAGCAAGTACCTGCAGGCAGTTTCCTCGGATGAGATGCTGGGCCGCAAGCCCTTTACGGAGGGCGAGACGCGCAGCACCCAGTACCTGGCCGACGAGTTCAAGCGCCTCGGCCTGCAGCCCGGCCCGAACGGCACCTACTTCCAGCCGGTGCCGCTGGTCGAAATTACCGGCACGCCCTCTTCCACCCTGCAAGTCAAGGGCAAAGGCCAGGCGCTAAGCTTCGAGTATAAGACCGATTTCGTGGCCTTCACCCAGCGCGAGCAGCCTGAGGTAAAGGTCACCAACTCCCCGCTGGTATTCGCCGGTTACGGGGTGGTAGCTCCCGAGTACGGCTGGGACGACTACGCCGGCCTCGACGTGAAAGGCAAGACCGTGGTGGTGCTGGTGAATGACCCCGGCAACGCCAGCCAGGACTCCACTCTGTTCAAGGGCCGGGCTATGACCTACTACGGGCGCTGGACCTACAAATACGAGGAAGCCGCCCGCCACGGCGCCGCCGGCGTGCTCATCGTGCACGACACCAAGCCGGCCGCTTACCCCTGGAGCGTGGTGCTGAGCGGGGCCATCAGCCCTAAGCTGCGCGCCCAAACCGAGAACAAAGGGGCCGACAAGTGTGCCCTGGAAGGCTGGCTGACTTTGGACGCGGCCAAAAAGCTGTCCCAGGCCGCCGGCCAGAACTATGAGCAGCTCTACGCCGCCGCCAACACCCGCGGCTTCCGGCCCCGCCTCCTGGGCGGCCTTACCCTCACGGGCAGCATCCAGAACAAGTTGCTCCGCAAGACCTCGCGCAACGTGCTGGCCGTGCTGCCTGGCACCACCCGCCCCGACGAGTACATCCTCTACTCGGCTCACTGGGACCATTTCGGGGTGGGCAAAGCCATTGCCGGCGACTCCATCTACAACGGGGCGGTGGACGACGGTACTGGCCTGGCTTCCCTGCTCAGCATTGCCGAGGCCTTCCAGCAGGCCAAGCAGAAGCCCGAGCGCAGCATCGTGTTTCTGGCCGTGACGGCCGAGGAGCAGGGCCTGCTGGGCTCGGCGTACTACGCTCAGCACCCGCCCTTCCCGCTCAATAAAACCGTGGCCGACCTGAACATGGACATGCTCTGGCCCTACGGCCCGATGAAGGACCTCACCGTTATCGGCTACGGACAGTCGGAGCTGGAGGACTACGCCCGCGCGGCGGCCCAGGAGCAAAACCGCTACCTGCTGCCCGACCAAACGCCCGAAACCGGCATGTTCTACCGCTCCGACCACTTCAGCTTCGCCCACGTGGGCGTGCCCTCGCTCTACGCCAGCGGCGGTTTTGAGAGCCGCACCGGCGGCAAGCAGGCCATTGCCCAGCAGCGCCAGAACTACACCACCAACCTATACCACAAGCCCGCCGACCAGTTCGACCCCAGCTGGGACCTGACGGGCATTGCCCAGGACGCCCAGCTCTACTTTCGCGTGGGCCAGCGCCTAGCCAGTGAAACCACGTTTCCCAAGTGGCGCGAAGGTTCGGAGTTTAAAGGGGCTCGAGAGAAGAGTATGGGCGGGAAGTAGAGAGTGTCATGCTGAGCTTGTCGAAGCATCTCTACCGTTTCGTTGGATTACTATTACAACGACGCGGTAGAGATGCTTCGACTCCGCTCAGCATGACAAAAGCCTAAAAACATAACTCTTTTCTACAAGAAACTACAGCCGCGGGTCCACGGCTTCGCTTTCCAGGGCCAGTACTGCGAATACGCACTGGTGTACTTCGCGCAGCGGGGCACCGGCCACGAACCGTTCCAGACCTTCCACGCCGAGGGTGAACTCGCGCAGGGCGAGGTTGCGCTTGGATTTCACGTTCCGCTCGCGCAGGCGCTCCAAATTGCCGGGTAGCAGGTAGTCGGGGCCGTAGATGATGCGCAGGTACTCCCGACCCCGGCACTTGAGGGCGGGCTGCACCAGGGTTTTCTGGCCGCTGGGAATGAAGTCGTAGGGCTTTACGACCATGCCTTCGCCGCCAGCCGCGGTGAGGTCCAGCCACCACTGGGTAGTGGCTTCCACGTCGGTAATGTCCTGGAGGTGCACCACACGGTAAGGCGTAGCGCGGAGCAGGCCTTCGTCCTGGAGGCAGATGGCGCGCAGGGTTTCCATGTGCCAGGCGTGGTCCTTATCGAAGTAGGTGCGGCCCTCGGTGGCGAGCAGGTGGAACGGGGCCAGGCGCAAATCGGCGAGGCTATCCACGGGCCAGCAGTAGCGGCGGTAGGCCTCGGCGTAGTGCTGAGCCGCGGTTTGGCGGGCAGTGGTGCGGGCCAGCAGCGCCTCTACCCCATCGAGGCCTCGGGCGGCAGCTTGAGTGAGGACGGCCGCGGCTTCGGGCAGGGCGGCGGTGGCCGCTGCCGCCACGGCGGCGTACTGGTTCTTGATCAGCTCCTGGGCCTTGGCCGACCATGGCAGCAGCTCGGCGTCCAGGCACAGCCAGTCGGTGCTGAACCGCTCCCAGAAGCTGCTGGCCGTGAGAGCATCCTGCAGGCGGGCGAGGAAGGCGGCTTCCAGCGCGGGGGCGTTGAAGAAGTTACGGCCGGTGCGGGTATACACCTTACCGGGCCCCTCGCCTACTACCCCGAAGCGGCGGCGCGCGGCGTCTTCATCCCGGGCCAACACCACGACCACGCGGCTGCCCATGTGCTTTTCTTCGCATACCACCCGCTCCAGACCCTGGCGGCGGAAGTAGTCGAAAGCTTCGGCGGGGTGCTCCAGCAGATCGGGCAGCGCCGAGGTTTCCGACGGGCTCATGGTGGGCGGCAGATACAGCAGCCACTTCGGGTTGAGGGCAAACCGGCTCATCACCTCCAGCGCCGCCACCGCGTTTTCCTCCCGAATGGTGACGGAGGGCAGCAAGCGCGTCTTGATGATCTGCTTGCCCGTCACGTCCTGGATGTCGAGCAGGTCGTCGTGCTGCTGCTGGGCGGAGAGCTGGTTGTTGGGTTCTGGTTGTTCGTTGCTGGCTTCGGCCAGGCGGCGCAGGTAGTCGAGCGGGCGTACCGGCTCACAGTATACCTGCCGGGCGGGTACCGAAACCAGTTCCCGCTCGGGGTAACGCAGGGCGGTGAGGCGGCCGCCGAACACGCAGCCAGTGTCAATGTCGATGGTGTTGTTGAGCCATTCGGCGTCGGGCACGGGCGTGTGGCCGTACACCACCATGGCCCGGCCCCGGTACTCCGAGGCCCAGTTGTAGCGCACCGGCAGCCCGAACTCGTCGATTTCGCCGGTGGTTTCGCCGAACAGCGCAAACGCCCGCACGGCCCCCGAGCCGCGGCCCTGCATTTCCTCCCGCATGCCCGCGTGGGCCACCACCAGCTTGCCCCCATCCAGCACGTAATGGCTCACCAGCCCATCCAGAAACTGCCGCACCTGCGACTTAAACGTGTCAGATTCCGAGGCTAACTGCTGCACCGTTTCGGCAAAGCCGTGCTTTTCGTTGACCTGCTTGCCGTTGAGGTAGCGTAGGAGCTTGATGTCGTGGTTGCCGGGCACGCACAGTGCCTGGCCGCCCTGTACCATGCTCATGACCAGCCGTAGCACCCGCGGCGAATCAGGCCCGCGGTCCACTAAGTCGCCGAGGAACAGGACACGGCGTGGCGGCTTATTCTCTGGGTGATGTAGAGACGCGACACTTCGCGTCTCATCGTTGCTGAGGCTGTTTAGGCCGCGCGGTTCCGGTTCGTTCAACGACGAGACGCGAAGTGTCGCGTCTCTACCCACATCCTCCCGACGCGTCACCCGCACGCCCAAATCCCGCACATCTGTCACAGGCTCTTCCTCCACCACATAGCCCAGCTCCGTGAGCAGCTGCACCAACTCCTGGTAGCAGCCGTGCACGTCACCAATGATGTCGAAAGGGCCGGTATCCTGCTTGCGGTTGCTGTAGAGCGGGTCGCGCACGATGGTCTGCACGGCGTCAATTTCCTCGGAACCGCGCAGGTGGAAGAGGTGGCGGAAGCCTTCCTGCTTGAGGGTTTTGAGGGAGCGGCGCAGCTGCTGCCGCTGCTGGGGTATCACGTGGCGGCCCAGATGCTGGCGCTCGGTGCGCTGGCGGTTGCGGTCCTCGGCCAAGCGGTCGGGCACGTCGAGGATGATGGCCGTGGGCAGCACGTGATAGTCGCGGGCCAGCTGCACGAGGGTTTTGCGGGCTTCGGGCTGGACGTTGGTGGCGTCGATTACCGTGAGGAGGCCGCGCTTGAGGCGCAGCCCCACCAGGTAGTGCAGCAAGGCAAAGGCATCCGGCGTGGCCGACTGGTCATTCTCATCATCGGCCACCAGCGCCCGGCACTGGTCCGACGACACGATTTCAGTAGCCCGGAACAGCCGCCGCGCAAAGGTGGATTTGCCCGCCCCAGAGGTACCGATGAGCAGGACGAGGGAGAGTTCGGGGAGCTTGAGCGTATCTTGGGGCATTGAAATTGAGCATCAACTATGTTGACAGACTATGGTAATCTATAGCTATTCTACTTTAACAATGACAATAGTACGGCTATTCTTACTCGGTATTTTATTCTTGCCAGGTGGGCGGGCCAAGGCGCAGAAGCAGGAGCCTCCCTACCGAATGCGGCGTGGAGGTATACCGCAGGTAAAGCGTATTCTCATCTACGAAACTGTAGAAAAACCGTCTCCTGGTTTTGCGAACCTACGCGCTAACGTCTCAACCGAAAAATTACTTCGCCTAGCTCAGCAGTCAAATCCGGCTATGAGGCTGTACGCTGCTCTGGCGCTGGCTGACCGCAAATACCCGAAGTTGTACGAGGTTTTCGGGGAGATAATCCGGAGCGACCAGCGTGTCACCTTGCAACTAACTCACCCCGACAACGGCCGGGTTTTCACTCGTAAGACTTATCCATCTTCCGAGCTCTATGACCGATTTTACTACAGTGGACGATACCAAAAACTCACTGCGCAGGACAGTGCGAGCTACACCTTTCAGCTGCTGAAGCTAGATAGCGTGGCGCTAACCCTGGCAAGTCAGGGCTACCCTATTGATTGGCGTACAGAGGAAACGGCTTGCTACACCAACAATGCCTACCCTGGCTCCTATGCGGCTATCCGCAAGCTTTGCCTGGATTTGGTAGAAACAAAATACGGTTCTGCTCCACTGGCTCATGCGCTGGCTTCTTACCGGGAGAAGGCCGATGTACCGCTTATTGCCCGCTTCGAGCAGTGGTCGTTGTGGGCAGCGGTAACCCAATTTCCTGACCCAGCCCTCTGGCCACTGCTTCAGCCGTACGTAGGCAAGGAAAGCGACTATAGATTCTACGCGGCAGTTGCGAGCTACCAAAACCAGGCAGCAGCGCACCTGCTTGATAGTATCTACCGCCACAGGTTGTACTACGATGACGGAGCGGGCCGCCGTACCCTTTCCGAACTTGCCCAGGCACTTTCCAATCACTATCACCCAGTATTTGACAGCCTGATTGTGCAGCTGTGGTGGCAGCAACAGCTGATTACGCCTGCAGAAGTTACCCTCTTCACTAAGCGAGATGAAAAGAAAGCCGCCGCCATTTTTACAAGGGGGCTATTAGGGTTTTCACCTACCGGAAACAGCTTTCTGGTAAGCTATGAAAGCGGGCTCAACACCGAGCGACTGATGAGCAACCTGCTGCTCCCTATCTTACAGCATGATAGTCTGACCTTCCGGGCCGTTACCTTTCACGGACTTTCCGTATTCGGGGACAAAGACCTGGCGGCGCTGTGTGGCATCATCCGGCAGCACCATCTTACCTGGGCTGCTTCTGCCCTGCTGACGCGCCTGTCCGCTGAGGAGCGAGCATTTGACCTTTTCACTATCAGTGAAACGCTGCTTTCAATTGGAAACGCCGATGTGCACCGACGAACCCGGGAGTTGCTGCTAAAAAAACCTGTGCAGGAATTCATTGGAAAATGGCCCGTCAGTTTTGACAAGTTGCTAAAGTCTTACAACCTCACACCATTATCCCCTTAAGCTGCTGTTCTACATTTGATTAGCTCATCCCGCGAACAGCCAAAACCAAGCGCTGCTGTGCTGGGGTGTATCCTACGCCAGCACAGTCTCTTACGCCGCCACTACCTCCCCCGCGTGCATGATGTGGGCCCGATGCAGCTGGCCCCACTGGTGCAGGGCTTCGATGACGGGAAATAGTGTGTGGCCGTAGGCGGCTAGGGTGTACGTCACGGCCACAGGTGCGGCGTCGGCCTGCACGTGGCGGGAAATCAGGCCGTTTATTTCCAGCTCCTTCAGCTCCTTGCTGAGCATTTTGGCCGTGATGCCCGCTACCTCGCGCTGGAGCTGCTTGAAGCGCTGCGGGCCGCCGCTCAAACCCACGATGATGGGGAGCTTCCACTTGCCACCTAGCAGATCGAGGGAGTCGCGCACGGAGCGCATGGCGCCGGTGCATGCGGTGTGGGAGGGCGCAGAGGAAGGAAAAGGCATGGGGCAAAGGTCGCTAGAAATCAGGTGAGTACCCCGCAGCATACCGGTATCCTTTGGGAAACCGCTATCCGGAACATACCGCCAGGCCAGCACCTTTGCTCCCGCAGGCTGCCACCGACGGCCGCTTGCACATCCCTCATTCTCAAGGTGTACTCCCATGGCATTCAATAAGAAATACCTCCTACCCGGCCTGCTCACGACCGTACCCGCCCTGCTGATTACAGCCAGCGGCATCATGAAACTTGTCGGCGGTCCGGAAATCCAGAAAGCCATGGCCGAAACCGGCGTGGCCGATTACGTCAAGCTGCTGGGAGTGATGGAGCTGGTTTTCACGGCCCTGTTCCTCTACCCCCGCACCATGAAGCTGGGCTTGCTGCTGCTCACCAGCTACTTCGCCGGCGCCATGGCTACCGACCTTTCCCACGGCCGCAGCATAATCACTCCCGCCGTTATCCTGGCCCTGGTCTGGATTGCCGCCTTCGTGCGCGACCGGTCGGCATTTCTGCCGCCTGCCCGGCCACTGGCGTAGGGCTTGCCGGCTGGGCTCTTACCCGCCCCCCGTCACGCGGAACTCTACCCGGCGGTTGAGGCGGCGGGTGGGTTCCTGGTCGTTGGAGGCGCGGGGCTCGGCCCCGCCCAGGCCAATGCCGGTGATGCGGGCTTCGGCAATGCCGTGGTTGACCAGGTAAGTCTTCACGGCCTGCACCCGTTCCTCGCTCAGCAGCACGTTCTTTTTGGGGTCTCCCACGTTATCGGTGTGCCCCCGCAGCTCTATGGTCAGGCTGGGGTTGGCCTGGAGCAAAGTCAGGAGGCGCTCCAAATCGGCGTAAGACGATGAAAGCAGCGCGTTCTTGCCTTGCTCGAACTGCACTTTATCCAGCCGCAGCACCGAGCCTACCGTCAGCGGCCGGAGCAGCACATCGTGCACCAGCACGCCGGGGCGGAGCAGCAGCGTGGTATCGAGGGGGAAGTAGCCACTGCGCTCGGCTCTCAACGCCAGGGCCCGACTAGGGGAAGCTACGGTCGAAAACAGGGCATCGGGCTTCAGCGCCAGCGTCGTATCGGCCTTGATGACGTTTGAGCTATTGCTTAGCTGCAATGTGACGCGCGCCAACGGACCAAGCGTGGCTGCGTCGAGCACACGCCCCTGCCAGTAGGCCAGCGGCTCCGCCGGAGGTGGTACGGGTGGCGGTACGACGACTACCGGGGCCGCGGGCGGGGGGGCGGGGGGACGCATTACATTGCACCCGGCCAGGTCGGTGTACACGCCCCGGCGCACCCGGCTGGCCTGGTTGTGGGCCGCATCGACTACGTACAAGGCAGAAGGTCCGGCCAGGTAAAACACCCGGTTTCCTTCCGCGTCGTACTGCAGCAGCACGTCGCTGTAGCCGCCGCGCTCGGGCAGGCCGGCCAGCGGCAGCCGCTCCGGGGCGGCCTTCCGGGTTTTCAGATCCACCCGAATCAGCGAGCCGTCGGTGCTATAGACCTGGTAAAGCGTGTGGTCTTCATCCAGGCAGAAATTGGCGTGCGTGCCGGCCCCGGAAAACCCGATTTCATGGTAGTAGCGCACCTGCCGGAGCGGGTCGGTATCCCACACCACCGTTACGGCCCCATCGGCCGGGTTTACCTTCACCAGCAGGTTGGCATCGGAGGTAATAAAGTACAGCTCGCCGTGCTGGCCGGTGGAGGCCGAAATCCAGATGTTCTCGGGGCCCTGGGCGGGCAGCAGCCAAGGCGTGTACTGCCCCTGCCGGGTGGCTGGGTTGTAGCGGTAAATATATTCGGGGGTGTCGGAGGAAGCTTTCGTAACGGAGTACAGGCAGTTATCGAAGCCTTTGGCCAGGGCGTAGGACTGAAATGGCAGGACCCGCCGATGAATGATGGGCGGCTCTGAGGGGTCTTCCACCGAAAACTCGTGAATGGTCCGGCAGTCGTCTTCCCATAGCCCATCGTGCACGCGCAGGGCCGCAATGCCGTACATCTTATCGTTGCACGGCGACACCGGCTCCGCCGGCTTGGGCACGTCCGGCGCCACGGTTGCGGGCAAGGCCGCTACCGATTTCCTGGCCGGCTTCAGCTTCAGGGAAGCTACCAGCTGCCGCCCCGCTCCCAGATGCACCTGGTCTTCGGCCGCCAGCGCCCGGTATTCAATCTGAAACCAGTCGTTGCCCCGGCTTAGCTGCCGCCCGACCACGTGGCGGCGGCCCTGGGGCGAGGCAAAGGTATAATCGTAGCGCACCTCCTGGGCGTTGGGCGCGGCCGCTTCCAGGCGCAGCACCCGGGCCTGGGGCAGGCGCCGGATGACTTTCCAGACAGAATCGAGGGGGCTGATGGCAGCCGACAGGCCAGCCGCGCCCGACGGCCGCTGAATAATAAGCGCCACAACGGCGGGAGCGGCCCGCGGGGCATTGCCGACGTAGAACGTAACCGGCGACTGGGATTCGCTCTGGAATACGCTCCAGCCTTCGGGGTACGTGAGCTGGTAGCCGGCGCGCTCATCGGTATACGTTTGCCCTGCTACCTGCGCGGACAGCTGCAACCAGCCCAGAGCCAGCACCAACGTCAGTAAAACCTGCTTGTACACGAAAAGTGAGCGTAAGTAATCCTTCAAAATTAGCGAAGGTTAGCAGTATTTCGCCACCATCCTCAAGGTCGCTCCCATCAACTAAATCAGGCCGTATAACACAATCGATTGACTAAAGTCAGGATCCGGCGACTTTGTTCGGTATGTTTGCTTCCGCAGCTCCTGCAAACAGCCGCAATTGAGGCTCTTAACCCTAGGTCTATTCTTTGTTTTTCCTGCATGAAATCAACGATTTTGATGGCTTTCGGCTTGTTTTCGGCAGTACTAGCTTGGGCGCGCCCAACGCCCCCCATCCTTACCAGCAGCCCCGATGGCGCCGTGCGCGTCAGCGTCACGCTCGATGCGGCAGGCGTGCCCCGTTACACGGTTCACTACCGCGACGCGGAGGTGCTACGCCCCTCCCGACTGGGCTTGCAGCTCGCCGAAGCCGATTTCAGCCGAGGCCTGCGGCTGGCCGGCGCCGGGAAAGTGGAAAGCGTAACGGATAACTACACCCTGCTGAACGACAAGCGCGCAGCTTGCCGCTACCAGGCCAACCGCCGCCGCCTCCGCTTCCGTGGCCCCAAAGGCTGGCAGCTCAGTGTTATCTTTCAGGTGTCGAACGACGGGGTAGCGTTCCGCTACGAGGTGGAAGGCCAGTCGAAAGCTGTGCAGCGAGTGGTAGCCGAGCACACCACGTTCCGCCTGCCTACGGCCGCCAAGGGCTGGCTGCACCCGCACGCCGTGGCCCAAACCGGCTGGGCCAACACCCAGCCCTCCTACGAGGAGTATTACCAAATGGGCATTGCGGCCGGCACACCTTCTCCCCTGGGCCAGGGCTGGTCGTTTCCGGCCTTGTTTCAGGCGGCAGGCCACTGGGTACTGCTCACCGAAACTGACCTGGACCGGCACTACGCCGGCGCCCACCTCAGCCACCTGGCCCCCGACGGGGAATACGGTATAGCCTTTCCGCAGGCTCCCGAGCGTACCACGCCCACCGCTCCCCTGCTGCCCGAAAGCGGCCTGCCATGGCGTACCCCCTGGCGCGTAGTCGTAGTTGGGCCCTCCTTGGGCACCATTGTGGAGTCGACGCTGACCACGGACGTAGCTACGCCGGCCAAGACTAAGGATGCCGCTTTCGTGCGGCCTGGCAAAGCGGCCTGGAGCTGGGCATTGCTCAAGGATGAGTCGGCGGTGTACGAGGTGCAGAAGCGGTTTATCGACTACGCTGCAAATATGAAGTGGCGCTACTGCCTGATTGATGCGCTATGGGACACGCAGATCGGCTACGAGAAAACCGCGGAGCTGGCCCGGTACGCCCGCAGCAAAAACGTGGATCTGCTGCTCTGGTATAACTCCAACGGCAGCTGGAACCAGGCTCCGCAAACGCCCCTGCGGCGGCTGTTCGAGCCCGACACGCGCCGCCAGGAGTTTACCCGCCTGCAACAAATGGGCATCAAAGGTGTAAAAATCGACTTTTTTGGAGGTGACGGGCAATCCTTTATGGCGTACTACCAGGATCTGCTGGAGGATGCCGCCGCCGCCGGACTGGTCGTGAACTTCCACGGTACCACTATCCCCAGGGGCTGGACGCGCACCTACCCTAACCTGGTCACGATGGAAGCCGTGCGTGGCTACGAGTTCATTACCTTCGAGCAGGCCAACGCCGACCAACAGCCCTCCCACTGCGCCATGCTGCCCTTCGCCCGCAACGCCATCGGCCCTATGGATTTCACGCCCCTGTGCTTTTCGGAGCTGCCCGGCGGCATTCGGCGCGCCACCACCAACGGCTTCGAGCTAGCTTTATCAGTGCTGTTTCAGTCGGGCATTCAGCACTACGTGGAAATACCCGAGGGTATGGCCCGGCAGCCCGCCTACGTGGTGGACTTCCTGCGCAACCTGCCCCCACGCTGGGACGATTTGCGGCTCCTTGACGGCTTTCCCGGCCAATACGCGGTGCTGGCCCGCCAGGCCCAGGGCAAGTGGTACGTGGCCGGCATCAACGGCACCGAGAAAGAGAAAACCGTCACGCTTGAGCTGAGCAAGCTGGGACCTGTGCGGGGCGGCACGCTCATCACCGAGGGCAGCACCTCCCGCGACTTCAGCACCCGGCACGTCACCGGTTCTTCGCTCACCCTGCCCATCAAACCCCACGGCGGCTTCGTGCTGATGCTGGAGTAACGCTTGACTTGAACAATTGAAAAAGCAGCGCCGGGTATAAAGTCCAGGGCTGCTTTTTCAATTGTTCATAATTTATTAGCCTGTCATGCTGAGCGGAGTCGAAGCATCTCTACTGCTTCGTTGCAGTGCTAATTAGTTAGCCAGAGGTAGAGATGCTTCGACAAGCTCAGCATGACGTTCTTAATTCATTTTCACCAATCTTTTGAAAGGTCTTACTGCTCAAACACGGCCAACTGTGAGGGGGCACCCACTTCGGGGGCTTCGGGGCCCAGGGGCTCGATGCGTACCCGGTAGCCGTGGTGCTCGGCCACGCCCTCGGCCCAGGCCGTGAACTGCGCCCTGGTCCACTCGAAACGGTGGTCGTGGTGACGAAAGTCGCCGGCGGCCAGGGCTTCGTAGCGCTGGTTGTAGTCGGCGTTGGGGGTGGTGACGAGCACGGCACCGGGACGGGCGCGGGCAAACACCACCTGCTCAAACGCCGCCAGCCGGCTTTCGTCCAGATGCTCGATAACCTCCACCACGGCCGCCGCGTCGTAGCCGGCCAGGCGGGCATCGTGGTAAAGCAAAGAGCCCTGCGTGAGCGTGAGCCGCTCGCGCTGGCGCGGAGGCATTTCCGAAACGTGCAGCCGCTGCTGGGCCCGCTCCAGCTCCCGCCACGATACATCCAGGGCCAAAATATGCTCAATAGCACCATTTTTCAGCAGGCGGCGTACCAGCTTGCCTTCCCCACACCCCAGGTCCAGCACCTGCTTGGCTCCCAGTCGCCGGATTTCCTCGGCCACGCGGTCCAGGCGCAAGTCGTGGAGGTTTTGCTTGGTCGCCGCATTGGCGTCCGCAGGCGCTACCGCCTCAGCTGCGCTTTCGGAGTACTCAGGAGTACCAGCCGAGAAGCTGGCAATGGTTTCAGGCGTTTCCTCGTCCAGCGCCTCATCCCCCAGCAGGCGCTCCAGCGTGGGGTTCACGAACTCGGCGAAACGCAGGTAGCGGCGCGTGATAAACTCCCGCTCGGGGTGGCGCGGCAGCCACTCGCCCCCGCGCCGCAGCAGCTTTCCGGCTTCCTCCTGGCTGATCCAGTAGTGCTTGTCGCCCCGGTCCAGCACCGGAATAAGCACGTAGAGGTGGCTCAGCAGATCCTGCAGGCGCAAGGCCGGGTGACGCAGGCGCAACGTGAAGTAGCGGCTGTTGCCCCACTCTTGCTGCGTGGGGTCGAGCAGGTGCGTCTCCGTTTCCACTTCGTAGCCCAGCGGGCCGAACAGGCGGCGCAGCTGCTCGGCGCTGGCGGCGGGCATCACGGCCACGGTGGCTTCGAGGGGCAGCAGCACCTCAGGCAGCGCGGGGCGGTCCTTGCAGGTGCCGTTCATGGCCGTATTGAAGGCCTTGACCAGGGCCGCGCTCAGAAACGAGGAGGCCACGTAGGGACGGTCGTTTACGTACTGCTCCAGGGCAAAACCTTCCCCGGCCGGCCCCCGGTGGCTGCGCACCAGCGCCACGGGGTCGATGTCGAGCAGCAGGGCGGCGGTACAGCGCTCTGGGGTGGCTTCGGGATAAAAGATGTGCGCCTGCCCGCCGGTAATTTCCAGGCTCTGGAGGCGCGCCGGGTTCTTGTGCAGGAGGTAGCCCAGGTCGGTAGCGGGCTGGTGCGTGGTGGTAATGGTAAGTAGCATGAGGGATAAGGCGGCGGATAGAACACGGCACCGCCCTACTCGGGCAGGCCGGGGCAAGTTACCCATTTCCGCCGGGGTCAAAGCCCCGGCTTACGTCCTCTGCCTACACCTCCTCCCCCGCCAGCAGCCGCCCGTACCAGTGGCCGGAGTCCTTGATGATGCGCTGTTGGGTGGCATAATCGACGTGGACCAGCCCGAAGCGTGGGTGGTAGCCCTCGGCCCACTCAAAGTTGTCGGTAAACGACCACACGAAGTAGCCATCCACCGGCACACCTTCCTGCCTGGCGCGCAGTACCTGCCCGATGCAGGCCCGCAGAAACGCCTGCCGGGCAGGGTCGGGCACGCGGCCATCGGCGGTGAGGGTGTCGGGGAAAGCAGCGCCGTTTTCGGTGACGACCAGGCGCGGAGCATTGGGGTAAGCGGCCACTTTCTTGAGCAGGTGGTAGATGCTTTCGGGGTAGACCTCCCAGCCCATGCTGGTGATGGGCACTCCCCGGCGGCGGGCACTTACCAGTCGGGCCCATACCAGCGGCACGTAGGGCGCAAACCCTATCACCTCACGGGTGTAGTTCTGCACGCCCAGGAAGTCGAAGTTGAAGGGCAAGAGCTTGTCGTCGCCGGGGCGGTGGTAGCGCTCCAGGCGGCGCAGCACAGGCAAGTCGGCCACGGGGTAGCCCAGGCCCAGGGCCGGCTCGATGAACATCCGGTTGAAAGCAGCATCGGCGCGGCGGGCAGCGGCTTCGTCGCGGGGCAGGCCGGGGCGCCAGGGCTGCACGTGGGAGCCCGAGAAGCTGGTCCCGATTTGTGCCTCTGCGGGCAGCGTGGCCCGCAAAGCCCGGCCACCCTCGGCCTGGGCCAGGGCCGCGTGGTGGGTGGCAGCCAGGAATGCGGCCAGGCTGCGGCGCCCGGGAGCGTGAATGCCCAGCAGATGCCCTACCCCCACAAAGGCCAGCGGCTCGTTCAGCACTATCCAGTGCCGCACCCGGTCGCCGAGGCGGCGGGCCATCAGCTGGGCGTAGTCGGCAAACCAGCTCACCACGTCGCGGTGCGCCCAGCCGCCCTGACGCTGCAGGGCGGCCGGTAAATCCCAGTGGTAGAGCGTCACCCACGGCTCGATACCCCGTGACAGGCAGCCATCCACCAGCCGGTCGTAGAAATCGAGGCCCGCGGGGTTAGCGGCCCCTCGCCCCTGCGGCAGCACCCGCGACCAGGCCACCGAAAACCGGAAGTTGGGAATGTGCAGCCCGCGCATCAAGTCCAGGTCCTCGGGCCAGCGTTGGTAGAAGTCGGTGGCTACGTCGGCCGTGGCCCCGCCCTTGATGCGCCCGCGGCGGCGTACAAACTCGTCCCAGATGCTGGGCCCCTTGCCCTCAGCCTGCCAGGCTCCCTCCGTCTGATAGGCCGCTGCCGAGGTGCCCCAGTGAAAATCAGCCCCAAAATCGGCGCGGGAAAAGGCGGTGGGCGTAGTCGGCGGGAAAAACGCCGCGGGCAAATCGGACATAGAAAAGAGCCGTTAGCTGATGGCAAATAGTGCCAGCTTCGCTCATACGGCAATACTCAACGAATAGCTATGCGCTGTTAATGGCGCTTGCGGCCCAGCTGCTCCATCAGCAGCCGGTCAATGATGCGGCCGGTTTCATCGGGGTAGTCTACCGGGATAGGGCGGCCAAAGCGCAGCCACTCTTCCACCCCGGTCAGGTGCTTGTCCTTGAGGCTTTTCACCACGGGCACGCCCAGGTGCGCCAAAGAAGCGGCGTTGCAGGCCTGCTCATACTGGTTTTTCATGGGCACCACCAGCAGCTTCTTGCCCAGGTACAGGGCCTCGGCGGGCGTCTCAAAACCGGCTCCGCAAAACACGCCGGCGCTGCGGGCCAGGCTGTCGGTGAAGGCGGCTCCGCTCACCGGGCGCACCCGCACGTTGCCGTGCCGGGACTCCTGCTTGCTGTGCTTGCTGAACACTTCCCACGGCGTATCGCGGCTGATGTAGCGCAGGCGGTTTACCAGGGTTTCCTCATCGTAGGCGGGCAGGTACACCGTGTAGTGGCCGTCGTTCTGGGGCGTCAGCTCGCGCACCTGTCGGCGGATGACGGGCGTGAAGGTGTGCTCGTCGTAGCGCTCAAAGTGGAATCCGTAGTGGGCCGTGGATGGCGCGTAATGGCGTAACACGGCGTGGCCTACCGGGTCGGGCCGCCGGGGGCGCGGGGCTTCGGGGCCCAGCACGGCGCTCTGGTGGCTGAGGGCCACGCAGGGCACCTGCCGCAGCCGGCAGGCCCACGCTGATACCGGCTCGAAGTCGTTTATCACCAGATCGTAGTCCTTCACCGGCAGCTCCCGGGTTTCGCGCAGCAAAGCCGGGGCGTTCAGCTGGGCAAAGGTTTTGCTGAAGCTGATGCCCCCGCTTTTACCGAAGATAAAGCCCATGCCGTGGCAGCGGTAGCGCACCGGATAGGGCAGCTGAATATCGGACGGCGGGCCGCTGATGAGCACGTCGAGGTGGGAAGCGCGCTCCTGCAGCAGGGGCACAATATCGAGGGAACGGGCCAGGTGGCCGTTGCCGGTGCCCTGGATAGCATATAGAATACGTGGCATCAGAAAACGAAACGGTGGGCCGAAAGCAGGCCGACACGCAGCCCCGGGCTTTTCGGCGGTAGCCAGCCCGACCGGCAAGATGCGGCAAATTTTCTATTCCTGCGCAGGCGCCGGGCGCAGGCTGAGCTCGGCCAGCAAGCCTTGCAGCAGAGCGGCCGGGGCGGCATCGGCAGCCCGGTCGGTATCGTCTGCCTCGTCAGCACTGGGGTCGGGGGCCGGCAGCTGCATACGCGGGTCGTCGGCGTAGCGGTACAGGTGCCAGCCTTCGGCCGCGGTGTACTCCAGAGCGGTGAGGTTTTCTATCCAGTCGCCGGAGTTCAGGTACTGGACCGGGCCATGGGCCGTAGTCAGCGTTTTGATGTCGGGGCAGTGAATGTGGCCGCAGGCCACGAACTGGTAGCCCCGCTCCCCGGCAATGTCGGCGGCAGTCTGCTCGAAGTCTCCCACCAGGCGCACCGCGCTTTTCACCCGGTCTTTCACCGCCTTCGACAACGCCACGCGGGGCCGGCCCAGCTTCTGCAGCCCAAAGTTGACGAGGCGGTTGAGCAGAATCAGCAAGTCGTAGCCGTGGCCGCCCAGACGGGCCAGCCAGCGGGCGTGGCGCATGGTCACGTCGAATACGTCGCCGTGGAAAAACCAGGCCCGGCCATGGGGCAGCTCCAGCACCAGCTTGTTGTCGATGGTGAGGGCCCCGAGGCGGGTGCCGGCAAATTTGCGCAGCAGCTCGTCGTGGTTGCCGGTGAGGTAGTAGATGCGGGTGCCCTTGGCGGCCAGCCCGGCCAGGTGGCGCACGACGCGCATGTGCGCGGCCGGCCAGTAGCTTTTGCTGAACTGCCAGATATCCACGATGTCGCCGTTGAGCACCACGGTTTGGGGTCGGATGCTTTTCAGGTACCGCAGCAGCTCCGCGGCGTGGCAGCCGTAGGTGCCCAGATGCACATCCGACACCACTGCTACCTCCACGCGACGACGACGCAATTTCCCTTTCATAGGCAGACTGTTACAGCGGGCACAACCTGCCCGCAAAGCAACAGCACGCACAGTCAGAAGAAGTTATGCGGGCATTATGTGTGCTTTATGCTTGCGTGAACCGGCACGCCGATAGTGCGGGTGTGCAGGCACTTTCTTACCTTTGTCCAGTAAATACGGCTCTTCAACTTCGTTTTGTCTAATTATTTCTTGCATGAAACAGTTTTTCCTCCTGCTGGCTCTGTTCTCCACGCTGGCTGCCTCGGCCCAGGTGAAAACGGAGCGTAAAAAGTACCTGCGCCCGAAAAAAGACGAGGAGTGCCAGTACGTGCAGAACGTAACCAAGAACACCGATGAGGATGCCGAAGTATCGGCCAGCGTGACGCGCCTGGCGTACCGGCCCTACACGGAGTTGCTGCTGGAACTGAACGAGCAGCGCAAGTACAGCACCTGGGCCGACTCTGCCTACCAGCGCCGCCTCAATAACCTGCCGGCCGGCGGGGTGCTGATTGTGACAATGCTGCGCCGGGGCTCCACCAATGCTAACCCCTCTTACCTGAGTTTGGTAGTAAAGGATAAGGACGAAAAAGAGCTGCTCAACATTCCCTCCCTACCCGATGGGGACGGCCGATTCTGGAACCGGGACCTGTATAAGAGCCAGCGGACTATTCCATTTGTTAAAACTCTCGAACCCCAGGCTTTGCGCGTTATTATCAATGACGCCAAGCTAAAAGAAGACTTCGAGTACATCGTAAACACGCAGTAAGCATACGGATATACCCAAATGAAAAGCCACGTTTTCACCTGAAAACGTGGCTTTTCATTATATACACAAATGAGTAATATGGTTTATTTTCGGCGCAGCTGCGCCCATTGCACGGCAGCATAGGTCTTGGCATCCAGGAAGCGCTGCGCCAGCATTTCCTCCCAGGTCAGGGGCACGACATCCAGCTTTTCGCCCTCACTGGCCAGCCCTCCACCGGCTCCCGTTTGCTGGCTGACCTCGGCGTAGAATACGCTCATCAGCTCGGCGCTGGTGCCGGGCGAGGCGTAGAACTCGGCCAGGGGCTCCAGGTGGTCCACGTCGTAGCCCAACTCTTCCTGCAGCTCCCGCCGGATGGCTATTTCGGGACTTTCACCGGGGTCGAGCATACCAGCCGGTATTTCCAGCACTTGGTCTTCGGGACCAATACGGTACTGACGCACGAACAGGTAGCGCTGTTGCGTGGTATCCAATACCAGGGCTGCCACGGATTTGCCCGGTTCGAACCGTTCCCGCTTGTGCTGCTCGTCGCCGTCTTGCAGGGTGAGCAGGCGTAGCTTGAAATGGCCGTCGTAGACGAGTTTCTGATCGGTGATTTGCATAAGAACAAAGGGCTACTGGCCAGCGCCAGGAAGTGAATAGCTACCGAAGTATACTGCCCGCGGCCGAGCACTGGTTGCCTGCCGGGAGCATTTGCCACAAATATGCGACCTTTGCCCACTCATTGCGGCCGGCGTTCCTCTTCGGAGCCAGGCCATTTTTTTCTGTTTGATGTCTTTCGACGACCTGAATTTAATTGAGCCCATCCTGCAGGCCTTGCAGGAAGAAGGCTACTCCACTCCCACCCCCATCCAGCAGCAGGCCATTCCGCACGTGCTCGAGGGGAAAGATCTGCTGGGAGTGGCCCAGACGGGAACCGGCAAAACGGCCGCTTTCACCGTGCCCATTCTGCAGGTGCTGCACCAGACCGCGCTGGTTGAGCGTCATTCGCAGTCCCGCATTCGCTGCCTGGTGCTGACGCCCACCCGCGAGCTGGCCATTCAGATTGGGGAAAGCTTCGCGGCCTACGGCCGCCACCTGAAGCTGCGCCACACCGTCATCTTCGGGGGCGTGGGCCAGATGCCGCAGACCTCGGCCCTCAAACGCGGCGTGGAGGTGGTCATTGCCACGCCCGGCCGCCTACTCGACCTCATGAACCAGGGCTTTGTGGACCTGCGCCATCTGGAAGTCTTTGTACTGGACGAAGCCGACCGGATGCTGGACATGGGCTTCATCCACGATATCCGGCGCATCCTGCCCAAGCTGCCGGCCCGGCGCCAGACGCTGTTTTTCTCGGCTACCATGCCTCCGCAAATTCAGGAGCTGGCCAATACCATACTGCGCCCCAACCCGGTGAAGGTGGCCGTAACGCCCGTGTCGAGCACGGCGGATACGGTAACCCAGGCCGTATACTTAGTCGAGAAGAACGACAAGCCAGCCCTGCTGGAACACGTACTTGGCGACCAGCAGATTCGGCGGGTGCTGGTGTTTACGCGCACCAAGCACGGCGCCGACCGCGTGGTGAAAACCCTGGCCAAAGCCAACATTCCGGCCGAAGCCATTCACGGCAACAAGTCGCAGAACCACCGGCAGCGCGCCCTCAGCAACTTCAAAGCCGGCGCCACCCGCGTGCTGGTAGCCACGGATATTGCCGCCCGGGGCATTGACGTGGATGAGCTGACCCACGTAATCAACTACGAAGTCCCCAACGAGCCCGAAACCTACGTGCACCGCATTGGGCGCACAGGCCGGGCCGGAGCACTGGGCACCGCCCTCACTTTCGTGGAAGACGAGGAGCGCGCCTACCTGCAGGATATTCAGAAGCTCATTCGGCGTCAGCTGGACGTAGTGGCCGATCATCCTTACCAGACTAAGGATGTGGCGCCCGTACTGCTGCACGGCGGCGCCCCCATCAAGCGGCCCAAAGGCCCCGCTGGCCGGGCCCCACGCCCCGACCGTGGCCGGCCGGAAGGAACCAGCCGCCCGGCGCGGGACAGCAGCCGCGCCCCGCGTGAGCGGGAGCAAAGCAGTGCCCGCCGCCCGGTAGCGGGAGCAGCCGGTAGCAAGCCGGCCGGCTCGGGCGCCAGCGGCGGGGCCCGGCGCCGTTTCCGCGGCGGTAGCGGCGGCAGTACCTCGGGCCGCTAAGGCTTGATATGCCCTTTGAAAGCCTCCCGCTGCGAAGTCAGTGGGAGGCTTTTTTGTGGCCGGCTGAAACAAAATGCTTCCACCAAGTATTTAAAGGAAACAGACTTGTCCATTTTTTTCCTTCTTCTGACCATGGCGAAGAGCAACTTGGCCGTACTTGAGGCCCTGCGCACTACCGCGCATCGTTTACAGACGCAGGCACCCTATCAGTGGGGCCATATGGGCAGTTGCAACTGCGGCCACCTGGCCCAGACGATTACCCGGTTAAGCAAAGCGGAAATTCACGCCCGGGCGCTACAGCGCTACGGCGACTGGGATCAGCAACTGCAGGATTACTGCCCCACCAGCGGTCTGCCTTTCGATGAAACCATTGACGAAATGCTGGCTTTGGGCTTCACCCGGTCCGATCTGGCTCACTTGGAACGCCTCTCCGACCCCAAAATTCGCGCGGCCATACCGTTTGAGCGGCGCAATGCGCTGCGGCACAATAATCGCGAAGATGTGGTGCTCTACTTAAACACCTGGGCAGCCCTGCTCGAGGACGAGTGGGCCGCTCAGCAGCCGCTGCCCTCCCTGGCGCTTGAGCCCGTGCTGGCAGGCGTATTGTAGCCCACAACCCTAAACACAGGAAAGCCCCCCGAAATGCATCGGGGGGCTTTTTTGTAGCCAGTACCGCAAACGGCTTAAGCCAGCCGTAGGAGCGGCGTATACGCTGCTTAGTAGTTGGTATTGCTGCGCTGCGCCTCGCGGTACATTTCGGTGCGGTGGCTGCGCTTATAGGCGGCATCCGCATTAGGGTCTTTCTCCGCGTCGGGAGCCTGCTCACAGGACGTTAGAAACAAAGAAGCGCCGACGGCGGACAGCAGAAGCAGACGGAATTTTTTCATGCCCCAAAGGTAAGCACCGTCATGCGTTCTGCCAAGCCTTTCCCGGTGTAGCGCAGCTGGCGGTAGCCTCTGGCTACGCGCTGTCGGAGAAAAGCCCTTCTTATCATTTGTAAATCATCCACCCCGCTTCTGCTCATCGCGTCCAAGAGCAGGGGCTGCTAACAAACGTAATTCACTTTTGAAAACCACAAGAGGCATTGCATAAGGCGGCAGGCAAGTTGTTTAGGCAAGGCCAATTCCATTAGCGTGGCATAATTGCAGTTTTCACACCCGGTCTTACTGTTAATGTTGTTAGCACAACTCCTTCGAATAGCTAGTATGACAGAAGGCCTGATCTATTGTTGTTTTATTGACCTTACATCACAGGCCTTTTTGCTGCTTTTACGTAAATCATTACACAAGATTATATTATATAATTAACTGAAAAACAACTACAAACAAAACATATAAGCAACTCTTAGCTAAATTTAATAACAGGTATATTTAGTAGAACTATTCCCGTTATTTACCTATCACACATCCTTAGGAAGATGAGTCACTTAGCTCTGAAATAATGAGAGCAGCTAGGTAGCTTTTTCAACACTGACAAATTGCATTCTACGCCTGTACCCTGGCATAAGCCCATAAGGTATTGCGTTACCCTGCCCCTCAAAAGCCTCACTCTTTCACTCAGGCTGAAAAGAGGAGAAGGTGCCGTCCTGGTAGAAGATAACAATACGCCGGATGGCTTTGTCTGGTTCGGCCAGTGCCTGAAGCGGTATAGATTGCCTGGGGCTGCTGGGGCTGTCCGGTGGTGCCACTGATCCGGCAGCCAGCGGTGGCGCTGGAGCCTCTTGAGGCAAAGCAGCTACAGGGCGCGGTAGGGCTGGCTCTGGTGGCAGCGGGCTTTGCGGGGCGTAGGCCTCTGCAGCAGTTGCCGCAAGCTCTGCTGAGGCGGGCCTACCGGCTGGTACCGCCACCATTTCCGCGGTAGTCGTGGTAGGCGAAACCGACTGCGGCCGGTTTAGCGCTTTTTTGCTTGGTTTTTGGCTTTGTACTGGCTTTACTGCTTCCAAACCAGTCCACATAGCCCCGGCGCCCGTTAGAAGCCAAGGCAGGGCTAGATCGGGAAATGCGTTTATTACCTTTTGAATCACTTCCAGACTTGGCTTATTGCGCCCGCTCAGGATGTGACTCACGATTGGGCGGCCTACGCCGATAAAGTCAGCAAACTGCGTGGGGGTGAGCTGCCGCTCTGCTAACAATGCCCGGATTCGCTCTACCATGTAGCCCGTGTTTGAAGGATTACAAATGTACGAAGCTCGGAGGCTTTATAGTGCGTACACCCCTCGACTTGCAATGGTTTACATATGTATTACAAATGAAACCCCCGATTACAATTGTAATACATATGTAAACTGGTGTTCTTTCTCCTTGCTCCTGCCTGCTTTGTTGGTAAAGAAGCGTAGCCTACCAGGTCCAACAAAAAGCCCGACCTCTATGAAAGAGGTCGGGCTTTTTGTTGGGTGTACTAGCTCCCGTTTCAAATAAGCTAGTCGAAATATTCGCGCGCCAGGGATTTATCGTGGCCGTAGATGTCTTCCCGGAAATGCACCTTGCCGGCTTCATCTACCCAGGAGGTAAAGTAAACCAGGTACACGGGCAGCTTCTCGGGCAAGGCTACGTACTGCTCCTTGCGCTGGGAAATTACGTCCAGGATTTTGGCTTCATCGTAGCCGCTCTTGTTGCGCAGCAGGTATTCGGCCAGCTTGATGGGTTCCTCTACCCGTACGCAGCCGTGGGAGAAGCCCCGCTTTGTTTGGTTGAACAGCTCGTCGTGGGGCGTGTCGTGCAGGTACACGTCGTTCGAGTTGGGGAAGATAAACTTCACATCCCCCAGGTCGTTCTTGGGTCCGGGCCGACGGCGGAGGGTATACTTCCACGTTTTCTCGGTCAGGTTTGCCCAGTCCACGGAGGTAGGATCTATGGGCGTTGCCTTGGCTCCCGAGCCCTTCACCACTTCCATATCCAGACGGTCGAGGGTACCCACCGGGTTATTGGTCAGGTTAGCACGCATCTCTTTATCGATGATGCTGTAGGGAACATTCCAGTACGGAGCCAGCACGACATACTCCATTTTGTCGCTGAAGACGGGCGTTGCGTTGAGGGCCTTGCCAACAATAACGCGCATGTCGAAAACCTCTTTGTTATCCTCGATAACGTGCAGTTTGTAGTCGGGAATATTCACCAGCAGGTAGTCCGCCTCGAAGCGTTTGGGTATCCAGCGCCACCGCTCCATGTTGAGGGTAATCTGCTCGATCCGGCTTTGGATAGGCACGTTCAGTTGCTTGAGGGTTTCGCCCCCTACTACCCCGTCCGGCTTCAGGCCATTCAATTCCTGGAACTCTTTTACCGCGGCTACCAACTCACCGTCGTACTTAGGCGCAGGCGCGGCGCTGGCTCCACCGTTCGACACGGGTACGGCTTGCGCCGTAGCGGGTGCCGGCTTATTGAGCAGGCGCTGCTGCAGCAGTTCGACGGTGGGCGAAGAGTCGCCAGGCTTGAGCTTGGTGGTAGCCGGAAGCTGCGCCCAGCCACCCTGGCGCTGCAACTCGCGGTAGTCGGCCAGGGCTTTTTTCAGCCGGTCGTACTCCGGGTGCAGGGGTTCAAACTCGTAATAAGGATAGGTACTTTCGCGCTCCTTGAGAATGGTCATGAGCGCCTTGTGCAACTTTATTTTGTTGCGCTTCACCTGCCAATCGATGCTTTTTACCTCGCGCGGGTTTACTGTACCGCGGTAAAAGTCAGACGCCCAATTAAAATACGTCCCCGATAGCGCGACGTCAATCTGCTTTTCCAGCGCATTACGCTTGGTGGTATCCATCTGAGCCGCTTCGAGCTCGGCAAACAGCTTATCGAAGTCCTTGACTTTGTAGTCTTTAGGATCAAGGCCTTCTTCGCCGGCCTTGTTAATGACGCTCAGCATCGTTTTGGCCTGCGGCACTAATTCATGTCCCCGGAACCAGCCCAGGCGGAAGTCACGCTCCCGGTAGAATTTCTTGCCCCACTCCAGCTGGTCTTTGAACGCGGGCTCCGCCAGCATCTGGCGCACTACATATACACTGTCGAGCTTAGGCTGCGGCCCACCGGGTTTACCGAGAGTGCCGGGCAGGGCGGCCTTCATCTTGTTCTGCTGGTCCTGGCTGCACGAGGCAGCCGTGGCCAGCAGCGTCAGGCAAAGAAGCCAGCTGAGCAGGGTAGAAAAAAAGACAGAAACAACAGGTACTTTCATGAAGTCGAACGGTGTAAAGCCCAAAGGCCAGTAACGGAAAACATCCGGCGGCAGTCGTGCAGGCAGTCTGGCCCGAACGGCTGAGCCGGCTGCGCGTTCTACTCGAAACGCCTTCCGAGGGTTACCAGCCTGCTTGCGCGGGCCTTTAGCACCAGCCGGCAAGATAGCCGTTTTCATTCGCCTTACCTATACCCTGGGCGGTGCTTGTCGGCCGACGGCGGGAAGCCCTTTTACTATATTTGCCCGGTCTCCCCACCCCCTTGGCTTCTCACCTCTCCAGCCTTTGTTTTCCTGATGTCTGCTCCTACTCCTTTCTCTAGTCCGCAAGATCCGCACAGCTATGCCCGTCCCGCCGACGTACGTGTGCACCACCTGACGCTGGACCTTGCTGTGGACTTCAGCACGCGCACACTTGCGGGCCAAGCCACCTGGTTGCTGGAGCACTTGGCGGGTTCCAGCCAGGAGCTTTGGCTCGACACCCGCGACTTGCACATCGACGCCATCAGCCTGAACGACCCAGCCGGCCCGGCGCTTGCCTGGGCGCTGGGCGCCGCCGATGCCATCCTCGGGCAGGCCTTGCGCATTGAACTGCCGGCCGGGGCCAGCGCCGTGTGCGTACGGTACCGTACTACCCCGGGCGCGGCGGCGCTGCAATGGCTGAGCGCCGAACAAACGGCCGGCAACCAGCCCTTCCTCTTTACCCAGTCGCAGGCCATCCTGGCCCGCACCTGGCTGCCTTGCCAGGACTCGCCGGGGGTGCGCTTCACCTACGACGCCACCGTGCGAGTCCCCACCGACTTGCTCGCCCTGATGAGTGCGACCAACCCGCAGACGCGCAACCCGGGGGGCGAATATACTTTCCGGATGACGCAGCCCATCCCGGCTTACCTCATGGCCCTGGCGGTGGGCGACGTAGCCTTTGCCCCGCTGAGCAGCCGCACCGGGGTATATGCCGAGCCGGCCACCTTGCCCACCGCCGCCAGCGAATTCCGGGATCTGGAACAAATGGTAGCGGCGGCCGAAGAGTTGTATGGTCCCTACCGCTGGGAGCGGTATGATTTACTGGTCTTACCCCCTTCTTTTCCTTTTGGGGGCATGGAAAACCCTCGATTAACATTTGTAACACCTACCATTCTGGCCGGGGACCGGAGCCTGACCAGTCTGGTAGCCCACGAGCTGGCCCACTCCTGGAGCGGCAACCTGGTGACGAATGCTACGTGGAATGACTTCTGGCTAAACGAAGGCTTCACGGTATACTTCGAGCGGCGGATTATGGAGAAGCTCTACGGCCGCCCCTACGCCGACATGCTGCAGGTGCTGGGCAACACGGCCCTGCACCACACCCTGGCCGAACTGGGCGAAACCTCCCCCGACACCCACTTGCAGCTGAACCTGGCCGGCCGCGACCCAGACGAGGGCCTTAACGAAATAGCCTACGAAAAGGGCAATTACCTGCTGCTTACCCTGGAGCAGCTAGAGAGTGTGGACAGTCAGCGCATCCAATCCAGGGCGGCGAGCAGGTGAGCGACGGCTAAAAAAGAGGCGGCGGTTTTCTCGTAGCGGGTGGCCAAGCCTCGCGCTTCTTTGAGCCGGCCG